>JBGAVL010000130.1:0-15577 GCA_044228145.1 Obscuribacteraceae bacterium (SeqCode)
TAGACTCCGCCGAAGACAGGATCGAGCAGTTTGTGATGGGCGTCGAGAGTCTTTCTCACGCGCTCCAACGCATCTTTGTCGCCTTCTCTTGCCAGTTTAAGTGAATACTCCAGGCTGTTCCAATCGAGAAACTTATGACCGCCGATGCCCCAGCCTCCGAATTCTGCATCATATCCATCGACGTGTTTGAAGTTGAGATCTTTCCTCTGCTCGGCCGTCAGTATATTATTCGCCGAATAGCTGATCTTTTCCTCTGCCGCCTCAGGTTCTGGCTGGTTCGGGCTGGCAGCCAGCTTTGTCACAAGCTTCTTAAACTCGTCCGATTCCATATAGCCAGATCGTTTCGCCAGCTCTTTGCCGTCGGCATTGAAGATGATAATCGCCGGCCAGCCGTATTTCTCATACTTGTTGGAAAGGTCGGGGCGTGAATCCTGGTCGACCTTCACCGCAACGACGTTCTTATCCATAACACGGACCACGCTCGGATCTGCGTAGGTTTTCTCGTCCATCACATGGCACCAGTGACACCAGACTGCCTCGAGATCGAGGAGAACCAGCTTGCCCTCTTTCTTGGCGCGGGCGAAGACTTCCTCGCTCCAATCGTTCCACTGGACCTTCGACGAGCCCTCAGACTTCTTTGCTCGCACTTTCGCCTGTTCGGCCTTTGCCACTTTCAAGGAGTCGCCTGTAGAAGTGGCAAGGGCTGGTTTTCCAGCGGCACAAACTGCAGCCGAAATCAGAGTGAAGCTGAGCGCGCAAATAAGTGTTTTCGACCGATTCAGAATCATAATTTCCAAGCTCAAAATGGATATCTGGGCACGGATCATAACACCATGACCGGGTTACATGCCTGCTCGGCAAACCGGCGGCTAAGCTTGATGCATCAGAAAAAGTTTTATCCGAGGGGGAATAGTAAAAGCCTATGGCATACAGAGGCAGGCATTTGAGGGAACGTTAAAAAGGCAATTGTGACCTTCCCTTTCGTGACAACCTGATTCAAGAACCCAGGAACGTTGACAGGATGAGGACACAGCGCTCTTTCAAGCCATGAAATAGAGACGCTTCTATGCCCTCATTTTGGCGAATCCGGGCTATCAAGGGAGATTGGGTCGACCGTCTAAGGACAAGTCTGTGCCATCACTAACGGTATTGCCCTACCCATTTCCGCACGGGGTCAGGGATTTCTAGGGTTTGCCTTCTTGACATCTTGGTGCCTTTACTACTAGACTGGTACGTAAGCATGCAAATCAGCTCAACAGTGTATGTTCTGGGCTTTGCGGATTTGATGCTTAAGGTGATAACAATGAAGAATCTTGAGCTAATTGCATTTGTTCTTTTGCTCATCGGTGGAATCAACTGGGGCTTAGTAGGGATGTTCAACTACAACGTAGTAACAGCGCTATTGGGCGACGGCACCACAATGACGAAAGTTGTATACGGTATGGTCGGACTGGGTGGACTCTACGAAGCCTTTAAATTCTTCCGTAGCAAGTGCTCGACTTCGGCCGATAGCTAGGCATCAAAAAACAACAGGTAACTTAAAAACATAGAAGCGGTGCTAATTGAGCACACTTTGGAAACGCGAAAACCTCCGCGCGTTTGCAAAGGCCTGCGCATCTGAAAAACAGATGTGAGCGGCCAAGTGTGTGCATGAGCCAGACTTAGGTGTCTTGCCCAAACGCAAGATTTCTCATTCCTGCGACCGAAAATTCGGTGGCAGATCACCTGTGTGCGGGCGTTTTCATTACGATGAAAACGTCCGTGCAATACTTTGGTCACTATGTTCACGCTCTATCTCTGCGCCGGCGCCAGGTCTAATGTAATTTGCCAAAGTCGCCACATTTCTGAAACATTTGCACCCTACGATTGAAATCGCAAAGACCGATCGAAACTCTCTCCTTTGATCGGATTTCTGGGAAGAAAAAATCGCAGGGCGGTGTTGGAATCGGTGAGCCAACCCCGCTCTTCGCTTTGGGGAGTACAGATATGGCGAATTTTAGTTTTGCCTTCACTCCGAAAAATCAAATTTTTCGGAGTAAGTAGAGCCTTCAATTTAGAAGACCATCGGGGCCAGGAATCCGCGCGAAGCGGACGCACCAGCAGCTTGAGTTAGACGCGCACGGCGTTCGGCACGGGGTTAAACAGTACGTTTTTCGGCGGTGCCTTCGGCGCTGCAAGCGCGATTTCGATTGGAAAGATTCTGAAAATGCCGTCGCGTCCACGCAGCCAGAGTTTACCATCAGGCGCGACAAACGGCTCACCATCAACGTCTCGGAGGATAGTGCCGGCATTATTGATATGGCACCACTTCAGGTCGCGGTCCATCGTCAGCCGGGTGTCGTCTGGCAAATAGACACAAGCTAGTTTTGCAGGAGTGCCCGCATACTCATACAACAAGCGCATACCGTCCTTCGATTCGAAGCTCAGCGCCTGTCCAAGCGAGTTGGAGATTACTATCGAGCCATCCGTCAATCTCGTTTGCACATTGCCGCCTGTGTATTCACAGATGGAATTTCGGTAGACATAACGGATGTTGCCATCGCTATCCACGGTGGCCATGAAATGATCAGATCCTGATCCGGAGATTGCCAAATTTTACCGCCTTAAAATCGTGAGGGCCTGGGAATTCCCAGGGTGGTCGATCTCGCCATGCGCATATTAAACGGATTATTTGTTGAAATTTCGTGACTTTTAGATGCGGGAATTACGAAATCTGCGGATTTCATCAAACCACAAGATTCTAAAATGGTTTTGAAATCAGGACAGGTTTGCAGGTGCAATACCGATATAATCCCGAGTGGTTGCACCCAGGGAATCATCAGGAAGTGCTAATTCACGAATATGCAAGAACTGGAAACGTCGCTGGAGTTACGGAAGAACTCAAGAAAGGCGTTAAGGTCAACCTAAAGGACGAGCGGGGTTTTACGCCTCTCGCCTGCGCCATCCGCAGCGGTGACATCGAGATGGTAAGAGTTCTGATCGGCTGGCAAGCAGACGTTAAGTACGAACGCGAGCACGGCTACGATGCACTGGTAGACGCTATGTTCTCGGACAATCTCACCCTCCCCCTGATTGCACTGTTGATTGAGAATGGGGCAGCGCTAAACACTGTCACTCAGTATGGAGAATCGGCTTTTAGCGTCGCATCAAACAAAGGACTTTTTGATGTCGTGAAACTACTGCGCGAAGCCAATGCCAATGACAGCGTTTTGAACTGGACTCCCCTGATGAACGCTATTGTGTTCGGTTCGTTGAGTGATTGCGAAGCTCTGATACAAGGTGGTGCGGACCTCAATGCACGCGACTCCTGGGAACGCACACCCTGGCTGCTCAGTCTCCAGGTTGGGAATGTTGAAAAGGCAAAGCTTTTGTTGGATGCAGGCTCCGATCGTAACGCCAGAGGGCGCTGCGGAAAGGTGCCGTTTGAATACGCTATTGAAAACAACCATCTGGATGTTCTTCGTTGGCTATTGGCTAATGGCTTTGATCCAGCCATGGTAAATGACTTCAATGAAGCACCACTGCTTGGTGCGGTGAGAGCCGACTCTTTGGAAAGCGTCGCAATCCTATTGCACGGCGGTGCTAGCATCTTTCAAAAAGTTCGTGACGACGAAATGGCAATACATCACGCCACCAGCGTTGAAATGGTAAGACTTTTGGTTGAAGCTGGCGCGGACTTGAACGAAATCAACGACGAGGCGCGTGCGAAGCTTACGAACATTCCGAACGATGAGGTACTGAATGTCCTTGAAAGCGAGTTCAGATCAAATCGATACCGCCGCTTCGGAAACAGCAATCCACAGAGGATGAATTTTTCATTCTGGATGGACATGATCCGAAGCGGCTCAAGCGCTTATCGAGCAAGAAGCAAATTCGAAATAGCGTGTGAAGAACCTGTTTGGTCCTTCAAGCGCTTCGGAAAATCAATAACTGAACTCCCAGATGGTCGAATAGTCGAAATTGCCGGAGAACATGAGGATTGGTATGACTCAGATTTCTGCATCTACAACGATGTTGTCGTTCACGCTGGCGATGGGACATTTGATGTCTTCGGATACCCTGAAACTGTTTTCCCACCAACAGATTTTCACTCAGCTACCCTGATAGGGAATCACATCTACATCATCGGCAACCTCGGTTACTCAGAAAACAGAGTTTCAGGAGAGACTCCTGTATTCAGGCTCAATTGCGAAACCTTTGAAATAGAGAAGTTGGTTACCTCGGGAGCAAAACCTGGCTGGATTAGCGAACACAAGGCCAAGTGTTCTGATGGACGAAACATCTCCATTACGGGCGGCAAAATTTGGATCAAAGAAGACGACAAGGTAACCCTTAAAGACAACGAAGGTACGTTCGTTCTCAATTCAGAGTCGTTAACCTGGAGCGATTCAGGTTTGTCATGAACTTGTTTCTCCTGCAAATTTCAGGCTGACCCTGTTTCCGAAGCGGCCACTTTCGCCTTGACTGTGTAATCCCACAAAAGAAAAAGAAATGCCAGCAAATAGCAGGCGGCGCCGCACCAGAAGGTGACGGTGATGCCGAAGTTCAAAGCAATGGCCACAGCCAAGACTGAAGCGCACACAGAGGTAGCGCCATTTATTCCCCAGAGCCAGGGTGTCAGCTCTCGCTGGGCGCCGCCAGCCATCAGCATACCGATTGGAAAAGCCATGCCCATATAGAGTCCGAGCGGAAACAGAAGCGCTACTGCAATTGCGATGCGTGCGGCAGTGTCGGCCCCGGCGAAATTCGAGATCAACATCGGCGTAATTGAGCCGAAAATAACAGGGACAATAAGAAGCGCGCCAAACCGCGCAACAGGTGAATTGAAGCTCGTCATTTTCTCGGTCTTGGAGAGGGTGTTCGTCGTAAAACTGCCCAGCCCACTGGCTAGAAGCAGAGTAAACAACACCACCGACAATCCATAAACAGGGTGCCCGAGAAACACGATCAGGCGCTGCATCTGTGAGATTTCGACGAACATGAAGCCCAGACCGATCATGCCGAAATACATCAAGAGCGGCGTCGAGCCTCTAAGAGGAGCCGATTTGATGCGCAGTAGAAGCGGTATTACGATGCACAGAGACGTCAGGAATATGACTGTTATAGTCAGCCAACCGAGCACGCTTACAGCCATTGGATTGTGGCTCATTACACCATTCGACCAGAGCGCCGCGTTGAACATGTCTTTGAAGCGCAGCATATGGAAGAAATATGGACTGTCATCATTCGGTGGTGAGATGTTGACAGGAAAGCTCGCCAGCAGCGGCGTCAGGTCTTTAGCCTCGGCGATTTTCGAGAAATTCTCGTCTATAGATTTCTTCGGACTGAGGACAATTTCGAAGTCGTTTTCTTCGGCAAATTTCGAAATTTTCTCAAGGTCTGCCTCGCTAAAGGGTTTCTTGCTGATCATCAGCGTGCCGATGCCGTCCATGCCTCGACCGCCCTGAGCCCCTTTCATAGCGGCGACAATGACTATGTTCTTGCGCGCATCCTCAACGCCTTGATCTTTCAAAGCAGCTGTCGCCAATCCAACCAATCTATACATCTCGACCGGGCGGTTTTTGAAATACCACCGAGATATAGTGAGGACGCCGTCCGGCTCCAGGTGGTTTAAAAAACTGCGCCACGCCTCAACGGTGTAGAGCGAATGTTCTGTCAAAACAAACGCACCGGCTGCAGTGGCGGCAAACGTGTCAATCAGCGAAATCTGAATGATATCGAACTTGTCTTTAGACCGCGCTATGTAGCTGCGCGCCTCGTCATTAGCGAATTTGACATTCGGATAGCGATCCAGGTGTCCGGTGTAATCGCCGAAAGCATTATTTACTGCATAAATAATATTGTTGTTGATCTCAATGCCTTCAATCCACTTTTGCTTGAAAATCAGCGCGGACAGGACATCGCGTCCGCCGCCCACACCGACAATCAACATGCGCGCATTCGGTCGAATGTAGTGAACGATATTGGTTAGATCGCGCTTCAGATGCTCGACTTTGCTTTCATCACCATCGAATTTCGTAAGCCAGGTGTTGGCTCCCGCATCAATCATCAGCTCTAGTTCGCTGACTTTCTTGTCTTCCGGCCACTTGCTTGTCAGCCCCCATGCGTAAGGGCGATGCAATTCGCTGGGGTCGCCGGCAACTTTTACGCGGGAAAATGAATTCCACTTTTCAAATAACGGCGTCGGCTCGATGAATCCGTGTACCCACTTCAACCTGAGAATAGGGTTTTGTTGGCTGGCCATGACGGAATTTGCGGTGGCAAACCCGATTAGACCAATGGCACATACGAGAGAAGCCAGGGAAAGCGCACCAAAGCGTTTTACAAACTCTGACTTTCCGAGCGTGAAGAGAAAAGCCCCCACTGCCGCAAAACCGGCGATGAAAAAAACGGCAGACGGCCCATCGACATAGTTGAGCAGCGCACCCAAAAGAATGCATCCGGCGGCGGCGCCGCAAAGGTCGAAGGCATAGAGCTTTGCCACCTTCTGGGTGAATTTGGTCAAAGCCAGGCAGACCGCTATGCCGCTAAATATGAAGGGAATCGAGATCACAACGAATGTAGAACTGACATTTAGTAGCCCCTGTTCCCAGGTAGCACCCGCAGGAATGAAAGGCACAAGCAAATGAAAAACAAAGCTCAAAATTATGGAAACAGCAAAAGCAAGTGAGCTGAGCGCCAGGTGCTTCAGGACCCGCTCTTCGCGAAAAAAACCGGGCAGTAAGTAGACGATGATGGCTCCCACCGTCATACCGAACATGGCAATGGAAATAGCCATGAAGGCAAAGTGGTACCACATGGTGACGCTGAAAATCCGGGTCAGCAAAATCTCGTACATCAGAGTAGCCATCGCCACGCTGAATAGCCCGAAATAAATCGGACCGGTCACTTCGATTGAGTCCTTACTCGCCACCTGTCGATCATATCACTCCAAGCGGGCTCAAATTCCGAAACAGCTTGCCTGAGGAGGTTGTCGGGCGACGGCAAAGGCTTCAAAACGCCGAATTTCGGGAAATTCCCGCAAATAACCGCCGGTGTCCAATTTGGGAGAAATACGTATATAACCGATCGACCTCCCAATGGCAGCGGTTCGAAATCCTTCAACATGGCAATATTTGAGCGACAGCATCAGCCTGCCGAAGCGGCAGCTTTGCACAATGGCGATCAGCAGGGCAATGGCGACAACTTGCAAGAGTTTCGCCTTGCTTTCACGTCGACCATGAAGGATAACAGTCGCTTTGTTTCTGAGACTGCAAGAGGACAAGAATGCGCAAAGATTGCTGAGCTCTTTGGGCACTTCGACCTGGATGGCAACGGCTACATAAGCCAGAGAGAGATCACCAAAGCGGACAAAACACCGCACAAAGTCAATGGAGCAGATCCGCATCTGTTTGCGACCTTTCTTAGCGACCGATACAAGTCGCTGATGGGCTCGTCCAACGACGAATGGTTTTTCGAAAACAACGGTGTTTCACTCAAAGATATCAACAAGTACATGGAAAATGTCCATCAGTTCAGCCAAAAGATAACGGACGCAAAAGGCGATACCAACTACACGCTCACGCTGCAAGGGCAAAAGCGAGATGTTACCGTGCATGTTCCACCTAACTACGATGCAAAAAATCCAATGCCTATGGTGGTAATGCTGCACGGTTTCATGCAAGACAAAGATGATATTTCCCGCATGTCGGAGTTTAAGGAAAAGGCTGACAAAGAAGGATTTATTGCCGTATTTCCAAATGCGACCGGCTGGGTGGGCGAACATCTGCGCTGGTGGAACGTAGGCAAAAACCAACTCTATCGCTCCGACGATGTCGACTTCATGCGGCAATTGACCGAAGTTATTCCGGCAAAGTTAAGCATCGACAAAGACCGCATCTATCTGGTCGGCTTTTCAAATGGCGCCATGATGGCACAAGAAGCGGCGGCAAAACTGAATGACAGAATCGCTGCTGTAGCCAGTGTGAGCGGCGGAATGTTGAAAAAACAGGACAAACCCGCAGGCGACATGAATGCGCTCTTGATCCACGGAAGCATGGACGATGTTATTCCTGCATCCGGCGGCATGCTCATGAGCATGCTCGGCGCGCCCAGAGTACTTTCGTCTTTGAAAGCCTTTGAAGTATGGGCTGACGCCAATGGACTGAAGCCAACTCTCAAGAAAAGCTCAGGCGAGCCGATTCAAACATACAGCGCAGTCGACACGGAAAGCGGAAGAGAAGTCACTTTCTACAATTTGAAAGACGGAAACCATGACTGGCCGGGTGGACCGGGCAGCACCACCTCTGCAGCCAAATTCAAGGCCACCGATGCTGTCTGGAATTTCTTGAATCGCCACAGCAAGAAAGAACTGATAGCACGAGTGCGTCAGGCTTAGGGGAAACCGCAACAGGCATAGGGGAAACTGCAACAGACTCATGGGAATCCGCAACAGGCGTTGGTGAAAGTATATAGGGGAACTACATGCGACTCTCGACGGGGGTCGCATGTAGACTTGGACAACAGGCGCGTGCAATGCGCCGCTACAGGTTCAATGCGGGCGCGTGCAATGCGTCACTAATAGTTTTTCAACTGATCGATAGACTTATCCAGTGCATCATGCGGCGCCGATAGTGCGTAGAAGAGAAGATCGGCACGGGCCTGACCATTGTCGCGCAGCATCTCTCCAAGCTTGATGCAGGCATCACCTTTGGTATCTTCCAATTCCAGTTTGTAGCACAAGCGTGTCGACACCGCTTCGCATACCCTGCCTACGCCCAGCTCGTTTTCATAAGTGGACATTATTTCCTGGCTGGAGGGTGCCGGATAAAGCTTGTCGGCGGCCGCCCAGCAGTCTATGAAAAACTCGCGCAGCCAGGCAGGAACATCACCGTCCAGCTGGTCTACCATGGTCAACCAGATGCTCAGTCCGAGTAATTCTTTGACGGCTTGATGATGCAGTTCTGCCGACTCCTCATTGATCGGATAGCTGGGAGTCTCACCCATGCGATTCGGTCTCAGACAATAGCGCATGTAGTCGGAAAGAAGATCCAGACAGCGAATACCAATAGCAGTGGAAAAATAAAGTGCGCGACGCCAGCGGTCGCGTTCGTCTTCTGGTTGATGGTTGTGTAGCTTCCTGTAGTACATACTGGAAGGTGCGCTGTCATCCATATCCGGCAAATGACGCCTCCTATGGAATCAAGCGATTGACGTACCAGACCAGCCAGACTAATGCAAAAACAGCGGTCAATACTTCAAGCAAAGTGGGCAGCATCTTTTTGTTTTCCAAACGCTTTGCTGCGTCGACGAGGGCCCAGAGAATCAGCGTAAAGCCTGTCAGGCAACCGAAGATAATCGGCAATGTGAACTTGAGCGGGATTTGTCCAAAGAGGGAGGAGCCTTCTTTGACGACGAAGATATTGGCACCATTGAGAGTGGCGACCAGCTTTTTGTAATAGGCATCGCCAACACCGTCGCCACCTTCCAAATGGTTGGCTGGTTGTGCGCAATAGAAGTATGAAACACCGGGAATTGCAGATGGAAGTACTTGTCCATTGCGATCGAAGCCCTGCATAAATACCGGTGAGACGCGGAAGAATTCTTCGTCCACCTTTTTGTCCGTAACGATAGCAAAAGTGTTGATACTGCCAGGACCTGCCTCTGGTTCGTTATTCCAATGCTCTCCAAGCGCGAGACTTTTGGCGAAGTCTTCGACATTGGAGACGCCAGGGAAAACAATCTGATACTTCGACATCAACTGGTAAGTTGGAATCATTTCTTGCTTGGTCACAGAGTTAATCAGCTTCACAGCCGGATCCGCAGTCCACTTCTCCAACCTGGGCGGGAATGTTCCATTTTTGGCGTAGTATTCCTCCAGGTGAGCGCCCAGTTTGCGCATTTGTTCCACTGTTTTCACTTCCGGAGCTTCGTCGGTGTGTATGAGAAATCCACTCGGACCAGCGAAGCCATTAGGTGTCTGTTCCAGCCAGAACTCTTTTCTGGCGAAGGCACCCACAATCAAGGTCTGGATTCCTTCAATCGAAAAATCGATGGTTTTGTATTTGAACTCAATGGTTTCTAAAGGCGTTTTCAAAGTCCCTGTCATTTGTTCGCCTATGGTCAAAGTAATCTTGCCGTCAGGCGTTCTGAAAGTTTGACCCTCCACCTTGAATGATTCCTGCGTGATGCCCGGTCCTGTTGGAGCATGAAATTCTGTGCCGGCCGTCATCCACATAAACCAGCCGGCGGCAAGCGCGGCCAGAAGCAGAGAACCGACTGTGGAAAAAACGATCTGATTTTTCTTCAAGAACTGCTTGCGCCCGCCAGGCTCGCCTCCGCCTACCAGCGTCTCCATTGTCTCTTTGAAGACAGGTTTGGGCAGTTCGAGAGCGGTGACTTTCTGTTTGAATTCCTTCTGCGGCGCCGATCTAATCGAAGCGGCCTCGCGAATGTGCTTGATTAGAACATCGCCTTTGGGCAGGTTTTGCTCCGCCAATCGAAGCACTCGATTGTAAATGTTGGCGGCATCTTCGGAGGCGCCAGCACCGTCGCAAACCTTCGCCAGGATGAACATATTAGCGATGACATCGCGATTGCCCTCACCGAGCAGGGCTTCGGAAGTGACAACCAGCCGGCTATAGGCGGTTATTGCTTTGTCCAATTTGCCGTCGGAATAGTAAATGGCAGCCAGATTCTTGAAACAAGCCAGAGCCTGCTCAGACTCGCTCAGACCGTTCTTTTCCATCATGTCCAGCGCGTCTTCGTAGTGCCGCTGCGCGGCCAAATAGTCGGCATTATCGAATGCCCGACCGGCCATATACAGGAGTCCATCTAACTGTTTTTTCGAAAACGCCATAATTTTATCGGCAGTACGCCAAAACCTCCCAACAGTTATAGTTCTACCTTCTCTTTATAGAGCTAAAACTCGGCAAGAAATTTCCAGAGGAAAGTTCTTTGGCGATTGGTCCGAAAGCCCGATTTGCGCCTAATTTACCGAGCGGCGGCAATTTAATCGGGTATAGGACTACAAGTATTGGAAATGGGCGTCTTAAAAGCGAATACATGCTTCAGGACCTGAAATTACGCCAGAAAGGAATTTTGATAGTAGCGCTTCCGCTGCTAACAGAAACCATTTTCGTGGCGATTCTGGTCTTTTTACAACAATCGGCCGAAGCCGAGGCGCAGAAGTCGTTTTACTCAAAAATGATTATCGGACAAACGCAATCCGTGGTCCGCTTGATCTGGGAAGGGGGCGCCAATTTCACTCTCTGGGGTTTTACTCATTCGCCGTCTTTCGAACAGCGCATGATCAATCAAATCAAGGAAGTGCCCAAAGAGCTGAGCGAGCTCAAACAAATGGTGAAGGGCAATGCGATTCAAGAAAAAAACGTCGCGGAATTGGAGAAAGTCACCAACACCGCAGTCGAGACACTTATGCACTACAAGAAGCGCATGGAGACGGGCGAGCACTACATACTGACGCACGAGGCGCGCATGATGGTCACCGATCACTTGCGAGCCATAGTCACAGGCGCAGCCGCCATTCACCGGCAAGAAATGAATTATCAGGAAATGCATCCGGAAAAAACTCAGCAGTGGCGGATGGCATTGCAAATTTGGCTTCTGGCCGGGTTGATCGTGCAGATTGGCCTGACTTTCTGGCTGGCCAGCTTTTTCGGTCGCAATATCACCGCCCGTCTTGCCACTATTACCGGCAACGCGCAATTACTTGCAGAACACCGGCCCTTGCGGCGCCCGATTGACGGCAATGACGAAATTGCGCAGCTCGACACTATGTTTCACAAGATGGCAATCACATTGGAAGTAGCTTCACAGCGCGAAAGGGCGATCATCGACAACGCCAAAGACGTAATTTGTTCGCTTACGGAAGATGCCGTATTCAAGCAAATGAGCCCGGCCGCAAAGCAAAATTGGGGCTACGATCCGATCGAACTGGTGACCAGACCTTTCTCGGAATTCGTTGTAGAGGAAGATCGTGAGCGCCTCCAGCGTGTCTTGACCGAGGCAAAACAGCAAAAAGAGACAGCGCTGTCTATCGATGTGCGAATGGTACGCAATGATTTGAGCGAAGGCTGGATGCTCTGGTCGATTTATTGGTCGCCGCCGGACGAGTCTTATTACTGTGTCGCGCACGATATCAGTGACCGCAAAGAGCTGGATCAAATGAAAGCCGACTTTGTCAACATGGTCAGCCACGACTTGAGAACACCGCTGACAGGCATGCGCGCCTTTCTCGACTCCCTGAGCGCCGGTGTCTATGGTGAGCTCAATAAGAAGGGAAACCAGGCAGCTATCCGAATTCAGTCCAGCCTGTCGCGACTTGTCAACCTGGTAAACGATTTGCTGGACGTCGAAAAGATGGAAGCCGGGCGCATGGAGATGCGTTTTGGCACTTATAGTCTCAAACATCTTGTCGACGCTTCGCTGGATATGGTGCGGGGCTTCGCCGACGAGCAAAAGGTAACGGTAGAGGTCGGTGAGATCGTAGACGCCGATGTACTGGCGGATCTCGACCGAATGGTTCAGGTTTTGCAGAACCTGCTTGCCAACGCCATAAAATTCTCACCCAAAGGCGAAGTAGTAACCATCTCATCGACTATAGAGCCGGGCTTTGTGAAAGTGAATGTAACCGACCGCGGCGCGGGCATAGCCGAATCCGACATCGCACAAATATTCGACAGATTCCGTCAGGTTGCACCCAGTAAGAGCGGGGTCAAGGGTGGAACAGGGCTGGGGTTGGCGATCTGCAAAGCGATTTTGGAGCAGCACAACGGTGAGGTCGGGGTAGAAAGTCAAGTAGGGGAAGGCAGTACTTTTTGGTTTCGCATCCCGGGTGCACAGAAACCGGAAAAAACCGCGTAAAATCTAAATGTAATATTCTAAATATTGTTTTCTGGCCAGCACTCCGCGATAGAAACTGGAATCTATGTCGAAAGTTTTGCTCGTTGAAGATGATCTCGTCACCTGCGACATGGTCAGAGACTGGCTTGAGCATGAGCTCTACACGGTCGAAGAAGCACACACAGGTGAAGAAGCTCTTGATTTGATGAAACTTTATCAGTACGACATTGTCGTATTGGACTGGGGCTTGCCAGGTAAAAGCGGTGTGGAGATATTGTCGCGATTTCGCGCCGATGGCGGCACAACGCCTGTTTTGATCCTGACCGGAAAACGCTCGGTCGGGGAAAAAGAGGAAGGGCTGGACGCGGGCGCCGATGACTATTTGACGAAACCTTTCGATATGCGCGAGTTATCGGCGCGATTGCGCGCGCTGCTGCGCCGCTCGCACTCGCCGCGTGCTTCCGTTTTGTCTGTTCGCAATATCACTTTAGATCCAGCCACCTGCCAAGTGACCCGCGACGGCGAAGAATTAAAATTGCTGCCCACAGAATATGCGCTGCTCGAGTTTTTCATGCGCCATCCGGATCGCGTATTCAGCACGGATGACATTTTGAATCATGTCTGGAAATCCGATTCGGAAGCCACTGCGACAGCAGTGAGAACATACATCACCAGATTGCGCAAAAAACTGGACGTCGAAGAGAAAGCATCGATCATCAAAACCGTGCATGGCATCGGCTACAAGCTCGAATCGCGCGAAGACTAAACAAGCACCAACTGAAAATAAACAAGCAAAAGCTCCGTCTTCGGCGAGGAAGCGGCTATCCTGCGCAAAGACAATCGCGTGGCGGGTCTTTGCTCCGGACAACCGCTTCCTCGCACAAAAGTACTTCGCTTATTGGTCGAGCTTATACTCTTTCATCAATGCTAGCGCAGCGGCTTCTTGCTTTTGAGATTCTTTCATGCGACCTAAGCGCGAGAGAACAAATCCATACAATCTGAAGGCGTTGATCAGATTAGGGTCTTTTGGACCGAGGGATTCTTGCGTCCAGAGTATGGCTTGCTTGCAGATCGGTTCTGCTTTCTCATACTGATTGAAGGCAACATACATTTGCGCAAAGGCCAGCAACTCAGGTCCAGACGTTGTAAGGTCTCTCTTCTTTTTATTGCTGTTAAGATCGAACATCTTCGCCAAGTAGAGCCCTTCTGCTTCCTGGAAGATTCGCTTGCTTTCTTCTTTTCTATGCATGTGGAATTCGACAATCGCCAACTGAGCCTTAACGGATGCAGCCGTCAGTGAAAATCTGTTCGTGCTCTGACTCATAAAGAATACCGCGTTTTCGAATGCTTTCTGCGCACCGGCCCAGTCACCGACCGACTTGCGACAGTTTCCTACCTGTGCAAGTGCCTTCCAATAAAACAACTTTCCCCTTTCGCTCTTATCTCTTTTCGCTATGGAAAGCGCTCTGTTCGCGAAAGTCAAGGCTTCCTGATTCATTCCCAGTGCGGCATAAGTATTGGAAAGAACAGTCAGTTCTTTCAAAATCGCCGGGTGCTTTTCACCGAATGCAGTATCAATCAATCGAATCGAATGTTGTATCGCCGAAATTCGCTTGAATCCTAACACACGTTCAAAATACGAATTTGCAAGCGCATCTACGCAAGAGAAGAAATCTTCGTTGCTCTTTCCCTCATTCTTCAACTTGGGAATTATTCTCAGCAATTCATCGAAAAGAGGCTCTGCAGCATCGAATTTCTGCTGACAGATCAGCGCAGTTGCAAGCCGAGCCACCAGCTCGCCATGCTCTGCAGGCGTAACAGCCGCCGATTTCGACAGATTTAGCGACTTAAAATAGTCTCGCTCAGCGCCAGCGTAATCACCAAACACTTCATGCCGGCTCCCTTCGTCCTTGAAGTGTTTCCATCCCTCACGATCGCCGGCGGCATAGCAAACGGGAATCAAGAACATTGCAAAAAGCAATGAAAAGTACAAGCCTGCGCTCAGTTTCAAAAATTCCTGATACCGGTTCATTGAACTCAGATTACTCTATCGACACTTTTTTTTAGAACAGATCAAGTGCGCAGAGATGATGATAAATACTATCTTTGACCTGAGGGCTCCAGGATGGATATCGCTTCGACATCTCCCCCCATGCAGCCATCAACATCTGTGAAGCAGTCCTTCCTTCAGGCACTTGCATGACTTCTTGAAAGGACTTTCCTTGCTGGCGCATTGTCTGAGCTTTGTTAAAAAACATCGCTTGATTGTCGATAGCACTTACAACCTGCGCCTTGAAACTTTCCAACCCGCCAGGCGTCGGCTCAGCCACAATTTTGGCTCTCTGGGCAGCAATTGTCGCGTAATAAACAGAATAGGCATTAGCAAAACCACTGGAGCCATTCAGCGCCGAAAGCATTACCATCTTCGCCTGCAATGCTTTCAAGATTAGACTGTAAATATGGTTGATAAACTGTCTGTCACCGGCGGGAATACCAGTGAGATCTGGAGGTAGAGCAGTAAGAGCGCAAGGATACTGCTGGCCGCTCGGTGGCGTTATGTCTCGCGGATACCAGTTTTGATAAGATTGCGCCATTGCACCATATGTGGTGCCGATTATGGAGACAAGGGCAAGAAAATTTGCAATTGAGAAAAATGCGATTCTGAAACTTGCTTTCATAGTTTGAACGCTCATAGAAGATTCACTCTATACTTTCCACACAATACAAGTTTCTA
>JBGAVL010000131.1:0-15527 GCA_044228145.1 Obscuribacteraceae bacterium (SeqCode)
TGAATTGGCTGCGTCTTTCAATCTGCCCGCTTTGATGTGCGCGTTGAATTGTTTGAATTGGCTCATCGTTTCAGGACCCATGTTGAACATCAAATCAAGCAAGACGCGTTTTACATTTTGCGAATACCCATCATAGCCCGGATAGGCATTGCGGCACTCATAAACGCTTCGCATAGTCGTATTGCGCAACAGTGCTTCGGCCTGTTGCGGTGTCAATCCGGTCGGATTGGCGCTCAGCCGGGAATTGACGATCGCATCGTAATCAGCACCAACTGCAGAAAGCATTTCTTTGGCACCTTTTTGTTCTAAGTTAAATCCGTATCCGACGGTCAGAATTCCTTTCGTGTCGACGTATGCATTCGCAACAAATGCTTCCCTCGCCTTCAGGTCGTTTTGCACCGCACCAAATTCATCACTGCTGAAGGGTACCAGTCCTTGTGTTTCTCCGCTTTCGAATGTGCTTTGCAGTTTTTTATACTCTCGTTGCAAGCGCTCAGGCGATATTGCTCCTTCGAGTGTCAAGGTTATGTCCACGCCTTTCACAGTGAAAACTGCGCAGTGAAAACGCTGTTCCCCTTTGACTTGACCTTTATCATCAAAAACCTGCCACGTCTGGCTTATAGGATTGAACTTGATTTTCTCATTGTTCGCCAGATGTATCTCTGAGAGCGTCGCCCCTTTCATGCCGTTGGTCCAGACAAAGCTTTCGTTTGCATTCGGTCCATAGTGAAACACTTCCTTGCAGTTGGCGTAAATGCGCGCGTTTCCAACCTCATCGAAGGAGACTTTGCCCTCATTTGTGTCATATGACCTGGTGACGCTCTGGTCATTCTTGAATATCGAAAATGTTGGCAGATAGGCATTGTCGGTTGTGCAGGGCTTGAAGATCTCAGGAAGCTGCCGGAAATCTTCCTCTTTTACAATTGGCCTTGTAGAGACCTTCGAGTCTCTTGCCGGCGTCTCAGCGTTTCTGTCGCCGCCCAATCTTCTAAACCTCTATATACCTTTGGGAAACCATAGTCATAGCTGAAGTTTGTTATGGAGTTGCAAAATGGGCGCAAAGCCCAGTATTGCTTGGTAAACAGATCGTCGTCCGGACGGATATGGCGGCGGCGGAAACTTTCCGTTTTCGCATGATATGATTTGCGGCTAGTTTGAAACAGCTACAATCGCTTGAGGTGCAGACCATGGCAAGTTACGGTGCAAGAAACAAGATTACTGCAAAGGTAACCTCGGTGAAAAACGGCGACATTATGTCGCTTGTCAAATTTGATGTCGCTGGTCCGTCCAGCATGGCTTCTGTTTTGACAACGGAGTCGTTGGAAGAAATGGGATTGAAAGTTGGCGATGAAGTAGAACTCGTCGTCAAAGCGATTCACGTCTTACCGGTCAAGAAGTAGAAGTCGGATAGTCTGCGGATTGGAAGTTAGCTCACGGAATCGACGCTAGCCTATCGATTCGAAGCTAGTATTTTTGAATTAGCGCAACGCCCGCTATTAAAAGTACAATTCCGGCGATTCGGCCGGGATTGAGTGGATGTTGAGCAAATCCGATCAACCCAAATTGATCGAGGATCAGCGAGCAAATCATCTGCCCTGCAATCACGCTTGCAATAAGTGCCGTCGCTCCTAATTTGTGGGCGAGCAGCAAAACCATGAAGACATAGACGACACCGACTATTCCTCCCGTCCACGCCCATGGAGGAACAGCTGAGATGGCTGCTGGCGACGGCAACGCAAGTCGCGCGATGAGGCAATACGCTGCAACAGCAATCAAACTGACTGCGACCGAAATTAAAGTCGCATAGTAGGGGCTCGACAAGAACTCTCGCAGTCTTGAATTGATGCCTGCCTGAAGAGGGATCAGTGTGCCGGCGAACACTGCAAGCAAGCAATTTATATAGAACATGTTCTGACCCCGCGCATTCGACTCATTCTTCCAAGATATTGCCATGCAGCGCAGCTAATGACATCGGTCGAAAATCGTCAAGTATTGGTGGCGCTTGCATGGCGTTTCGCTCTGCATAGAGCAGTTGCACCCTCGAAAGCCCAGGAAAATGGCGTCTTGACTGGATTCTTAAGATATGTTGCGAAGAGAAAAGCGATCGTGCAATGCAACGCCCACCTAATTGCAAATCGCTGTTATCGCTGAATTTTTCAACTGTTTATTGCGGCTGGAGTCATCTAAAAGTATGTTTTGGGGCGCTTTTTGTCACTTTATTGCAACTAATTCTCATTTCATAAATACGGCACCGACAAGTTTTGCAAGCGTGGTTGCGACAATACGCGTGCCGCATCGGTTGTAAACGCCACCAGTTGCGGTTTGGCGCTTTACCGCTTTGGCAAGACCTGTGAGAATGCAAATACCGTCATGAGAGAAATGCCGTGGCTACACCACTTGCCGAAATCCTTCACAATATCGCCGATCACACCGAGACCATCCTTCATGTGATCAATGATCCGGGTGTGCCCGGAGATGTTAGTCAACGCATGTTTGCCCACATCCTTTTAGAGGAGAAGGAAAACACTGCGAAGCTGGAAGAAATTCATGGCGCTGGTCCGACGCTTTTGACGCAAAAACTCCTTGATCACAGCTTTTTTATTCAACGCATGCTCCAGGAGCAAGCGATGTCGACTGATTTGAAACGCGAGCTGCTCGATCACTTTATGGAAGAACATATAGAGTGGCGTGCTGAATTGCTGGGACCGGACGCTCCTCCGCATGGCGGTGGCAAACCGGGTGTGGTATCAAACTTCGGTACGCACCAGGCGAGACCGAGCGGACCTTCCGGACATGGTGGTCACGGAGGCGGTGGCACCCACGGTGCTCCATCGCACGGCGGACACGGCGGTGGCGCGCATGGTGCTACATCGCACGGCGGACACGGTGGGTACTCGGCATCACAACAAAAATCACAACACGGCGGTCGCCCGGAGCACGGACATTCCGGTTCTGGACAAGCCGGGCAATCAGGACAATCGGGTCGCCCCGGTGGGTCTTCTGAGCAAAAGGGAAAACCCAGCACTACTGGTGCTACCAAAAGAGAATGGACTGTCGGACCACTATGGTCGCAAGGAGGCTAACTGTGTGGAAGATGCACCAAAAGTTGTCTGAATTACCTCTGACGAACGAACAAGCGTCAGATATGATTCAAGCTGCTGCGCAAGAAGTTCGACGGACTGTTGTCGGTCGTCGTTTGATTGCACTTTTCGGGCCGCTCGGCGCCGGAGTTGAGAGCGTGCCGCTCGAAACAATCAAAGACGACGAACCAGCGGAAGTCGATCTCGAAGGCAGACCGGATACCAATCCAATCGGTACGCATGAAAAGGAAACCTATGTTCGCGTACCTCTGATCTATAAAGATTTCTGGCTGCACTGGCGTGATGTGAAATGGAGCCAAGATATGCATGCTCCTATCGACATCACGAATGCTGTTCGCGCCGCTCACCAAGTTGGCGATGCTGAAGACGATCTGATTTTCAATGGTTCAAAAGAGCTCGGCATCAATGGTCTTCTCCAGTATCCAGGTTCGCAAAAAATTCAGGGTGGTGACTGGAAGGTTCCGAATGAACCGGTTAAAGATGTGTACGCTGCAATTGGTAAGTTGATTGCCGCGCAACACCATTTTCCTTATGCGCTTGTGTGCTCGTTGGACATGTACGAAGCCTTGCTCAAGCCAGTTAAGGAATCGCCGGCGCTAGAGCTGGATCAATTGAGTAAGCTCTGTCTCGATGGAATTCACTGGAGTCCAATGATTGAGAAAGGAACCGCTGCCGTAGTGTCTACCGGCGCGCAAAACTTCGATATTGCAGTTGCCGAAGATCTGCAAATTGCCTATCTGGGACCAAGCGACATGAATTACCGATTCCGTGTGTATGAATCACTTGTGCTTCGCGTCAAGCGCCCGACTGCTGTTTGTGTGATTAAGTCGAAAGGCGCCTAGGAAACTAGTTGAACAATTTGAAGAGCGGGCGTTTGAAAAAGCGCCCGCTCTTTTGCATTCTGGAACGGGACGCAATGAAACACACAGATAAAGGTCGAGATAAAGAGCAGCGGGGTGAATAATGTGGCATAATTCCTTGACTGGTGAATATATTTCCGTGGTGGTGAATCGTTTTCCGTGAATATAATGCCGTTATTTGCTATAATGTGAATAATATTCCGTGCTTGTGAATACAATTCCGTGAAACTGCCATCCAAGAAAACGTCATTTTTTCAAGACCGACACATTCCGGCTAATACTTCTTTGCTTGGCTATTCGGCGCTAGTTCAAGCTTTTGATGTCCAGGCACCTGTGAGACATCCGGCTTGTCTTCTGACGTCTAGAACTCTGCATGGTCGAAAACAGCAGGAAGACTGGATTGTCTTCGACAGCAAATACGCTGTAGACGAGACAGTAGAGGGTCATCTTGTGTTTGCTGTTAAGCATGAGAACCTTGATCTTCTGGTGTTGAAGCGAATCTTCGATTCGATTCCCGAAAAAGTAGTGGAAAACTATGTTCTGAAATCACCGACTGGACAACTTACGCGGCGGATATGGTTTCTCTTTGAATTCCTGACCGGCAAGAAGTTGAACGTCTCAGACGCAGGTAAAGTCACTACGGTCGATCTGCTAGATAAGGAAAAGTATTTCGTATCCGAAGGCGAAGTATCGGCGCGACATCGTATTCGCAATAATCTTCTGGGTAATGAAAATTTCTGTCCTGTTATTCGAAAAACAGAGCTGCTCAACTCCTTTATCGAGAGAAATCTATCAGCTCAAGCAATGCAAATTCTCGACAAGGTTAGCCCGTCCGTTATTGCTCGTGCTGCCAGTTTTCTTCTGCTATCAGATACGCAGGCAAGCTTTGCCATAGAACAAGAAAGATTGCCGGCTAAAACGCAAGATCGTTGGATGAGAGCAATAAGGCAAGTTGGAAGTGACGTTTTGAATGAAGACGAGCTACTTCGACTGCACGAAATCATTATTGGTGATTTTCGATTTACTGAGCGAGGATTCAGAACGGATGCTGTTTATCTCGGTAAGAGAACACCTGATAATGAGCCTTTGCCTGAATTTATCGGTGCTAACAAAGAAGACATTAAGTCACTTTTGAGCGGGCTGACGAAATCAAGTTTGATAATGGGAAATTCTGAAATAGATGCTGTACTGCAAGCTGCAGCGGTATCTTTTGGATTGGTCTACATTCATCCTTTCGAAGACGGCAATGGACGTGTTCAGCGTTGCCTTATCCATCACATTCTTGCCACGCGCAATTTCAATCCCAAAGGAATGATCTTTCCCATTTCTTCTGTAATGTTGAAGCGAATAGATGAATACAAGAAAGTTCTGCAAGCCCATTCGAGTCCATTGATGCAATATATCGATTGGACCGGGAATGGCAAAGGCAACGTCAAAGTGCACAATGACACCGCTGATCTATACAGGTTTTTCGATTGCACTCTCGCGGCAACTTTTCTCTATAAATGTGTGGAAGAAACAATCGAAAAGGATGTGCCGGAAGAAATTGACTATCTCCGTTGCCATGACAGCGCGATGAAACAGATGTTGGCAGAAGTCCAGATGCCAAACCATCTGGCGGAAGACTTCATCATGTTTGTACGCCAAAATGACTGGAAATTACCGAAAAGGCGTCGAGAAAAAGAGTTTGCTTTGCTTAGCGATGATGAAGCAGTTAAATTGGAAGAAATCGTAAAACATACATTCGATGATGGAGCCTAAATCTCAGCGACCTGACGCCTGCAAGAGTTTCGATTCGTCAAACTCCTTGGGGTCGACCTATTTCCCGATGTAGTTGTCGTGGACAAATTCACCCTTCGTATCGTTGGTTCTGAAGAACCAGGAAGATGGAGATTGCCTAACTGAACCTGCGGTATTAACTCCACTTACATACGATGCATCGGCCCCTTGATTGCCTAGTGTTCCATTCGTCGCGCCCTGGAGACGAGGAGCTGCAGGATAAGGGAGTGACGGTTCGGTTTTTGCTGTAGCTGCCGCTGTCATAATTGCCTTCACTTCAACTTCGGTTGGTGCCTTTTTGGCCGGTGCACCTTTTTGTGCGACGGCTTCAACAACTGCCGACTTCAATAATCCGGGCCAGAGTTTTTTGAACAAAGTTCCGGAAGCATACACATCTGCATGACTTACTTTTCCGTTGATTGCAACCGCGTATCCGATTACATCCTTTTCTTTGTCAACCACATTGGAGAGAGCATTTATTTGGCTTGCGACCGCGCTCTGCACGTCTTTTTGCTCCAGTGTAAGTTGCATACTGGTAGGCGAAGCTGCCGGCGCAATTTCCTTTCTGAGACTTCGAGAGAGTTGTTTCTGTTTTGTCTCAACTTGACTCCAAACTTTGCTCTGATCTCTATCCTTCTTAACTGCAAGGTTCATTTCATTACCAACGACAAAATTCGAAGCACTGCCGAATTGATGAACTTGTTCTCCTGCTCGCCCGTTCCAGCGTCCTTGTTCGACGCAAAAACAGGGCAAACTAACTCCTTTTGCTTGCGGTTGAATCAGCATATCGGACTGCAGCGCACGATCTTGTTTACCGCCTTTTACTATCTGTCCCGACTGAATAAACACGACTGCATTCGATAGATTGTCAATCTTCAAGGTATTAACGTCGCTCGTCTCTTTTACGACAATCTGCTTTCGGGCCAATCCTTCGGTCAAAGTAAGATACTCTTTGTTTTTCAGCTTATCGGCGCCATGGATCAAGAAAACAGATAGATTGCCGTTTGTTATTGGATGACCTATTTGGTAATTCAATGCTACATTCGTTTTGTTCGTACCCGAAGCTTGCTGCGCCTCTGCTCTCAATTGTCCTGCATTCAGGTTCATCGCCAATAGCAAGGCAAGTGAGAGGATCGTTTTCTGTGATTTCATGATCATGAACCTCATAAACATTACAAAGTGAGGCGCACCATATATAGTGCGCACACGTTTCTCAATTTCGAGTAGACGAAGACCTCTATCCAGCACCGTTGTGGTGCAGTAATTGCGGAATGCGCGCCAAAAGGTCGGCGAAAACTAAGTGGTGATTTTCCTGCTCACATTAGTGATCCGCAGGATCTCGTAAATGAATTCCAGACTCAACATAACGCATGTTGGAATCAAAAATCTTGGGGGAAAACCCTTGATTTTGTCAGCCGGCAAATGGAGGGAAGTGGCCTGCGCTCGGCTTCCTGAAATCTATCTTTTCTCCTATTGACAACCTTTGTACCTTATATATACTGGTTGCGAGGATTCACTCCCCATCTTAGTACTACTATGAATAATAATGGCGTCGCGTGTCGCCAGTTCTTTAAGCGCCACTCGGAAGCCTTCTTCATTATTGCTTTCATACTTGCTGACTGTTTTGCCTCGGGCAGGGTACTGACGGCAGGCATAGTGCTGGCGATCACTTATGTCGCCCTGCCGGCTATGCGCGCGATGCTCACGCTCGACCCTGCCGGGCGGCTAACTTATTTGAAAGCATTTATTAAAACTCCGAAAGTCCAACGGCTGGCGATACTTTTGTTCTGGATATGCTCGATCCGCTGGTTAATGCATGCGGCTATTGCTTCTCAGCTATTTCCCCTGGCCCGAGCTGACGAGCGGGCGCCCTCTATCTCGAGTGCGCTCTTCATGGGCGCGTCTCAGTTTTCCCCGTTTGCTTTCCTTGCCACGCCGATTATCACGTATGCTGCCGCATGCTTGATTTCAATTCTTTGGCGCTCGCGACTTAAAGCCACAAAGCATGATCCTGATTTGATTGCCAAACGGCAAGTATGGTCCGGAGTCAGTTATTTTCTTTTTTTCGCCGCGTATATTTCAGGAATTCTCGGTATCACATTGAATCAGAAGGGACCTGCGTACATGCTGTCCAATTGGCTTCTTGCATCAGCAAGGGATGCCAATCTCTTTAGCTCACCGGCGGAAGTCTCTGTGTCGACTATCGATCCGTTTTTACCGGGTGGTATGGCCCCGACTCTTCAATACGCAGACTCTGGCAATCATTTCTCGAACCTCGCGTTTATTCAACCGTTTGATACGTTTATTCTCACATCCTTCTCAATACTTTTATTTCTTCTATTTCTGCAGCCCGCCTTGAAGTTAAATTCTCTTTTGACTTCGTTCTGCTGGCGAGTTGTCTCACCCACTTCTCTGCAAAACATAAGCGAAGGTTTTCTAGAAGCTCTGCGATTGCCATCACGAGTCTTGAACTTTTATGAGGCTAATCAATTTTGGAGCAACGCTGGGCGAACGCTTGTTTGGTTGGTGGCATGCTACGCCTTTCTCTTTTGGCTGTTCGGCTTCAGTGGTGGACCGCTCGGAAATGCAATTCATAATTGGATGATTGCATCAACTGTCGATGCCGGATTTGGATACGCCACTGCTGCTCCCGACTGGGTTTTCTCGTCCAATTTGCGGATATTCCTTGGATCTATCGTCGCATTGTACGGTACAGCTCCTGTCGCGGTAACAGCATCTGTCTTTTTGCCTTGCACCAAGCCGCGAAAGATCATTATTACCTGTGATGGTATTTCATTTGTGCAGGGACCGTACCTTTCTCTCTGGGGACGCCAATTCAGACTGTGGAGCGATTTGAAGAGCATGACGGTGAAGACCGGCACCAATAAGGCAGGGATGAAAGCACAATTCACGCTCAAGTTCCGCAGTGGTGGCCATGTGTCCTTCGACAATTCGCAAATGTCGGCCAAGGATTTGAGTGTGTTTTTGGATGGCGTCGATCAATATGCCTCCGCCTGCAATGTCGATCACGAAGTCTACTCAATTTGCCAGGCGCTCAATGATGTAGAAAGAGACAAGGCAACGTCTGACGGTATAACCGATACTGCCATTCAAAGCATTCCCCCGCAAGAATTTAAATCGACAATATTTATTCCACTTGCTGCGGGCGATTTTCTACCAAATACCAGGACACGCATTATCAAGCAAATTGCAAGTAAACCATTGTGTGCTGTTTATCTTGCGCGAAATGATGAAGGCCGAATGGTGACTGTAAAACAGTTTTATCTGGCGGAAGAAACTGAAGAAACCAGAGCCCTGGAAAAAATACTCAAACGGGAGTACGAGCTATTGTCCGCGCTTGATCATCCTGGTATTGCCAAAGTGTTGAATTCCTTTACGCATGAAAAGTCGACTTTCCTTTTGATCGAACACAGAATGGGAAGTGACATGCGTGCGATTGTAAAAGAACACGGCGCCAGATCTGAAGCTTTGACAGTTTCGTGGGCGCAGCAGTTGTGTGAAATCATGATTTACTTGCACGGACGTGAACCGGCTATCTTGCACAGAGACATTTCCCCAGACAATGTTATTGCAGGAGAGGATGGGCAGCTCAGGCTAATTGACTTTGGCGCTGCTCGTGAGTTTCTAGATGGTATCACCGGTACTATGATCGGCAAACATTGCTACGTATCTCCAGAGCAACTGAGAGGTGAAGCTACTCAGAGAAGCGATATCTATAGCTTTGGCTGTACTTTGTATTTCCTTCTGACAGGGCGCGATCCGATTTCTCTGTCTCAGTCATCTCCGTCGAAGAGCATGGACTGTTCTGAAGAGTTGGATAGATTGATTCGCGATTGCACGGAATTTGATGAGGATAAGCGCCCGCAATCTTTTGAGGAGGTTTTGAAACGTCTTAAAGATTTAGATAAGGGATTTAAACTGAAGCTTGCCGCGGCGAAAGAAAAGGTGCCTGCATGACCGCGCACGGATCGAACAAGAAAGCCACTGTTGAGGATGTTGAGAGAGGCGAGCCTGTCAAGCTTGTCGAAAATGCCATACCTGAGGATGGAGTTTCGGCAACTTCGGTCGACGAGACATTAAAGTTGCCGCAGTCGGAGCTGAAACTGAATTTGGAGCCACTGGGTGGTGTGCTATCAACGAAAGTTTATTCAGCTGCTGTTCCCGAAACACAAGGGGAACATACTGCCGAATCATGTCATGTCGAATCACCTGGTGCCAAAACATCTCAAACTGACTCTGTTGGTGTTGATCGCGTCGATACGCTAGATAAGGCAAACTCGCTTAGGCAATGTCTTTTTCCTCCATCGCATGATACTCATTTTTTTACCCGTCCCTGTGCTGTCTGGATTTGGTCCTTAAGGGCACCGTTATCGCTCTTAATTGCAATAGCAATTTCTCCCAAGTTCATACTACTGTGGATATTGATTATTCTCACCAAACCGATTTCTTTGTGGTTGTACGATCACTTTCCAGCTGATTGGAAGGCTAAAATTCAGGAGGCATTGCCAAAGAGTATCCGGCACTCTCCCTGGGTGCGGGACATGAGTGAAGGGGCGGATCAAGGGCTGCCTTTCATTCTTTTCTGGCTTTATTTGTGTTGTGCGCCATTTGCCATTACCTGGATCGCTTTGCATTGGATTCGCGGCTTTCTTCCTTCGCCCGTTCCTAAGGTTGCAGGTGAAGAAGGCTTCTTATTTACTCAGAACAAAAGGTTGGATTCGGTGCGTTCCGAAACCACATTCTATTATTCGCGAGCATTTGGAATTGTCATGTTTGCGTTTTTTGCTTTGGGTTTACCTGCGTTCTTCAGTTACGCTGTCTATGAGAAGATGGGAATCGAGAAAATGATGCAGACTGGTCCGGTCTTACCGGCGATGGCACCAAATCCTCCCAGACCACCATTACCCAAAATACCTAAAGTAGGAATAGCAGTAAGGCCCAAATTTGATCCTACGCAGCTAGTCATTACAGCTCCCACAGGTTCAGACGCTACGATCGTAGCCTCTTACGGCAGTTATTTCCCCTGGATAAGAAGCCTCGGCATCGAGCCGACATTACATTCGGTTTTCTTCGTGCATTTTTATCTGATGAGTTTGGCAACGGCGCTCAGCATTTTGTTTTTCAGAGCCTGGTTTTTGTTTCCATTGAACTTTTTGTCCGATGAGCACGATGTTGAATTCACCGAGACTGGTATCAAGCGAAAAACGTTAAAGAGCTGGTTCTTGTCAGTCATTACTTTTAACAGGTGGGCAATTGGCGGCGGGCCTGATTCACTGCAATGGAATGAAGTGAAAAGTTTGCGCCGTATGGAGGAAGGATTTTTCAAACTATGTCCACTTCCCGACATTGCGTTCAAAAAAGAATCGCTTAGCTACAAGTTGTTGAACAAAATTGCAGCGCTAATAGACGGTATTTCTCATCGCTCCAATCCAGGCAACTTTTTGATTTTCAGCAGCGTAGAAAGGGAAGGTGATTTCGGACGAAACATCAAGATCAATTTGAATGATTTGAATCGTGAGCAGCGCGCACGGTTGTTTTACGCCGTGAAAAAGTGGGCTCCTCATGTGATCATAAATGAAAGGGCTGAAGAGCAATTGCTGGGCTCCATCGTTCTGCGCGACAACCGCTACACTCAGCTCTGGTTCGATGTGTTGACGTACAAAACTCGCGTAAGAAGAGACAATATTCTCCCTGCAGGAGAAACTCTGAAAGGTGGAGAGTACAAGATCGACGATCGTATTTCTTCAGGCGGGCAGGCTACAACCTATTTAGCAACCAAGTCATCTGGCGAGAAGTGTGTGCTTAAAGAATTCATTTTGGCAACATCTTCTACTTCCAGTGCGCCGATAGAATCTGCTCGAGAGTTTGAAGCAGAGGTGAGCTTGCTTTCGCAACTGAATCATCCCGGCATTGTCAGTCTTGAAGATTTCTTTTTCGAAGACGGCCGCGTGTATGTTGCGATGGAGTATATCGAAGGAGTTACTCTCAGGCAAAAGGTGCAACAAGACGGTAGGCTCAGCGAGAGCGAAGTAGTGAGGATTACACAAGCAACCTGTGATGTTTTGGAATATCTGCACGGTTGCAACCCTCCGATTGTTCATCGAGACGTGACGCCGGAAAACATTCTTGTCAGACCGGATGGCACAATCAAGCTGATTGATTTCAGCCTGGCGGTGAGGCAAGATGGTCGACAAACGACGGACTCCTGCGCAAAGCAATGTTTTACTCCGCCCGAACAGTTTCGCGAAGAAGTTTGCATTCAAAGCGACATTTATGCACTTGGGGCGACGATGTATTTCCTTCTCACGGGAATGACTCCAAAACCTATCAGCAGGTCATCTCCGGGCGCGAAGGTGTCTGAAATTGCCCCCGCTCTCAACACAATTGTCGAGCGCGCGACAGAGCTTGATTTGAGTCAGCGCTATGAATCTGTTTACTGGCTAAAGCTAGATCTAGCGAAATTTTGCTTGGATGAAGATTCAACACGCAATGAATGTCTACCAAGCGATACTGCGAAATCACTTGCTGATAGCTGATCGGCTATGCGCCAGGTTTTGTAGAATCGTTTGGTGCCGGCTTATGTGAAGGTGTAGCGGCTGGCTTAGCAGCAGGTTTTGCGGCAGGTTTGCCACCAGCTTTGGCACCAGGCTTCGCTGCCGGTTTAGCGCCAGAGTTAGCACCAGGTTTTGCTGTTGGCTTTGTTGTTGGTTTTACAGTCGGCTTCGCGGAAGTACCGGTGGCGTCACCACCGGCAGACGTTTCGGCTGTTTTACCTTTGTCGCCATCTTTTGATTTGTGCGCGCCCTTACCGTGTGTTTTCGACCCATGTGCATCTTTCGCTGCTTGTGAGCCTTTCGCATCACCTTTCTTGGCAGGAGCCTGAGCGGGAATTGGTTTTGCCTCAACCTTCTTTTGCACCACAGGTGGTAGCTTAGGGTTGATAATGAGCACATGCCTGCTCTGAAAGCCGACGGCATATGACACAAAAAAAGTGTCAATGACCAGCAGCGTTGAAATGAAAATTCCTTTGGCTTTCATTTTTTACTTGGCGGAGAAGTGTTCGGTGTCGTTAAAGTCTTCGCTTTCGGTAGCATTGCGTTTGTACGTGACCAGAACATCGGAAGGTTTGAACTCTTCCTGCACGTGCGATCCTTTGACCAGCTGAAGGGTCAAAATTGATTTCGCATCGCCGTCATGTTTGTTGTACTGCTCGCCCAATGATTTCGCTTCGAATGTGACGGCGTTGTCACCGCTTTTCACATAGCGAGTGACGTCAACATTTTTTCCCGGTCCGAAAAAGCTGTCGACGGCGTTGCCGTTTACCTTTGCGGTAATCGAATAGCCAATATATTCTTCGCCTGACGAGGAAATCCAATATTTGGTTTTGCCGCTTTTGGCGGGGGCGGATGCAACGGGATCTGCCGCAGCGGTTTTTGTCGGTTCGGTGACAGTTTTTACTGGAGCTGTAGACGGGGATGGTGCTGCTGCGGTTGCCGGTAGCGCGCCTACTGTTCCGGGTGGAACCTCCTGAATCGGAGCCAATCTTTCGTGCAAGCCCCAGAAGTATCCGCCGAATCCGGCGCCTGCCAAAAGCAGCGCCAGGATAACCAGGTCTAGAAGAGCCTTAACAAGCTCCCCTCCTTTCTTTTTTGCCGCTTGAACTGCTGTCTGTTGCGACATCTTCTCCCCCTGAATTCAATCTTTCCTTAAGGTTCTCATCGGTCAAGGCACTGGCCTTAAGAGTAATACTACCCATCAATAGAGGGGAAGAAACAGGAGAAACAGGTCGGGAGTATCAGTAAAAACACTGGTTACGAAACCAATAAGCCTGGGAAAATCAGTGTTTGAAGCTACTTGAAGGACTGTTTTTGCACAAAAGCAAAGTAATTGTTAAAGCGAAAACCGGCGACGCAGAGCGTAGCCTTTTAGCTGTGGCCGTCCGGGTGGCCTTCTGTATCGCGCTGATTTCAACCTTGCCGCTTCAACTTTTCTTCCTGCAATCGGCATCTGCGGCCGACTTCCAGTCAGAAAGCAACGCCTACAAGCTCTATGCGCAGGGCTACGAGCTGTACAGGGGCGGGTCGTATGCGGAGGCGGCACGCGCGCTGACCCAGGCGGCCTCCTATGATCCGACCAGTTTTTCAAGCCGAATTCACCAGAGTTTGGCTCAAAGTTATCAGCAGTTGAAGAATTACGATCTGGCGATAAAACATGCGCAGATTGCGCAAAAGCTCGATCCGAATGATGTTTATCCGACTTACATCCTGGCGCTCGTTTACAACGACATGAAGCGCTACGACTTGTGCCTCGCCAGTCTGCAACGATACATCAAGTCTCCCAATGCGACTGCCAGTGCTGAAGCGCAGCAGATGATGCAGACGGTCAAGATATACACCTGTACCAAAGATGGCTGTGAGCGCATGACGCAGGGGCGCTATCGAGAAGCGATTAAGCTTTTCGAGATAGCGGCTACAGCCGATCCGTCTCAGAATTCCGCGTGTATTCATGGCAATCTCTGCTTTGCGTACCGTAGAGTCGGAAATCCTTCGCGAGCAGTTGCGGAAGGAAAAAAGGCGCTCAAGTTCGACCCGAGTGACGCTAGTGTTGTCTACAACGTTGCAATTGCCTATCAAGACATGGCCAAATTCGACGACGCGATTTCCTATTTGCAGCGCTATTTGTCGATGGAGTCCGATGGAAATCAGCGCGCTCAGGCACAACAGTTAGTGTCTGAACTTTCAGATGACAGAAAGAAGCTGAACAGCTCCAGCAACAAACTGCCCGACTACATGGATATTCTCCAGAAGAACAATCACACTTGGACTTGGTCCAGCAAGCGCATGCCGCTTAAGGTCTACATTGACGCCAACAAGAGCATCCAGGGTTACAAGCCCATCTATCGAAACTTTGTGATGAGGTCGCTTGATACCTGGTGCGAAGCTTCCGGAAAAAAAGTCAATTACATAATCTCGAAGAAAAGAGACAATGCTGACATTGTTGTTACCTGGACACCCAATGCACTGGCAGCCGAGTCAGAACGCAGGGTGGTTTCTGGTTTGACCACGCCCCAGGTGGCGGGCGATGAGTATGACAGCGCACTTGTTGAATTGCGCACGACTGATGCATTTACTCCTGGTGCGTACGTCAAAGATGGCGAAATGGGTTCGGTAACCATGCACGAGATCGGTCATGCGCTCGGACTTGACCATTCGAATTACATTTACGATTTGATGTATTTTCGATCGAACTCGATGCAGAACGGAATGCCATCTAAAAGAGACAAGGCGACTCTGGCAAAACTGTATGTCGATCATCCGGTGATCGGGTTCAAACCTAATCCTGAATCAACAGCCGTCCCGCCCGTGGTGTTTTTGCCTCCACCTACATTCGCTCCGCCCAAGCCGCCGGACAACACCAACATACTTCCTCCTATGTTTACACCGCCTCCTCTGAAGGAAAAACTTGCGCCGCCAATGTTTACTCCGCCACCACTTTCTGGCACCCGGAAGCCGCCACCAAATGCGGTGAGCATCCCAACATTTATGCCTCCCCCTGTGAACAAAAACAAGCACAGTGGGGGTAGAAACAGCGGTAGTGGCGCAACTCCATTTTTCGTACCGCCGCCATTGAAGTAGCTAGCTCCTTTCATCGTAGGGGCGACGCCATTGAAGTAGCTAGCCCCTTTCATCGTAGATTTCCTCTTGAACGTCAAGTCGAAAGAGGAGATTGATAGTTCGGATTGTAAAACTCTTGTTTCCGAATAAGG
>JBGAVL010000132.1:0-15419 GCA_044228145.1 Obscuribacteraceae bacterium (SeqCode)
TCGACCGGGCAACTTAGATCCTTGGGAATCTTAATTTCCTGTTTGGGATAAATTGTTCCGAGATCCACGCCTGGATTCGCATTTCTTACTGCATCCATGGCACCGAGCACGTCGAGGTTCGACGGACGTTGTCCGCCATTTCTGGCACGCAATTCATCGGAGCAGATTTTCCACAAACTTTCACCGCGCTGGACTGTATGCGTGCGTTCTTCGGCTCCAGTATCGGCAACAGGAGGAGTCTCAGGTACCGCAGGTTTGTCCGGAGTGCTGTCTGCTGGAGGCGTTCCAGGTCGCGAGACAGGAGGCTCAGCTGGTGTTGCAGCGGCTATTTCGGTTGCCGGCGCTCCCAACTCCTTGTGTCCTTTTGCATTTGCTGATCCCCGTGCCTCCAGAGCTTTCGCGAGATCGTAGCCGGTGACGCCGTTATTTTCATCGCCGGTTTCGTCATTACTCAGCTCTTCCAAATCCCCGACGTTGTTGCGCAGGTAATCGAGTGCTTTGACTTCGGCGCGTGTGAGGTTATTTCGTGCTCTCTCGTAACCGGTGATTTCTTCTTTGGAAATGAATCCGTTGCCGTCGCCGTCCAATTCCGAGAAATTCTCTACGCCAAAGGTCAAATTGTTGATATCGTCATTGGCTGTTTCAAGATCTTTGGCACTGATGCCACTTTTTATAAACCACTCACCGTCCTCGTGTGCGTTGAACACACTTATAGCGTTCTGTTTTAGATTGCGCAGCATACCTACTTCAGCCGAGGATAAATCTTTGTTCTCCATGTACTTGTCGATTTCACTGCTGTGGATAAAACCATTGCCGTCAGCATCTAATTTCTTGAAGTTTTTATTGGCATAATCCAGGGCCGGGCGCAGGTCGCCGCCAGTTACGTCATATTCCTTCGGCCCGGTGGTAGCAGCCGTCGAGTCTGTCTTCACGTCAGCTAAGTCTTTGCGCGTAAATCCGCTGTTCTCATCAATAGTTTCATCGTTGCTTGCTTCTTCGAGGTCGGACATATTGGCCTTCAAGCTGTCTACTATTTCTTGTTCTCCAGCTTTGAAGTATTTCTTATTGGCTTTGATGTAACCATCCAGCTCCTTTTCGCTGACGAACCCGTCGCGGTCACCGTCCATGCGGTCAAAATTTGCTTTGGCATATTCGACACTATCAATAGTTAGTGGTGGTAATTGCGAGGCAGTGCGGGGTCTGCGGTTTACAACATCTGCGCTGTCTGCCTGACTAATCGGCTTTACGCTATCTGGCGCAGCACTTGCTGCAGTATGATTCGGAGCGTCATCAACATCTCGACGTGTAACAACCATGGGTGAGGCCCTCTATTCAGGTAGTAACGTATGTTCGCGGGAGGAGGTGGGGTTTGCCGTCACTAATGTATAAATCGGCCGGCGGCAGAAGTTGTTACCACGCTGTTAACACCGAGAATTGGTGGCGCTAACGCGCCATAGGGCTCAATTAGAGGATTGAACCTTATCTATGCAGGTCAGACTTTAGACAGTCACAGCAAACCGAGGGCGATGAAGACAAGCCCGGAAATGCGGTTGATAGTGCGAAATGAGTTCTTGCTCAAGCGCCCGGAAATAACAGCGAAGCACTCTGAATTTCAGAAAGACTGCACAGGCAGAATGTTTATTTGCAGATTTTGCAAACAGTAACTGCGCACGAAAATTGAACCGGGCGATGCATGGCATCGCCCCTACGCAGCGCCGCCGGCCATCGCCCCTACGCAGCGCCGCCGGCCATCGCCCCTACGCGGCGCCGCCGGCCAGTGCGGGCGACATTCCTTGCGGGAAAGTATGGAGGCGCTGATTGCTGTCTGTTTGAATTCTCGTCAGTGCTTCCTGAAGTTCGCTTCCTGTGCGTTTGCAATATATCATTGCCGCCGTGGCTATTTCCCACTTGAGCTTGCCGTGTTCCAAAAGCGAGACGCAGCGCGCGCAGTCTCTCATTAATTGCGGTGTGAGTGTCTCGCTCTCAACGAGCGCTTGCAAAACATCAGTGGCTTCGCCGCAGTAGAAGCCGGCTGCCGTGCTGATTTCGTCCTGACTGACTGCTCCCGACTGGATCAGAAGAGAAAGCATTTTTGATTTCAGTTGACCGAGTTCTTTCATCAAATCTTCCAGTGGAAGTTGAAGATTGTGCACTTGCCTCAAAAGTTCAAAGGCTTGATTGATACTGACGAGCGCGGTTTCAATCATCGACTGCAATTTGAGCGCGGCCCGCAAAACAAGCGCGGTTACGAGCCCACACTCATGAAATACCTGGCCGATTGGCTTGCAAGTTTCCAGTCCGACTTCGGCGGCGTTTATGGCGTCGAAATCAGCGATCACGCCTGCACCGGTGAGGAGCGCGCCCAGCTTTGGCCGCGTTTCCTCTTCGATTGATTCCATGCCCACAGCTTTCAAGGACTCCTCAAAAGTCTTCTGCTCGAAAACAAAATGTCTGAGCGCATCGGCAGCGGACTGAAGAAGCAGTTTTTGATCGCGCACCATACGTAGCAATTCAACTGAAGCTTCCAAAATCGGAATTGAGATTATTTGTGTGAGCAACAAAACTCTGCCCAGTGTCAGTCCGCAGTCGCGCGCTTGATCCATGGAAACGGCGAGCTGAAACTCGCTGACCAGGTGCGCCGCCAGTAGAAGTTCTCCCAGCAGATTGGGATTTACAACGGATATGGCTTGCATAATTGTGCTTTCCAGCGCTGCGGCAAACGGCAGGCAATTGTCGTAAGCAAATTTGAGCGCATAGGCTGCCTGATCCGGACTTAGATTTCCGGATTCTACTTCAGAGACAGCCTCCAGGGCCGCGCGCAGGTCGGCATCGGCGAGGTAGCCGGCGGTGACAAGCATGCGTCCCATTTCATCTGCATTTCTTTCGCTAGATGTGTAAGTTTCGGAAACCACTTCGACGTCGACGATACCGGCAGTGGTGATAACCTGCCCTAACAGTGACGCTCGTTTTATTCTTTTATGATCGCTGTACATATTCATTACCAAATACGCGTTCCAGGGGCAGGACGCGAAAGAAATTCGGAAAGTCTCTCGACTATTCCTGGTGCTTCTTATATTTGGAGTCTTAGCTGACCTGATTTCGAGCTGAATGCTTTCCGTTTTTTTTCTTAGCTGCAAAAGTGGCCATTGCGACGACTCTGGTCGGGGGTGACGCCATGATTGGTTGTCGCCAGTCTAGTAATTGTTTATAAAAACAGGTTCGCACGCCAGCATGCAAGGGCTGCGGATATCTAATATGCGCGTGCGCCAGACTGATGTCAAGCAAACGGCTTCGTAGAAATACTTAGAAGAGCGTAATAATCCTTTCCAGCCAAGCGTTTTCAGCCTCGATGCTGGACGGCGCCCTTAACAATTTTTGGCACAGTTGAAGTACTACTTTAAAGTGGCAGAGGTTGTTTGTAGCAAACGCGCCGGGAGCGGTGGTCGAGCCACACGAGCGTATATTTCATGTTTGGAAAATCTACTCGGAAAGTCAACTTCAGTTGCCTGATCGAATTCGGTTCTACGTGAAAGATAAATTCACAGTCTTCTTCAAGACCGGCAACCAGCGAGTGTTTATTGCCTTCGCTGTCGAGCAGGTAGCAGTCGATCGACTCCAGCAATTGATCGGTATTGTTGTCGATTGAGACGTTGAGGGTTTTCATATAACTGCCGCCGGACAAATTATCCTTTTTGGTCTTTACTTTATTGATAGTGATGTCCAAACCTTCCAACGTATATGTTTTCACTTTCGCTTTAGGCTCTACAGCCGCCGGCATGAGCAGGTCACTGTCGATGGCCATATTCAAGTCGTCGCCGGGTTCAAGAACGGCTCTCGGTCCTTTTTCAGAGGCTGCGTAGCCGCCTGCGATTAGCGCTCCGGCAGCTGCGCCGACGGCAAGGTTCATGCCTTTCGATTCGATAGTCCCTTTCATTTGTCCGCCAAACTGATATGCCACCAGTGTTCCGACAATGGCGCCGCCTGCCGCGTGTGAAAGTATGCGCCCGGTTCCTGCCAGTTTCGATTTAACTGTCGACCCTTTGAAATTGTCGGCATCGACTTTGAAGGCAAATCTTCTGCCGTCCGGTGTTTTCAATGAATCGAATGAAACTTCCAACCAACCTTTGCGGTAAAAACGGCGCGGATCGTGAATTCGTGCCACTTTGCCGTGGAACACTGTGCCCTCGGGAATTACTTTATGGTCATCGATGTAAATGTCTTCGGAAACCTTGGCGCAAATTTCATCGTTCAATTGTGCAGGAAGCAGGTTGCCGTCCAGATCGCGATCGAGCAATCTCAGTCCGTTTGTTGGAACTTGCGTGAGTTTGAGCTTGAATGGCGTACCTTTCGGAACAGTGTAAGTGGCACTGCCCTTCAGCACAGTCCCAGGAGCGATGCCACCACTTGCGGTGCCGGACTCGCTTCTGCTTTCTTGTGCACAAGAAGCAGAGGCGGAAATTGAAACCGTCAGGCAGGAAGCGCAAAAGGCACTAGCGCACAGTGCAGCCAGGGCTCTTTGTGCTTTTGTCTCTCTTGTAATTTTTTTGACGGAGCTTTGCTCGGATGGCTGCTTTCGCTGCAATTTCAATTTTATCTCCCGGGCGCCGCTGAGCGCGTGTTTGAATGTCACGTTACATTCAAGGATTAGACCAGCACAGTATAGCGGTCTGGCAGTTTTGCCAACAGGTGGAGAAGTTTATCTTGAAAAGACAGGAGAAAATGCCGATCATCTAGATGCCGCAGCGGATTCGGGCTTCTTGACAAAGTGTCCGTAGAGTCTGGACATTGTCGCTTTGTCTCGTTTTGTGAGAACCGGCCAGACCGTGGACGTATCGACCGTAAAAAACATCACATCATGATTATTGTTGGAGTGACCTTGCAATCCAAGCACATGCCCGACTTCATGCAGGCAGGCCTTTTTCATGTCGTCGTCGCTGAGATAGCCGTCTTCCAGAAAAGGTTTCGTGAGAATTTTCAGGGTGGCCCGCAGAATGTTATTGCCTTTGGCGATGATGCGCGCCGATCCTCTCTCTCCTTGAGTGCCGGACACAGTCACTTCCTCAGGGTTGCTCGTCCAACTGCAAAAAATGTCGGCTTGATTTTGATTGTCGACCCGCGTCACAGAAACGTTTCCGCCTGAAGCTTTGCACCACTCATTGAATGCGTCCAGCAAGACTTTATCAAAACGGGCAAAATATCCCACTACATCAAGACCGGGCTCGATGTAAATGCGCAAAGGCATCCTTTCTTGCGCCCACCTGTATATGCCTTCCTTGCTGATGCTCGAATAATAATCCGGGCCATGGGGATCGGATTCGGCTCTGCCCAGCGACTTCTTCAAAGCCTCCATGATGTCTTCGACCTGCTTCGACTGCACGGATTTGGGGTTTTCCTCCAGATATTTTCCGTACCAGTTGATGGCGTTTTCATTGTCGCCGACGCTCTGATAGCAGCCGGCCAAATTGAGCGTGGCTTCTGGCATGGAGGTGCTCAGCTTGAGCGCGGTTTCGAATTCTCCTATGGCTTTATTGATGTTGCCCGAATTCTGGTAGGCCAGACCCAAATTGCAATGAATTCCTGCCGAACGCGGCGCCAGGTAGGCCGCTTTTTCCAGGCATTCGCGGGCTTCGTAGGCGCGGTTTTTCTTGAGCAGCTCTACGCCCTCTGAGAACAGTTGACGTACGGTTTGCTCAGAATCCTTGACCGGTGCATTCTTGCTCAACTCCTCATCGGACTCGAGCTTCTCTTTCGGTATTGGAATCGGCGTCGGTGATGGCGAGACTTCCGGCGGCTCTTGTGTCTTTTTATCCGCGGCCGGCACTTGTGCTTTTTTCTCTCCGGCCGGCACTATTGCTTTTTTCTCTCCGGACGGCACGATTGCCTTTTTAGGAGTCGAAGCTAACTGACCGGCTTGGGCGTCCAGACGGAAAAACCCTGAGGCAATCAAAAAAGCGAGGGCAAGCAATTTTGCAGCGCCGGCAGGGCTCCTTGAGGAGGAGCGTGGCAAAAACACTTCAAAATAAGGCTTGGCGGCTTTCAGCAGCAGTTTTTCCGACCCGGCAACAGAAATAGTTTAGCGTTTGAGTTATGCCGCTTGCATAGGACAATTGTTATCTGCCGGATTTTATTTCAATAAAAGTGGTAAGAAGCTTTTGAGAATACAAAACCGAGGATTTTGCCTGTGCTTGAGGTGACCGAAGTAGTTACGGAGCAACTTGCGCCTGCCGAATTACAGGAGAACACACTGGTTCTGAAGTTCGGACCGGACTTGCTTTCCGAGTTGCAGGGACTTTTGGACGGCAAGCATTTGTTTGATTCTATTCTCATTGACGTCACTCAGTGCGGCTTTCTGTTCACCGCTGAGGTGATTATCGAGGCGGCTCAAATCGCCAAAAACCTTCTGCAGATGCGAGGGGCCATGGTTTTCCTAAAGCTGGACAAAGCTGTCGCCATCGTGCGCGATTCTTTGACCGGCATTTTGAGCCTGCACATCTTCGAAAGCCATGCCGAATTGTTCGACCATTCGCCATCTTTGGCCAGCCACATAAAGCATGCTCTCGGTCGCTCCAGCGAGCTTATTGAGGAAAGTACCGACCTCTCCCAGCAAGTTTTGATGACCTCTGTGCCTGTTTTGACCAGCCTGGGCATCAAGCTTAAAGCCGGATTGGATGGTAGTAAGCGCAGAAATATGGTTTTGTGTGCGGTCGACAGTTATTCTCAGCTGAGCGCTCTTTGTCATCGCCTCGTCGACCAAGACCGACTGAGCATCGGTGATCTGATGGAAGAGCTGCGCTCTCTGGAGCAGGCGAAGGCGATTTACCCGCTGTTTGCCAAAATACCATTTCTGGTCAATTGCTTCAAAAACAAGACTCCGTTTGGCTTACAAGATTATCTCGTGGCTGCAAAACTAATGAGTCAGGAGCAGGTAGGTGATCTGGTCGCTGAAATTCAAGCGATGCCAACGCGCGAGCGCATCAACATCGGAGCGCTGGCTGTAAAAAGGGGTTTCATCAGCGGCAGGCAGCTGGCAGTGGCCATGCAAGACCAGTCTTTCTACGGACAAAAGGCCGACTCGGAAGATATGAAGAAGGTCTTGAAACGCTCGTCGGACGACACTCAAGTGCAAGCCCTGGTAGGACACCTGGGCAATACGGAAGCTTCCAACCTCTTGCAGAACATTGCGCAAAACCGTGACACTGGCGTGCTCTCCGTAGAGTATAGGGACCTGGCTTTTAAGGCACACTATGAAATGGGCAAAATCACCCATGCTAAGGTTGGCAAAATTGAAGGAAACAAAGCGATAGTTGAGTTTTGCTCGGCGTGGAAGGACGGCATTTTCGTTTTTATCAAACGTCAGCCGCCGCCCGATCTGGCTAAGGATTCGTGTAAATTATCGAAAGTGTTGGACAAGCTATTGCTTGACGCCGCCCTGGCGCGCGACCACGCAGACGTGGTCATAGCCAAGCTTCCCAAGGGATTGAACTCGGTATTGGAGCAAAAGCCCGATCAGAAGGACTTGCTCAAAGGACCTGTCGACAACCTGATCGATCCCAAAGAAGAGCAGCCGATCTCCAATCGCGAACTGGCTTATATGAACAAAATTTGGAAAGTCTGCGATGGACTTACACCTTTGCATCAGCTCATTCAAAATATCGGCGATATGGTCTGTGCTGATGCTTGTCGGGCGGTTGATTTGCTCTTGCACTTCGAATTGATTAACGTGCCCGAATCCGACGTCAATACGCCACTCTCCAACTTCCAGAACCTTTTGAGAAAAATTACAGAGAAAATCGGCAAGGAGCGCAGCTCCGCATTTTTGCGCCTGGCTTTGCGCGACACGATCGGCTATTCCGGTCGGGCACGCATGTATGTCATGTCATCGAGCGCCGAGGTGGGCATCGATATGGTGGCCGCCAAAGCAACAGGCACTTCACTTTCGACTGTAGTCAAGGATTTGGAGAACTGGCAGGTGAAATACATCGAATATGTCAGCCAGGAGCTGGACAGCAATGTTCTGCTCAACATCATCAGAGAAATTCATCCCAACCCCTGACGTCTTTGATATAGAAAAAAGACTCTAACTACTGTACAAAGGTACTTCTGTAATAGCCCTGTCGCCTTGTACGGAGAGACCAAGCATGCGCGTTTTGAAGAGGCATGGTTTTTGCCTTTCTCTTTCCCTGTCGATACTTGCAACCGCCAGTGTCGCGCCGTTTTTTGCGCCGCCTTCTGAAGCGCAAACGTCTTCAATTGCTGAAGAGCTTTCGAGTGCGCAATCGCCTGCGGTTGACCAGCCTCGCACACTGGCTCAGGCTACAGCAATAGGGCAGGTCGCCGACAAGCCCGAAAGGGTCGAGCGCGCCGGGCGCATGTTGACGCCGCAATTGCAGTCACCTTTGCAGTCACCGTCTTTGCCGAGCCCGGCCCTGAGAGTGCGTGTGGCCGTGGCGCAGAACATGCGCACGCCCAAAGAAATTCTCTCCAAACTGTCTAAAGACGAAAGCTTGATGGTGCGCCAGGCGGTTGCGCAAAATCCTTCCACGCCGCCGGAAATCATCGATGCACTGGCGCAAACTTCCGACGAGTCGGTTTTCGAAGCCCTTTTGCGCAACTCACGCATGCCGCAATCGGCGACCTTAAACAGATTGACGAAGGCGGGCATTCCCAAAGTTTTGGAAACGATCGGATCAAATCCTAAGACGCCGCCTGAGGTTCTGCACGGTCTGGTCATGGGACCGGTGCACACCGAATTCTTGCTGCTCTCTCTGGCGCGCAACCCTAATGCGCCACCGGATGTGGTGATGCGACTGTGCAAGATTGGCGATCGTCTGGTGCGTACTTTTCTGTCGCGCCAGCCCAATATCCCCAGAGAGGCAATTGCCGTTCTCTCTCAAGACGGCGATCTTGGCGTAAGAGCGTTTGTCGCCATCAACAATTCTGCACCGCCTGAGGTGCTTGATGCTTTGTCCAAAGATGCCAATTTCGTGGTCAGGCAAGCGGTGGCTGGCAACGGAAATACCCCGGCAGCAGCACTCGACAAGCTGAGCAAAGACGACAAAGCGGAAGTTCGTGCGGCAACGGCACTTTGTCCCAAGTGTCCGGCAGCGACCCTTGCTCTCCTTGCCAAAGATGGCGACGACAACGTGCGTATCGCTGTAGCATCCAACCGGCAGACTGCGGCAAACGTGCTTGCCGACCTGGCCAGAGATAAGAATCCCGCGGTTAGAGCCGCTGTCGCGGTAAATCCCGCCGTAAGCAAAGACTCTTTGAATCAACTCTCGGCTGATTCGACGATTGCCGTTGCCCAGGTTGTTTCGGCAAGACCGGATATCAGCCCTGAATCTTTTGCAAAACTGGCTAAAGATAAATCGCCAATGGTGAGGACAATTCTGGCCATGAATCCGCGTTTGCCCGGTGACCTTGTCGCCACGCTTGCCAAAGACGATGTTCCCAGCGTGAGAGCGGCTGTGGCATCTAATTCAGCCATCCTGGCTGTTTCGGAAGGAAAGGCTCCATCTGATCTTGATTCGATTTTTTCGAAACTGGGACAAGATTCCGATGAGTTCGTGCGCCAGTCTCTGGCCGGCAATGCCAATGCTCCCAAGCAATGTCTGGCTTCACTGTCTCACGATCAATGCGCATCTGTTTTGCGCAGTCTGGCATTGAATCCGCAAGTTCCGGACAGCACGCTTTTGTTGCTCGCTCAATCACCGGAGCCGGCAGTTCGTCACGAATTGCTCAATCGTCCCAATGCCGGTCGTGATGTTTTGCTCAAACTGGCTGAGGATGCAGACGTTGAATTAAAGCGCCGATTGGCCGGCAACCCGCAAGTGCCGGAAGATGTAGTGGCAAAACTTGCCCATGATAGCGACCCTTCAGTCAGGTCTGTTGCCGCCTCCGCTGCCAAAATGAGCAAGGAGTCGTTGTCCGGTTTGGTGGCTGACAAAAGCCGCTTTGTGCGCGCTAAAGTTGCCGCCAATCCAAACACTCAAGCAACCGATCTGGAAAAACTGGCTAAAGATGAAGATGATCTGGTTCGCCAGTCTGTTGCCGGCAATCCTTCCACTGCCGCGGCGCTGCTTGCAGCTCTGTCGTCAGACAAGCGTCCGGAAGTGCGCGAAGCGGTAGCACTCAATCCTTCGGTAACCACCGAGACGATCAAACTCTTGAGTGAAGATAATGAGTGCTGGCTGGCAACGCCTGATTCAAGATACAGATAGATATAACTACAAGCACATGGAATCAATAGAATGAAGGAAGCAGTAATCGTAGACGCCGTGCGCACCCCAATCGGAAAGCACATTGGCGCTCTCAAAGATGTACGTCCGGACGATCTTGCCGCCCACGTAATTCGTGAACTGTTAAAACGCAATCAGATCGATCAATCACAAATTGAGGATGTACTTTTCGGATGCGCAAACCAAGGCGGTGAGGATAATCGCAACGTGGCTCGTATGGCTGCATTGCTTGCCGGCCTGCCTGTCGAAGTGGCGGGCGGTACGGTCAACAGACTGTGCGGCTCGGGCTTGATGGCAGTGAACGAAGCCTGCATGGCCATTCAATCGGGGCACGGTGATATTTACATCGCCGGCGGCGTCGAGTCCATGACGCGCGCACCATTTGTAATGGCAAAGCCGGATGCAGCATTTCCTCGCGGCGATCAAAAACTGGTCGACACTACTCTGGGCTGGCGTTTTGTCAATAAAAAACTGGCCGATATGTATCATCCTTATTCGATGGGTGAAACGGCGGAGAATGTCGCCGAAAAATATTCCATATCGCGTGAAGATCAAGACGAATTTGCGCGCCAGAGCCAGACAAAATATGGCGAAGCAAAAGAGAAAAACGCCTTCAAAGACGAAATTGTGCCCGTGCCGCTGCCACTCAAGAAAGGCTCAACGGCGCCGGAATTCGTCAGTGAAGACGAGCATCCCAGACCGCAAACGACTATCGACGATTTGAAAAAATTGAAGGCGGCTTTTCGCGACGGCGGCTCCGTAACGGCAGGCAATGCGTCTGGTATCAATGACGGTGCCACGGCGGTATTGATCATGTCCGCCGACAAAGCCAGGGAATACAAACTTGCACCTCTGGCTCGCTACGTTACGTCGGCTGTGGCCGGTGTCGATCCTTCCATCATGGGCATCGGTCCTGTGCCTGCCACGCGAAAAGCTTTGAGCCGGGCCGGATTGAATGTTTCCGATATCGATCTGTTCGAACTCAATGAGGCTTTCGCCGCTCAATCCCTGGCCTGCATTCGCGAGCTGGGCTTGGATGCGGCCAAAGTAAACGTCTTGGGCGGTGCCATTGCGCTCGGGCATCCCCTGGGTTCAAGCGGCGCCAGGATTCTGACGACCCTGCTTCATGAAATGCGCCGTCGAAAATCCCGCTATGGGCTTGCGACCATGTGCATAGGCGTCGGGCAGGGAATCGCCACAATTGTCGAGCGTGTTTAGGCAGTGTGTTGAGGCGGCTGGTATAGGGCTCCAGGGGGCGAGGCTGGATGGCTTTTGTGAGGTTAAAAATTGCTAAGATTTCGCCGGAGTGCCCGGCAATCGCTCATTGGGCGAGGGAAGAGTGCTCGAAATGTGGCATTAATGAGTGAGTGGGTGCACCAGTTGGGCGGTGTGCCGGTAAGGCTCAAGCTAAAAAGGACCCAGACCTTCGACGACGAAAAATAGCCAAGCAGTAAAAATGGAATCACAGCTCAAGCGCTTTACCTTTCTTCAGTTGTCCGACGTGCATCTCGATTCACGTTTTCTTTCCGGACGCCTTGGGCTATCGCACAGCCAGCGTTATGAGCGCAACAACGAAATGCTCGTCTCACTATATCGGGCTCTGGAAGAGGCCGGCAAACGCAGGGTGGACGCCATTTTGATCCCGGGCGATTTATTCGACGCCGATACGGTGACCGGACCGACGATCAATTATCTGATTGAATCCTTCTCGCGCCTGGGCAGCATTCCCGTAATTATTTCTCCGGGCAACCGTGACTACTATTCTTTCGCTTCACCGTACAATCCCAAGGTTCTGCAAGCCCGCGGATTGCCGCCCTGGCCCGACAACGTCGTTGTTTTCAATACTGACGAGTTTGTGACTGTCAAACATCCGCTTCGCGAAGATGTCTGTTTTATCGGTCGCGCTTTCCAGAAAAATGAAGTCGAACAACGCCGCTTGCTCAATCGACCGGTGGCACTCAGAACAGGAGCGCCGCTTAACTTCTTGGTGCATCATGGTTTTCTAGAAGGTTATGCGGGTCCTGATGCGGAGCTTGCCGATAAATATTCGGCACCGTTTTCAGTTGAAGAATTGGAGTCGCAAGCCTTCACTTATTCTGCGCTCGGGCATTGCCATGAATTTGCCGAAGTCTATTCGTCGGCAGGCAAACTCATAGGAGCTTACGGCGGCTCATTTGTCGGCCGCAGTTTTGAAGAAGCCGGACCGCGTCTGGCACTTTTTGGCACTGTGATTGTCGGGCCTAGTCGTGTTCCTGAATGCACTGTCGAACCGTATGAATTCGACAACCGGCGCATCTATGTAGCCGGCGCCGATGTTTCGGGGCTTACTGAAGAAGTTATGGGTGAAGAGCTTTCGCTGGCTATTCAAGAGCAAGGAGCCAGACCCGGCGAAGATATCGTCTATCTCCACATGGAAGGCAGCTACCCGCCCGATGTGGATAAGACGGCTGTTGTCGATCGCTTTCGCGACAATTATTTCCATGTGCGCGTAGCCGATCATACACGTCCTGATTATCTTTCCGAGCGCTTCGACGAACGCACGACCGAAGGCAAGTTTATCGAAGCCATGCTCGAATACAAAAGGCGCGTCGAAAGGGGCCGCGCTGAAGCGGGAGTACTGGAGCCCGGCAACGCACCGGATTCGGTGTCAGGCGGCGCTGCCGAGGATGCCCTTTATTATGGATTGGATGCCCTGAGGCGGCAAAAGGTAGACATACGCAATGTGGATTGAACGCATCGAGCTGGCCGGCTTCGGTAGCGTCGTCGGCGAAAAAATAGAATTTGCAAGCAACAAGCTCAATCTGCTCGTTGAGGCAAACGAGTTCGGCAAATCCACGATGGCGACGGCGGTGTGGGCAGCCCTCTTCGATTTTCCGGACGGGCATGTGGCCGGCAATTCTCATGGTGCCCAGACCAGCCAGGGGCGGGAGTCAATGCGGCCGCGCGCTGGTGCGCACCTGCCTTTTCAAGTCTCTCTCTGGGCTACGGTCGGTGACCGGCAGCTCAAAATCGTCCGCGATTTCGCCTCCGGCAGTGTGCAGGTTTATGAATTAAGACCCACGCAAAGTGATGTCACCGCTGAGTTTCTCGGACCCCAGGGTGAAGACGAAGTCGGATTCAAATTGACCGGAATGACGCGTGAGCTATTCCGCAGCACATGCTTTGTCGGGCAGCGCGAGTTGGACGAGCACACTATAGGTGGTGCCGAAGATTTCGCCTCCGTCTTTCAAGGCATTGCCGACTCATCCAATTCCAAACACACTGCCCATGGTGCTATTCAGTGTTTGGAAACCGCTCTCAGTCACTATCCTCACCGCGGGCAGCGATTGAAGATCGATCAAGTGATCCACGAACTGGAAGTCGAACACAAAGAACTGAAAGAAAAGCTTGCCTCTCTGGAAGTGGAGCGCCAAAATCTTTACGAAGGTCTATATAAGCTCAATCAGCTCGGAGATGACACAGGCACTGATTCGGGTCCGACTGAAATCGAGGTGCCACCTGAGACTGACACTGCCACTCTGGTTTTGGTCGAAGAGCTTAGAGATCTCGACGCCTCCATCGCTCGCGCCAAACAGCTCGAAGGCAGGATTCTCGAGTTGCAAGCGCAAATGGAAGGCCTTTCACCTCCTCAGCCGGCACTTGCCAATCTGGAGAACAGAGTCCGCGAAATGTGGACCAAGCGGGATTCTCTTTATGCAGAGCACGAACGATTGAAGGGCGATCCCGGCGGTGGCCATACGGAAGTGGATGCGCTGGAAGCTGCCTTCCAGAAGAAATGGCGCGGATTAAGCGAATTCACCAGTCAGGACGCACAAGCATTGTCTCTTCTGGTCATGCGCCTCAGCGATCTCGGCCGCGATCTCAATGCACTCAGTTCGCAAAAACAAGAGGAAGTCGACCGGCTGACCAGCAGCCAGGTGGATCTGGCCAAGTATGAATCCACCAAGAATGCTCTGTCCGGACTCGATCCCAAAGATGCTGGAGACGTGCGCTCGTATCATGCCTTGATGAATGCCGCCAAAGATCAGATTGTTGAATGCGAGCGGACAGTGGTCAAACATCGCGCTTCCATTCTTGAAATTGAAAAACAGCGCCAGGCTATGCGCAGCAAAGACATTTTGATAGGCGGTGGTGCGGCGGCTGGTTTTGTCCTTTGTGCAATTGCCGCTTTTTTCTTTCGTGAAATGTTACCTGCGCTTCTGGCTCTGGGCTTGATGGCATTGGCGGCGGCCGTGGCGGCCGGATTTTTCATCGTTAGATGGATGAAGCCTGAATATTACAGAAAGCGTGATTCGGAAAAGCTGGAAGCGGAATTGGAAAAGAGCACGGCTCTGGCCCAACAACTGCACAGCAAAATTGGTTCTCTGGAAGTAAAACTGGAATCAATCGCCAGAAAAGCCGGCGTGTCCGGAGCCGCGCTGCTCGTGAACATGCTCGAGGAGAAATCCCAGAGCGAGCCGAAATTGAAGACAATCGACCAGCTCGGGTCCGAGATCGCCAGCAAAGAAAGTCAGCGCGAACGAGCGCTCGACGAACTGGGAATGTTTTTCAAGAAAGCGAATATACCGGCCGGTGAAATTTCTCTTGAGAGAGCAAAACGCTTAAGTGAAGACGTCGCGCAGGCGGTCGAGGAAGGACGCTCCATTCAGACGGCCACCTGGCAGCAACGTCAGATGCTTCAGCAGATTGGCACTATGCAAGGCGAGATTGAAGATATCGAGCGAAACCTCACTTCAATCTTCACCGACAACGGGATTTTGGAAGCTTCGCTGGAATATTGTTTTCAAACATTCGAAAGGAGTATCGACGCCCACTATAGCTCCAGAAATATGGCCCACCAGATTGAACGTCTCACGGAAGACTGCCTTGGTGGAGCCGCTTTTTCGGATGTTTCCACGTATGCCGCTCATCTCGAACAGAAAGCCAATGACCTCAAAATCCGCATCAGTACACAGTCCTCGGTAAGATTGATTTCGTCTCAAGGACAGGGCGGTCATAGTTCTGCAGAAAGAAATGACCTGCTTGTACAAGTCAGAGTTGCCGCAAAGAGTCTTGATGACAGTTATTTACCTGTGCTCGATCGAATTGAAAACGTCTCCAGAGAGTTGTCCAATGCTCGACGTTCAAAACTGTCCCTGGAGCTGGCCCGCAACACTCTGCGCAAACTTTCTGGCGAAACCT
>JBGAVL010000133.1:0-15344 GCA_044228145.1 Obscuribacteraceae bacterium (SeqCode)
GCAACTTGAATCGCTCATTGGCCAACACGCCGCCTCCTCCAGCTGCCGGCGCCAGAGACCAAATCGGTGGTCTGGTCTCGGATCATTGGGCAGGATTCGGCGGCACACTCGCCGAAATGAGTGATATGACCGTGATCAGAACCAATGATCCAGCTCCAGCTCGTGACCAATTTGCCACCAAAGATCAAGTGATCCGTTTGCTGGAACGTGGCGGCAGATCTGGCCGCTGCGATCAAAACAACTTCGCTTCCGATGCCGACGGCGCTACAGCAGATGATCTCTTCTGCCGCGCTAGCAGCGATGGTGGCAGCGGGTTCGTGTCCGACGCATCAGTCAACTTCGGACGCGGTCTCCCACCGGGCACTCCCAACGGCAGTACTGCCGGCGAAGGCTATAACGGTATCGAATACCTGAAAGCCAGAGTTGTTGAAGCATTCGGATCTGGTGCTCGTTGCGCACGTAACGTGACAGTTGCAGGCGACAAGAAGGCCGGAATGAAGACCTACACTAGACCGAGAGAAGGCAACATCGCTTACAACACACCGAATGTAAGAGATCATCAAACCGGTAATGACCATGGTGTTCAGTTCGCCAGCGTAGGAAGCCCGTACGAACTCTTGATGCACACCATGAGAAGTGGAGACAATGGTTTTTGCTCTGGACCAAATGATGTAATCGGTTTTATCCATCAACGTTGTAAGGAAATTCTCCCCTCCGTTGACCGTGCTGAAGTTGAAACTCTCATGAAGAGCCAAGATCTTCCTCCGGGTGCAACCATGTTCATCTTCCTTCCACCAGGCAGCAGCAGGCTCACCATGCAGCCCACAGTGCCGAGGACACATGCAGGCGCCGAAGATCCGTTCAACCTGAGAGCAGAAGGAGCCATGCCTAACGTCTGTGCTTCTACTCCGGACGGCCAAATCCGTAACGTCATGGTCAACTCTGAGGCCGGAGCGGAAGGTAACCCCAAGGGTGACACTGGTATTCACGACCAACCGTACACCCAATTCAGGAACACCGGTGGCGAGTTCAGCTCGACTGACATCGTCGAATGGAAACCAAGTTGTGGTGCTCATAACTTCCTGGGCGAACTCTCGTTCCGCAACGAGACGACCGGTGGTGGTGAGTTCTGCAAACCCAACTAATCGCAACCAACTGGACTGATTGGGCTTGACCCAATCACCCAATAGATAAAGCGCCCACCCTCTTGAATCGTGTAAGATTCTAATTGGGTGGGCACTTTTATATATAGTGTGTCTATTGCGTCTATTCGTCATTATTTGATTCCGTTCGATGGGGAGGACAGTGTCGTGTCAATAGCAGCAAGCAATCCAAGACGAGCTTGGGGTCTTCTCACCTCCATCCTTTTGCTGACTGGTTTGGCAGTCGGCCAGCAAATGTCAAGCGCTCAAAATACTCCGTCTTCATATCGGCAGAAGCCATATCAACTCAATCCGGAAGAAACCCACAAGTTGGATCAACTGAAAGATAAAGTCGATCTGCCCGATATGCCGGCATACACAGGCAAGGCCAAATTCGTAACGGGCACCGTTGAGCAATCGGCAAAAGGCGGACCACGCTACTCAATGGTTTTTGAAGCGGAAGAGCCGCAAAGTCAGGTTATTGACTGGTACGACAACGTTTTTCGCATGTACAAATGGACTGGAATTCAAAAGTCGACAAGCTCGGTTTCTGCTTCTCACAAAGAAGGCCATTACGCCTCAATCCAGACAGATGAGGTAATGAGAACCGGCGTCAATAACCCCAAAATCCACAGCAGTTTCAAAGTTCATTATCAAATGGCTGTTCGCTAGCGTTTCGCACGCGATAGCATTATTTGAATCGTTTGGTATTCCCACAGAGAATAATTAGATCGAGACCAGTCAACTGGTCCTTCGCTCTGTCACTTGTGGCAATGTTTTTCTTCTACAGCTCAATCGATCAGTGTGCAAAAGCGAGCAGCAATTCGCTTAAGGTCGGACCTCTGGCACTTGCGCCAGACGGCACCATTCTGCCAATTAACAGCCCACAGCAATTCAACTATATGCGGCGCGAAGATGTCCTTAAATTGCGTGTGGATATGGTTTTGTCCTGTTCGAATTTGATTAACATGCCGTACGTTCCTACTGCAGCAGTCTTCGATGAGATGCTGGACGGCAAGCCATGGTGGGGCATGGCCGGTCAGTACATCTGGGGTGAAGGAAAACGCAGCATCGAAGGACCGGCCGAAGAGTCTCGTTTTGTTTTGAATCCGTTTTTGCTGGTTGCCGCCAATCCTTGGACGGCAAAGATTTGGAATCCAGAGCGAATTACTGAAGACGACCTGAAAAACGTTGATTTCCCTTACACATGGATGCCGCAAGAACTCAAGTACTGGCCAAGGAGAAGAATGGCCCAAGTCACTTACGATGTCACCGCATTTAATGGCAAGTTGAAAGACTTCGACAGCAAACTTGAAAGGACCGAAAACAATTTGCGCTTCGGGTTGGTTGCCTACAACGCCAGAGACTTTGGATACAACTTTCTTTACCTGTCACCGAATTTGTCGTCCAACATTGAGAATACCCACAAGGGGAAAGGACCTGTGGAGATCAAACAGTACATACACACAGGTGACAGTTCAAAGTATCCCGGCGGCTGCAATAACATGAGTCCGCGTATGGACGAGATCGATAAGCTCGACATAAAGTCACTGCCGGCCAGAGCCACCATTTTACTCTGGAAAAAACGCCCGCCTGTGCTGACTGACCCTGCTGACTTCAGTTTTATCCTAGACTTCAAATAATATGAGCTGGTATCACAGACAGTGCGATGCCGTACAAAACCAGCCGCCCGTTTTGTTTAATGCCGACATTATCAGATGCTTGATGGGCGATAATTTCGCATGTTCTTCAATTTGGAAATAATCTGAGGTTTTCAGTAATAAGACTTCAGGGTTAACCCTAGGGCGAACGATCATCTCTTGACGCTATTCTGAGTTTACTGACCGTTGGAAACTCGTAGCGTCCCGAGAAAGATTAACCAATCACCGACGGTTAGTTGCCGAAACAAATCAAAAGAGGGGATGAGCCGCAAGCGAGTCCCTTCTTTAGCGTTTGGAAGTCTTTGTTAAACGAACGCTACTACTCTTGCAGGCGCAGCGCTTGCGCCAACCAGCGGGATTGGAAAGAAGGCGACTTTGAAGCCGTGCGGCGGCAATTTGTCGAGATTAGCCAGTTGCTGGATGACATATACCTCTACATCGCGATATGCAAAGTGCGCATCCCATATATGCGATTTGTCTTTCGTTTTTTGATATTCCGCCACCATTTTAGGAAATGGTCTATCCCAGCCAAGTGCATCGGTGCCGCCAATTTTTGCACCACATTCAGCCAGATAGAGGGCCGACTCTCTGACCATGCCCGGATAGTTGTAGCGCATCGCGTCGGTGATGGAGTACTTGTCATGATCTGTGCGAATAAGCACGGCATCACCGGTTTTTATCTGATACTGCACAGCATCGAGCGCTCGCTTTAAATCATCGACAGTGATGGCGTCGCCCGTGCCTTTCTTATGAGTCATATCGAGCACCACTGCATCGCAATATAGTTCTTCCAGTGGAATCTGATCTACTGTTTTGGCCGGGGCACCACCGCAGGTGCTTCCATAATGCAGTGGAGCATCAACATGGGTGCCCAGATGGCTTGATAAAGTGACCATCTCTTCCGCCCACCCTTCGCCATCCGGCAAGTCACTTTTCGGACAGCAAAACAACTCGCACATAATGTCTGCGCCTCGATCGTTTCCGACAAAATCAACCTCAGGAGATATGATCCTGAAAAGCGGAGCCAAGATCGGTGGAAACATTTTTTTGTCGAGAGTGACGAGTGGTCTGGTCAAGTCGATCAATTTCGGCATCTCTGAAATTCCTGCGTTTATTCACTATCTGTGTCAGAAGCTAGATTTTCGCACTGCGAAACATAGAGAGTCAGGCCGGATTAATTAAGTTAGACTAGCTGTTGGAATCTAAATTCGGGATTCGACTTTGCTCCTGCCTGCCTGCGGGTACTTGACGTCTCGATAAGCGGATAGAATTTCATGTCAGAAACCGGTACATTTTCCCTCAATCAAGCTCAGTCCATGCTCCCTCGCCTCAGAGAGCAACTCTCAAAGGCTAATGACGAGCTCGACTCAATCAGCATCAAGGTTGCCGCTGCCAGCGAAGAGTGTGAGGCTTGTGAGGAGGCGCTGGTTGCGGTCAAGACCAACAGCGGCGATGTTACCGACCTGGCGCTCCTCAGAGAAGCCAGAGCGCGTTATGAAGCATCGATCGACAGGCTCACATCGGCAAAGCGAGAGTATCTTGAGTGTTTCGAGCGCTGGATGATCGAAATCACCGACTCAGGAGTAATTCTAAGAGACATTCGCTCCGGACTCCTGGATTTTCCGGCCCGCAAAGGCAAAGTCGACTATTTCCTGTGCTGGCGCCTGGGCGAAAAGGACATCGACTTCTGGCACCTTGAAAATGATGGATTTCAGGGCCGACGCCCGTTAGCCGTGCTTGATGAGTATTTCTAAATCGGACCAATAAGTCATTAATATCCGACGGGAGGCAATGCCGGACAATTGGCAGAGCTCCTTTGGCCAATTCAATTCGAATGTTCCCTGTCAATGTTCCGTGGCATATATAACTATGCTTTGAGAAATTTCGACGATGTCTACCGACGAGAAGCCGGAAAAGCGCGAAAATGAAGCCAATGAGCCCGCCGGCGGCAGCGAGGAAAAATCTTCGCGCCGGATGACCTTTCATCTCTTTGGCGCCGGCAAGTCCGGAGACGAGGTCGTTGTCGGTCAGGGAAGCAACACCACCGAAAAGGATCTCAGCGAGTCAAAACGCGGCCGGCAAGCCGATTCTTCACAGCGGCCCCGCAAATTGATTTCCATTGAAGACTTGAAAGAGCTGGCTTCTAGCTCTGACACAGAGGCGCGTTTTGCTCAGGACTTGCTTGTCAATGTCGGCCATTGGCAGAACATGCCTTTCGGACCCGACAGAGATGCATATGCGAAAAAACAGCAGATTGCGGCCATGGGAATGCTCGGTCGAGCGATTGAGGAACTAGAGCCTTCAGAAAGTATTTCCCAATCTGAAAATGATGTGCTGTCTCCTGCCCTTGATGTTCGGACCAATGCCGCCCCTGCCGTAAATTCGAATATAGTTGAAACCAAAGCTGTATTTTTGGAAACAGCAGATTTGCGCGCGCTTAGAGAAGAAGATCTGTCCCTGGGCAAAAAAGGTGGTCCGGCCGAACAGTTTCTCGGATTGCTCGATAATTTCCGCAAGATTTTGAAACCGGGCAAAGAACAGGACGCAGCAGTCAGGCGTGTCAAGCGTATGGCTATTTCACTTCTGTCCGGACGACTGCAAGAATTGCAGAAGAAGAAGGGCACCGCTGGTGATGGCGATGTCGCTCGCCAGTTGTCCACTGCCTCTGACGCAGACAAACAATTCATATTAGAACTCAAAGAAAAAGCGCGCGGGGAGACTGCCCAACACAAAATTCCCGCTCAATTTTACGAACGTCGGCAGACTCTAGAGCAGTGGGCAAAAGAGCTGGACGATCACATCGCAAAACTGTATGAGCTGCACAAAGCTGTCGATGTCACCGAGAAGCAGAGTCAGCCGGTCGGTTTGAACGCCGCCTTGAGCCGGGGGACATCGAAAACAAGTGCGGTCAATCATGCTGAAACTGAGATCAGAAAAGCACTGGCCATGATGCCAGAAAAGGACATCAAAGACTTGCAAACAAACGAGGCGTATAAGCAGCTGGTCAGTGACCTTCTCTACAGTGCCAATATTTCGTCGGCGACCAGGCAGGCGGCAAGAGTCTTTCTTACACCGGGATGGCAAAAGTCGAAAGAATCGGTGCGCCAGCTGGCCATGATTGCCATTAAGGACAATAGTTTTGAACTACTCAAGTCCACCTGCAGATATTGCACAGCAGACGCTCGCCATGCGTTTTTGCAGACTCAAGAGGCGGCCGAGGTCCATAAAGTGTTTGCTATATATGGCAAGCATTTAAATGAAGTGCTCCAGTATGGAAGAGAATCTTTGACCACACAGCTGGGTACGGCAGAAGGATTCGCATACGGTTGGTTTGGGCTGGCCAACAAAGACGAGATCAAGAAATTTGTAGACAAGGCGTCCTCCGAAGACAGGCATCGATATTTGCTTGGAGAAAAACTGGCCGATCGAGCTGACCTCGATCAAGAAGAGAAACAAGCGGTCAGCTTTTATAAGGAAGTTGATGCAGCATTGCGCGCCGCAACAAATCCGGTTATAAACTCAAAGCAGTATGATCTCTTGAGAAACAAACTCGTAGGCGGAGAAGAGATCTATGCCTCGCTTCGTGAATTGCATAGGGACGAATATTTTGGACTTTTGCGCTCCAATGATATGAAGGGCATGCGCAGGGCCGTAGAACTTCTATCTTTGAAAGATTGGACCAGTTTGCGCAAAAACCCCGGACGCTTCGCGGATTTGGATCAGCGCCTTAAGAAGTTTCTCAATCCTCAAGAGCACCTGGAAATAATGGGCATGCTGAAGGCCAAGATTGGTGAAGAGGGAAAAGACAATCTTACTTTTGAAGAATCGCAAAAGCGCGGGCGTGTACCGATTGAGATCGCACTGCTCGGTTCTGATCCGGAAAAATGGAATGCAGTGTGGTCGACCCAGAATTCCAATCAGTTTGAAAAGCTGCAAATGATTTTGCAGATGTCTCCGTTGGAGGTCAACTCATATCTCAAGGACAAAGGCCACCCGAGATATCTGGATACGCTCGTAGAAGCCCAATTGACCGGTGAATGCAAATTGGTTGCAGAACGCACCCTGAAGCTGGCTTTGAAAACCGGAAAGTTGGAAACGGACGAGATTAGCAATGCGATTGTTTCCAAACTTTCAGGCGCTCCAATTTCCGAACAACTGCAAAAGTTTGAATCCGTTCTGGCAAGACCGGGCGTAATGGCACGGCTTAAGTCTCCTCAGGATTTGGAAACCAGGACATTGCGCGCCGCTCTCGATCAAATGGTCAAGGACTTTGTTGAGGCGATGCGCAGGCTTGATCTGAATGTGGGAATAGGCAATGCCGCCAATTATTTAGACTATAGCAAGCGAATTTTTGAAACTAGCTCGATACCAATTGATCTCAGGCTGCTTTTGTCTGAGACCTGTTCGATTTCTTTAAACGATTTGTTGAAACTCTCCCTTGATGAGCGAAAGACTTTGACTGCCGAAAAGCAATCAGGTGGAAATTCTTTTTTACAGAAAAGGGTTTTCAAAACGCCGGAACAATTCGCATTTGCCTGCCGACTTCTCGACTCCGGTAAAAAAGACCCGACCGAAATCGATCGAATGAGAGCTGCCATTGTTGGTTTTTCGGAGGACAAAAGCAGGCTCATACTCAAACTTTCCTCAATGAGTAGTGACGAGCTGAGCAAGATTGCCAAAGCTTATTCGGCCCAGTACGATTCATCTCTGCCTGTCGATCTCTTTGTTGCCGTCGTCGGCCGCCAGCGCGATCAAGTTCGGGAAATTTTTGCCACTGAAATGTCCGAGCAAGTAATGCTCAAGGGTGCTCTTAAAGCATGCGATGCACTTTCTGAGTTTTGCCGATCGCAGAGGACAACTCTCAGCCAATTCGCAGATGAAGAGCAGGAGATTTTCGAAGAACTGGCATTCAATTATGCTGTTTGCCGCGAGATGAATACCCTTTCTGTTAAGACCGGCTTTTCCAATCTGACAGCAATAAGTCCGCTGCGCGAAGCCATAAATCTTCTTTCTGCATCTCTTTCAAGTCAGGCAAACCCATCCTTTCCTGCCGGGCGATCTCCTCGCCCTTCGCCTCCAAAGAATTCTAAATTGACGCTCGTGAAGGCGATCATGGGACGCGACTTCGATCATTCTCTCTTTGTCGACTCTCAGGAGCGGCGGGCGAATTTACTTAGTCTTGAAGTACTCAATGAATGCATTTCTTGCAATCTTGTCTGTCTGAAGATCCAGGAATATGCATTAGATAATTTTGACGAGCAGAAAGGAAAGCGTTTCCTTCAGATGATGGATGTTTTGCAAAAGCGCATTGCCAATATTCCGGCTAGAATTTCGTTTTGGCGTGAATTCGAAAAGTTGTTGGCATCGCAGGCTGCTGGGAATTCGCCGGCAGGCTCTCCAAAAGCAATAAGCAAAGCCGATAGATTGTGGCTTGCAGAGCAGGTGCTTTGCGAATGTGCGTTTCCGAATAATGTAAAACCTGGAATCGGAAATGAGACCAACACAATTGCCATAGCGTGTAATTTGCTTTGCGATAATAGACCGGCAACTTTTGTTCGGCTAATAGCCATGTCCGCGACCGAGGACAGATTTGAAACTACTGACGGCACCGAAATAAAGCCCAGCCAGTATGGAGCGTTTTGTGACGATCTCGATCTGATCGAATTGCGCAACAGAACATGCTCTCCCGATTATGCTGATCTGGTAGGGACTGCCGATCGGCCGACAAGAAACCTAGCCGGCAAAATTGCTCAGACTGTTTTGGCAAACATTTATTGGAAGAGAAATGCGATCAGCATTTCTGTAGTGGAAGAAAATGGCATTCTCAGACTGGCGCGTCCGGACGACCAGAATGTACAGACGACTCATTTCAATAGTGGCGAAGTGTGCTTTAATTCGACTGAATGCGGTCATGAATTGCGCGTCGTTCGCGGTGGAGCGCAGGTGATCTTGCATGAATACTTAAACGATCAAATAGCGGTTCTGGTCCCCAGCAGAAGTCCTCGCATCGAGCCGGACTTCCTGCCTGATATCTACAATCAAGTTGCTCTAAATCAAAGAGCTGAGCCTCAGTTGCTGAATGCTGTCGACAATGAGGAGGGTACCCGTGCTTTTTAAGACGAATGGTGCCCTGGAGCGAATGCATGTTTTCGGCGGATGGCGCCCTGCTTTTGTCGTCAATGATTCCAGGCGCTTGAATTCCGTCTGGGGTACTGAAACATCTTTTCTTCTGCCCCATTGCGATCATGACGATGTCTTTATGGGTGTTTATTTTTCCGGAGACTGTAGTGATGAAAATCTCGGCAATTTGCGCCGCAGGGAAATTTACGACAAGGCGCTCAAACTGAGTGGCGACGGAAGTGAATTGAAGCGGACGCTGGTTTTGGCGGGACGCCAATTGATTGCGCATTCTGAGATGCGCTGCAGAGGTTTTACAACCGCAGATTTCAACGGCAAAAGAGCGGTGATCGTCGAGCAAGATTGGTTGTCTACAAAGCAAACGTCCTATCAAGTCCTGGTCGACACGCTCGGCGACGGGCGAGTGATCTACAATTTGATGTTTGTCGCGCCGCAGCTCGTTTATGCGAAATTTGTCGAACACGCCAGGGCTTCGTTCGAAACATCATTGTGGCGCAATGATTTCGATCCGCGCGCTCAACTTCGCCTTATTGAAGATGAAGTAACGGGAGAGAACGCTGTCTAAACCGGCAGAAGCATGTTCTTGCCGAATTCAGTGCTCTTCAACTGTCTTCAGCTGTCCTCAGCGGCAGATGGTTGAGTCTCTGCTATCGGCGATACTTGTGGGTCAGTTGCCAATAAATGCGCGCTTCGATACAACCAGACAAGCAGCGCGAAGAGACAACAATTGATAACGAAGAAACCAGCGCCAACAATCTCTCCGCCGAATTTCATGAATACAGGTACTTCGGTTAAAAGGTAAATGCAAAAACTCAAAAGCGGATACAGCGCCATTACCCTGCTCCAGACTACAAAGGCTGAGGGCATGCCCGTGGTTTCAAAAAAGCTCCGCATCGGAATGATGGCAACCACAGCAGCGAAGACGACAAGATCGTAAATGTGTGTATGGGGGCTGGTCAAAAGGCAGCTCATTAAGGTGATTCCAATTGCGATGCGAATCTTGGTTTGCTGCCCGCGGGCAGCAAATCTGAGCCAGAAAACCAAAAGAGCCAGAAAAGCAACTGCATAGAAAATCGTCGATATGCTGAGCGCCAGATCGAGATCCATAAGAATGCTGAGCGGTCCTCGAATTGAAACCATCCAGGTTGGAAACACGGCCGGATCTGTTTTTTCTGTCTGATGCAGGAGTGCAGGATAGTCGACCAGGGTCTTGACGCCGAATATGACAGCTGAAAGCAAGATCAGAACAGCTGCGCAGGTGCCAGCCGAAGTCAGTACCCGCCAGCGCCGCATAGCAATGGCAGGGATGGCCATAAAGAGAGCATACTGAGGTTTGATCGACATTAGTGCCAGTGCGATACCGGCAGCGGTGTCATTGCCGCGAAACCAACTGTAGAGCATAAGCGCCAGTGCCGCCAAAACGAATGCGCTGTTCTGCCCGTCGTTAATCAACCACTCATATGGATAGCTTCCGGCAACACATAGAAGAAAGAGGGCACTGAACAGCGTCGAGTAACCATTTTGCTTCAGGAGTTTCCACAGTGACAGCCCGCTCAAGCCGATACCGGCAAGACTCCAGGCGATGTAGGAGTACAAAAGAGGCAAGAGGGAAAAAGGAGCCAGCATGGCGAAAAACCACGGCACGGACTGCCCCAGAGGAATATGGTCTACATTGGCATTGATGCCCAGACTTTCGGTAACCGTTTTGTTGTAAGCAGCAAGCTGAGTTGCAAACTCATAAATGTGATCGCGTGCGCCGGAAAGAACGATTTTCCCGGCTGAATAAAAGGCTACGTAGTCAATGAACGAAAACGAGGATGGACCGGTGCGGTGAAAGAAATGAATGTTGAGATAAGTCTTGAGAACAATTCGATAAAGAAAACCAATGATGATGCAGGCCACCAGCGATAAGTAGGCGAAGCAGATCCGGTTACGCATTGGTTTACTTAGCATGGTCTTGCCTTTCTTGCCATTACTTTCCATTACTTGCCACTATTTGGCTGCCGACAACTCTTTTCCGGTGCTTGGCTAGCCTCGTCACTGCTATTATTTAGAGTATCAACAGACAGTTGTCTATCAGGCTTGGCAACCCTGCCGCTTTATAACAAGATGCGTGCCGCCAATATGAGTAAAAAATTCCTCTCTCGGTTTCTATGAAAGCAAACAAGTACGTATATTGCGGCATTTTTCTGGCATCTCTTGCCACATTGATGTACGAGCTCTTGCTGACACGAATCTTCAGCGTCACTACCTGGTATCACTTCGCTTTCCTGGCCATTTCAATGGCAATGTTCGGTACGACTATGGGAGCGATCATTGTTTACCTGGCTCCTGATCGTTTTTCTCCGGAAAACACGAGCAAATATCAAGCCTGGTCAATTCTGGCATTTGCTGTCAGTTGCATTTTGGCAATAGTCATTCATATCTCGGTGCCGGCATTTTTGCCGCTTGATGCCTCTACCGTCATCGTTGCCTCTCTATTTATTGCCGTTCCATTCTTGCTTTTGGCATTCACGCTCAGCAGTATTTGCATCTCTTTGACTCTGACACGCTATCCTGCTGAAACACACAAGTTGTACGCAGCTGATTTCATAGGCGCTGCTGTGGGATGTGTTCTCCTGGTAGGCAGCCTGCAATTCATTGACGGAATTACAGATGTTTATCTGATTGGATTTATCGCCACCCTTTCTGCGCTTTGCTTTTCGTTCAACACAGAAATCAAAAAATTGAAACTGACCGCATTGGTCGTTGCACTTCTCACGGCCGGCTATGTCGGCACCAATGCTTATCTGGCCAATCAAGAAAAGCCAGTGATCAGTCTTTCCTGGTCTAAAGGTGAAAAAGAGAAGCTTGTTCTTTTTGAAAAATGGAATTGTTTCTCACGCATACGAGTCTTCGGTGAGCCGGATGCCTTGCGCAGACCGCTTGAGTTCGGCTACAGCAAATTGCTTCCCGATGTGAAGATCCGGCAGCTCTGGCTGGATATGGATGGATGTGCCGCTGCGATTCTCTATCGCTTCAACGGAAACATCAAAGATTTCGAGTTTTTCAAATACGATATTTCCAACTTTGCTTACAACTTGATCAAAGGTGGAAACGCCCTTGTCATTGGTGTGGGCGGCGGCAAAGATATTTTGGCAGCCCTGGCACTGGGACAGAAGACCATCACCGGTGTGGAAATCAACAACAACACCGTGGCCACCATTACCGGCCGGTATGGAGATTACATCGGTCACCTGGACAAGATGCCGGGCGTGAAATTGGTGTGCGATGAAGCGCGCAGTTACATCACGCGCTCGACGGAAAAATACGACACGATCCAAGCGACACTGGTCGACACATGGGCGGCCAGCTCCAGCGGAGCATACGCGCTGACAGAGAGTTCGCTATACACTGTCGATGCCTGGCAAACATTTCTGGAACACCTGAGCGATCGCGGCATGCTGACAATGACGCGCTGGTACAGCCACTATGTTCCTTCTGAAGTCTATCGACTGGTAGGAGTCGGCAGTGCTGCCCTCAGGCGTATCGGCGTAGAAAATCCGCGCGCTCATCTCGTGCTTGTGCGCTTAATGAGTTCCGAACTCGGAGACCAACTGCATGCAGAAGACGGGCTTGGCACCATTCTGGTCAGCCGCAAGCCCTTTAGCATGGAACAGCTGACCAGTATTGACAAGTATGCAAAAGAACTGGGTTTTGAGGTGGCATTGAGCCCGGTTATGACAATCGATCCCAACCTGGCACTGGCGGCCGAGGGTAAGACTAGCGAAGTAGAAAAAACGGTTCCCTATAATTTGAAGCCATCGACAGACGATTGCCCGTTCTTCTTTCAGACTCTCAATCCCACCCAGATATTCAACAAAACTATTTATGCCGGCGGGCGAACTTCCAACAATATCAATTCGGCCGTGGCATTGCTTTTGGTTTTGGTAACAGTGACATTTTTCACTTTCTACTGTTTCCGCCTGCCCATTTTGAGAACCAAAGATAAATCACAGCTCAAAGGTTCATTGCCTCTGTTCGTTTACTTCTTCTCAATTGGAATTGGTTTTATGTTGATTGAGTTGTCTCAAGTTCAGCGCTTCTCAATCACTCTGGGGCACCCGATTTATGCGCTTGCCGTCGTTCTTTTTACTCTGTTTCTCGCGACTGGATTGGGCAGTGTCTCATTCGGAAAACTTTGCGATCTGACGAAGAATCAATTGCATATGCTTTTGGTGGCAGTGCTTGTGGTTACAGCAATCTTCGGATTGGCAACTGAGACTCTGGTGCATGCGCTTGCTCCTGAATCTACTGCTGTGCGTATTGGCGCCAGCGTCGCCAGTCTCTTCCCGGTCGGTTTTGTTCTGGGTCTGGGCTTCCCGGCTGGCATGCGTCTGGGTTTTAAACACGGACAAAATCTCACGGCCTGGCTCTGGGGAATTAATGGTGCCGCTTCCGTTTTAGGTTCGGTACTGTCGGTGGTGCTTTCTATGTTCGTTGGAATTTCAACGAGCTACTGGTGCGGTTTCATCTTCTATGCAATCGCTCTCTATTGCTGCATCACTTTGGAGAAGCGCGAGCCGATTCAGGCTGAAGCTGCTCAGAGTGCCCAGCCTGAATCTTCGAGCTAATTTGTCTGAGCCCTTACACAATTTCAGCGGACTGGAAACGATCTTGCAAAGTCGAGCGGTTCTTTCTCGCCGATGAAACCGTCAGCTCCTACTCCGGGGCCTTTCCATACGAATGCCGGCATAGTTATAGACGGGTTTCGCGGTTCTCTTATTTTGCTGTTGAATACAATTCCTGGTCTCAAGCGTTTTAGAGCTTTTTGAATGGCATTGACTTTCTCTTCATTTTTGTTGGAAACAGCATATTCAACCACGTTTAAGTCATTAATTGTTGACAGCGATTCGGCACACTTTGGTGTCACTGATGTGCCAGTCAGAACCAACCAGGTCAATTGTTTCATCTTCTTCAGATGTTTGATTCCATCATCTGTAATTTTGGTGTTCCACGACAGACCCACAATTCTCAGTGATTTGCTTTCAGACATAACGCGCAGGTCATCATCTGTAATATCGCAATTTGACACCACTAGTTGTCGTAGGTTTGGCATCGAAGCTGCTTTTCTGACAATGAGACCACCGTCATTCATGTCGCTTACATCAAGATAATTCAGATGTGGCAATACTTTCAACGTCATGACGTCTTTTGCTTTCAGGTGATTGCAATAGCCGAAATTCAAGCATAGAAGCGACTGCAAAGGTTCCAGGTACTTAAGGTCTTGCGGCGCAAAATCAGTCTTGTTGAGATTCAACGCTTTCAATTTTGTAAATTTTGCCAGCTTCTCATAAGACCTTGAATTGGCAAGAGAGTATTTTTGGAACCAAATCAATGAGAAATCATCAGATCTAAATCCATCCCATAAGTTTGGATTTTTGAGAAGATATTCGTCCGGGATAAATCCAATCAATTGATCCGGTGGGACTTTCCTTTTCATAATGGCTGGGTACAGCACGGGTTCGTTGAAGCAAAATTGTCCCAGAGATTCAAATTCCGGTGGAAATTTGAACACCCTCTCTTTTCCCTGTATTTTCGAATAGTATCCTTTCGGCGACTCTACCTCGACTTGTGAAACAGGCGCGGGCTGCTTTACCGTCTCCTGCTGATTTTGATTGACTGCAAAAACGAAATAGCAGGTTGCAAAACCGGCAGCAAAAAAGAAGACTGCAATAGCGGCAAAGGCGGCATATAGTTTTGCCTTGCTATCACTTTTGCCGGCATCTGGCGCGTTTTCTTTTGGCAAGAATTGCGTAGTCTGTCCTTGCCTGGACGGAATTGCCTCTTTAGGCTTGAGGAGTTTTAGAGTATTTGGATCGCCGTCGTCCCGAGTCAGAGGAAGCAGATCGATGACCAGCGCGTTTCCGCTCTGATAGCGACGATTTGGATCTTTCTCCAGAAGTCTTGCCACAATCTGTTCCAGAACCGGTGGAAAATTTCTTCCCATTGAAGCTTCCTTCAAAGAGAGCGGTGCTTCGGTCTGATGTTTCATCATTGTGCTGAGAGCGTTCTCGCCGATGAATGGCGGAGCTCCTGTGAGCATATCGTAGAAAACACATCCGATTGAATAGAGATCGGAGCGATGATCGACCATCACTCCTGTGCATTGCTCAGGACTCATGTATAGAGGACTGCCGAAAATCTCGCCTGTCTTCGTGAGAGTTTGTTGATTGAACTCATCGATGCCCGTTAATTTTGCAATACCGAAATCTACGAGCTTGACGCTCTCTTTTTCGCTTTCGTTTTCCGGCGGTATCACCATGATATTTGTCGGTTTCAAATCACGGTGGATTATGCCTTGATCGTGGGCATACTGAATTGCAAAAGCAACCTGGATCATAATGTCCACGGCGCGATCTAC
>JBGAVL010000134.1:0-15299 GCA_044228145.1 Obscuribacteraceae bacterium (SeqCode)
TCTCAGGAGTTTCGCAACTTTAATATGGAGCACTTCCTGCCGGCAATCAAATGTCCGGTGCTGGTGCTTCAAGGAGAGGGCGACGAGTATGGTTCTGAACAACAAGTGGACGCCATCGTCAGCCAGGTCTGCGGTCATGCCACCAAAGACATGGTTAAGTTTGCGCGTCACACTCCCCACAAAGAAGCCGCTGAGTACACGCTCAAGCATACGAGCGCTTACATCTGCGCGATCGATTCTACATACCGGTAGTGTTCTAATTCGCGTACCGTTCTTGCCGCTCTTGCAATTCTTGCGGCTGCTGCCGCTTGTTGTAGCGACCCAAAAGCAATAAGTAAGTCGCCAAGACGAAGTGAAAAACAATCGGAATCGTGCCGCCGACCCAGCGATCGTCCGGATGGATGGACATGTGTATGATGTATCGCAACACCATGGTGGCGTAATAAACATAGCTGAATTTGATTAGAAAGCCGCCCAACCGCGCTCGTGGCACCGAGAAGTATCCTTTGTCCGAGCCGATGTCGATGCAAATTTTGCCGAACAAAGCGATGATTGATATTTGGCAAAGCAGCAAAAAGTTGTAGGGCAGCAAGCCGGAATACCACTGTTCCATTGGCGGCAGAAAGTCGGCACCGCCAAGCGATACCGCAAGCTGTCCCACAACTCGCAAGCAAAATAGAAAAAGCAACGCCATGAGTGCGAGGCAGTAAGTTTTATTTGTGGATGCAGTCATGTTTGCTTCACTCGATGTACTGCTGGTCTGCAGACGCTTTTCAGATTGGATTGCCTGCTGACCTTCGGCTTTCTACTCTGAATTATCGAGCGTCGAGGTAGCCTTGAGCGCCTCAAAACGACAGTTTGCTGATTGTTTGCTTCACTTTTGCGACTCTATTTCGGGTCGCCCATCAGTTTTCTGAGGCGCGCGGAAAGATCTTTCAGGTGAAACGGTTTGAGCAAATAATCATTGGCGCCCGCTTCAAGCCCGGCGGCTTTGTCTTTGGCTTGATCGCGACCGGAAAGCATAAGAATAGGTGTTGTCCCGCCGTCAGAACGGAATTTCTTGCAGATATCCAATCCGTCCATTCCGGGCAGGTGCCCGTCGAGCACGACCACGTCGTATGACTCGAACTGAAGATGCTCGCAGGCTTCCGGACCGGTGTACACGGCGTCGACAATGAATTTCTCGAATTCCAGCCACTGCCTGATCTGGTCGGACAGGAATTGGTCGTCTTCTGCAATTAGGATTCTAGCCATAGCGCTTACCCGTCACTAATAATCCGGCGCCTGCCTTGCTCTTTCGCCATATAGAGCCGTTCATCAGCCTTCTTGATCAGAGCTTCTATTTCTGTTCCGTCCTGGGGATAGCTGACGAGACCCGCCGAAAAACTGACGAAAAATTCTTCATTGTGGTCGCCTGCAAAAGGTATGGTGACCAATTCGTCCAGCACGCGGTTGAGCGCGCCTTTCATAGTTTCTTTCCCCTCATGGCGAAATGCCAGTATGAATTCTTCGCCGCCCCATCTGCCGCGCAAATCTTCCACGCGGAAGCGGCGTCTGAGCAATTGCCCAAAATGCGCCAGCACGCGGTCGCCCGCCATATGTCCATAGCTGTCATTCACTTTCTTGAAATGGTCGACGTCCATGAGGCAAAGGCTGAATTCCAGCTTGTGGCGCTCAGCTTCGGCGTGCAGGGCAGTCAGAGACTCGACGAAGGCGCGACGCAGCAAAAGTCCAGTCAGGATGTCGCGGTCGGCACGTTCTTTCATCAGGCGCATGCGATCGAGCCGCACTCTCACTCGCGCCAAAAGTTCCACCGTCGCTACAGGCTTAGGCAAGTAATCGTCTGCGCCCGCATCGAAAGCGGCTAAACGTGAATCAAGGCCAGACTGAGCTGTGAGAAAAACAATCGGCAAATCTTGCCAGCGCGCCATCGCACGGATTTTGCGGCAAACGTCATAACCGCTTGTATTGGGCATCATCACATCGAGCAAAAGCAAATCGGGCGAGAAATCTTCCAGAACCGAAAGCGCGTTGCTGGGCTCGTTAACCGACTTGATGAGCATCGACTCTTTGCCTAGCGCAGACTCGATGATCTTGGTGAAGTCTTCGTCGTCGTCCACAATCAAGATGCGAGGCCTGCCGCGCAAGGCAATCAAATACTCAATCGCCTGTACCATGTCTTGATCTTTGACGGGCTTGCGCAAATAAAGTGAAGCGCCGGCGTGCATTCCCTCGGTTTTACGGGCGACAATTTCGTCATTGTGGATAAAGGCGAGCGGCATTGTTTCGCAGCCGGGCACTGCGCGCAGCTTGAGCGCCAGGTCGAAGGAAGCATCGGTCGTCATGTCGGACATGTCGATGATGACCGCATCGAGTGTCGTCACTTTTGCTTTCTCCAGTGCGTCTTTTGGATCGCTGGAAAAGATCAAGCGTACAATCGCTTTCTGAGCGAATTTCTTCGTGTCCTCTTCGTTGTACTTTCCTACAAGAAGCACGTTTGCCATAGACGAGTCGTCGTAATCGTCGCCTTCGCCTCTTGCAGCCGGCGGTGGGGGCAGCTCGTCGGGAAAGTCCTGTTTGACGTTTTCATGCAAAACACCAACCAGCCGACTGATCGTATCCCAGGTGTTTTTATCGAGCGTTTTTTTGCCGTCGATGACGTCATTCATCGTCTGCTCAATCTGCGCGGCTGTTTCGCCCAGGTGATGGAAGCCGCATGAGCTGGCAGTGCCCTTCAGGTTGTGCGACAGACGCCGGACTTCCTTGATAGCTTCTCCGTCTTTCGGGTTAGCCATCGATTGCTCAACGACCTCCTCCATGTTTTTCAGACGCCCGGGGAGGATAGAGGCAAAACGCGTCTTTAATTGCATGAAGGTCTCAGTGTCCGTGCCCTCATTCAGCTCGCTGGCAGTTTTGGCCTTGAGCTCGCCGTCTATCTGAGCGCCGAACAAGAGCGGCTTGAGGGGGCGGTGGACAACAAGAGAAACGCCGAAATCCTTGGTCAATTGCTGATAAACATCGGTTTCGCGCCACTTGCTGGAAATGAACACCACCTTGGTCTCGCGGTTGACCTGGCGCAATTTGATAATCCAGCCGACGCCGTCAATGTCCGCGAGCTGCTCGCTGACGACGATCAGGTCGGGCTTATGCGTGGAAAGCGAGTCTATGGCTTCCTTTCCCGATTCGAAGTGCAAAACTTCGTGCCCGCGCCCGGTCAAGAGTGATTTAACGAGCGCTGTTAGCTGCTGGTCGTTGTCGACAAGAAGGATGGACGTTGCCATATTGACCCCAATTACTAGGGTCTCTTATACCACTCACCTTCGAGCGAAAAACTCTCTATTTCGCTGGCTCAAAGAAGATGCTGGAGTACGGAAGTGCATCCAGGTGAGGTTGTGCGAACATAGTGAAACCCAAAGCGCAGGCCAAAATCAAAATCGCTAAAAATTGGATGCGAATAGTTACGGTAAGCGCCAGAATCTCATTCTTCTGGCGCATCCAATCGGAGTGGTCAACGTCTATGCGTTCTTCGATAGGATGATTAATATTCTGCATCAACCGGGATACCTGGTAAGGATGAGCGCGAATGGATACGTGACTATGGTGGATGTGCTCAGGATGACAGCTTATTGTGGCAAATGTGTGGAATAGAGCCGCTTTTGACAGAGTCGAGAAACCCAAAAGCGTCGCCGGTTTTCGAGCTTTTGTAAGCAAACAGTTAGGGCGGTGCTGTTTAGATATGCTTTTTAGGTACAGCGAAATTCACAAGTTTTTCGCTGTAGGTGAGAGATGGCAAAAACAGAATTGGGCAAGACTTCAAAAAATGCCCGGCGTTTCTATTTTTTCTCGTCCAACTCGATCGATGCTGAATTGATGCAATAGCGCTGATTCGTAGGTTTTGGACCGTCTTCAAAAACGTGCCCCAGGTGCGCGCCGCACTGACTGCATGTCACTTCGGTGCGTTGCATTCCGTAAGTGGTGTCGTCGTGCTCGGCGACGTTATCTTTGGTGTGAGGTGCCCAGAAGCTCGGCCAGCCGCTGCCGGAGTCATATTTTTCTTTCGAGCTGAACAATTCTGCACCGCAGCAAACGCACTTGTACACGCCATCTTTGTGGCAATTGTAGTACTTGCCCGTGAAGGCTCTTTCGGTGCCTTTCTGTCTGGCAATCTGGTATTGCTCGGGTGTTAGTTGAGCTTTCCACTCTTCTTCCGACTTCTGAACCTTGTGTGCCATCGCCCCTGTCTTCTCCTTTGTGCTGTCGCTTGCGCTTTGCGCTGGACCAATGCCCGGCGCGCAGGTATTGCCTTTCTTGAGTTTCACTGGAACTTGCTCCGTTTTTACCGGTACTGCATTTGCGCAGCCGGCAAACGCAATCGTCAAAATTACCAAGAGAATGATCTGTGTGGGTTTCATAGTGTATGAGCCTACCATTTTTTCATAACCCACCAATTAGATTGAAACCGATTTGGCTCTGGAGTGCAAACATCAACCCGGGGAGGGTTTGAGACGCAAGTTAACCAGCAAAATCGCCCAAACTCGCAAGACCGCCCAAATTCGCAACGCGCACAGCCGCCTAGACTCGCAAGACCGCCGCTCCTGTAAACTTCCCGGCGCGCAGGTCGTTGAGTGCGTCGTTTGCTTTATCCAGAGGATAGACCGTAACCGAACAATTGATATTGATCTCGCCTGCCTTGGCGAAAAACTCGACTGCATCGGCGCGAGTGAGGTTTGTCACCGATTTGATTGAGCGTTCGTTCCACAAGATTTCATATGGCATTGCCGGCAGTTCTGACATGTGAATGCCACCCAAGACCAGCTTTCCTGCTTTGTCGAGATTTGAAAGTGCATGCGGCACCAGATTGCCGACCGGTGCAAAGATGATGGCTGCGTCAAGTTTGTCGGGTGAAGCACCGTCTGAGTCACCTGCCCATTTGCAGCCGAGATTCAAGGCCAGGCTTCTGGCGTCGTTGTCTTGTGGTCGGACGAAGGCGTAGAGTTCGCGGTTGTCGTGATGAGCGACTTGGGCAATTATGTGCGCTGCGGCGCCGAATCCGTATATACCGATACGTTTGGCGTCGCCGCACATTTTGTAAGAGCGGTAGCCTATCAATCCTGCGCAAAGCAACGGTGCTGCTTTTGAGTCGTCATAGCCTTCCGGCAACCGAAAACAGTAGCGGGCGTCAGCGAGGCAATACTCAGCGTATCCGCCGTCGAGAGTGTAGCCGGTGAATTTCGCTTCGTCGCAGAGATTTTCTCTGTCGGTGATGCACCACCGGCAGTGCCCGCAGGTCCAACCCAGCCACGGTACGCCGACGCGGTCGCCAATTGCAAATCCCTGCACTCTATCGCCGACTTCTGCCACTGTGCCGACTATCTCATGCCCTGGAATGAGCGGCAGTTTGGGTTCTTTCAACTCATTGTCGACAATGTGCAGGTCTGTGCGGCAGACTCCGCAATGCGAGACCTTGATGACCAGATGACCGCGCTGGCTGCCAGGAACGTCGCGGTCCGCCATGATAAGCGGACCGCCTCGAGTTTCTAGAATCATTGCTTTCATCAGGTTTTGCAGTCCTGCTTTAGCGAACTTCTTCTATTGATTTACCCCGATTATCTCTCGGTTTGGTCTTTTTGCGGATAGTCGCCAAGTTTGACCGTGGTTGCCGTGATAGCGCCGTTTCTCAAAATAAGAAAGTCAACCGTGTCATCCACCTTGTGGGTGCGAATTTGTTTTTGCACTTCTTTGGAGGTCAACACTTGTTTGCCATCGACTTTCTCGATCACGTCTCCGGCAGTCAGCCCCGCCTGTCCAGCAGGACCTTCCGGCGCTACCTTGGCGATGAGTACGCCTTTGGTGTCCTTCGGAATTCCAAGCGAATGCGCGATTTTCTCATTAAGATCTTGCATATAGATACCGACGTACGGGCGTTTGATGCTGCCGCCTGTAACCAACTGATCGGTCACTTCTTTGGCGATATCAATTGGGATTGCAAAACCGATGTTTTGACCATCTCCTCGAATTGCCGTGTTGAGCCCGATCACTTCGCCTCTGATATTGAGAAGCGGTCCGCCGGAATTGCCAGGGTTGATCGCTGCATCTGTCTGGATGAAGTCAACACTGTTGATGTCATTTAGCGAACGTCCCAGTGCGCTGATGATGCCCATGGTTACCGAGTGATCGAGTCCGAGCGGGCTGCCAATCGCGATCGCCCAGTCGCCGGGGCGCAAAGCCTTGCTGGTGCCCAATTGAGCAGTCGGCAATCCTTTGGCGTCGATCTTCACGAGCGCCAGGTCGGTGAAGCTGTCCCGTCCGACCACCTTACCCTGGAATTCACGCTTGTCGTTGAGAGTGACTTTGATTTCGTCGGCCTGCCCGACGACGTGATTGTTGGTCAGGATATATCCATCTTGTCTGACGATAACACCTGAGCCAGAGCCGTGCTGTTGGAATTTGCGCGGCGCCATTCCCATGGACGGATCGTCTCCCTGTCCGAAAAAGAATTGAAACGGCGAATTGCCTATAAGCCCAGGAACGGAAATATTTTTGCTGATGTCAATATTGACGACGCTTTCGCTGGCTTTGCTCGCCATATCGGCGATTGTGTTTTCAGCCATCGAAAGGAACGCGCCTGTGGGTGCGGCCGACTGAGTAATCGGTGCGGCCGACTGACTGGGAATGCCGGACGACGTAGGCCAAAAATGATGACCCGCAAAAAACGCCGCGCTCAAAGCTATTCCGATCGCTATTCCGCCAGCTAGTACCGGCATTGACGATTTTTTCGCTTCTGCTGCTGTTGGGGACGACGTTGTCTGTACCATCTTTCTACCTCTCATCTAATTTCAGACCGGCAGCCTGCCGGTCCATACCTTTATGGGGCTGATCTCAGTTTATGTATTCATTCAGTGCAGACGGTCGAAACATCATTTTTCGTTAATAACAATGGATTCGATACACTAGGCATGCCTGCATACAAGTTTGTAAACAGAGACCAGCTTTCTTTTGGGCTCACATGGTCCGGTTTGGTCTATTGCGTAAATGCCCGTTTTATAGGCTTTTGCGACCCTCTAAGCGTTCTTGGGGAGAAAGCTTAAACGCAATTTCTCTGCCAAGCCCTTAAATAGCCGCTTGAATCGCTTGTCCTTAACCGTTCCATAACCACATCAGACGAGAATTTCATTCTGCAGTTCCGAAAGGGGTAAGGGCAGGATTTACAGGCATCTCATTTTTAAGCTCAGATTTCCACCCTTACCCCCGAAGACTAAAAGACCGCCCAAGGAAACAATTCCTGTGGCTGGTTTCATCGGTGTCTCCTGGAGGACAAAGCTATGCCTGGTGTCGGTAGCGGTATTCTGCTTATTGACTTCATACTCAGACCGTTTCTCAAGATTGGAATGAAATTTCCACTCGTCTTGCTCATTATGCTCTGTCTCTTCTACGGATATATCGCCTACTTCGCGCTTAGGTCGTCATACGGTCAAGTCGTCGACTAATTCGAGCCAAAGCATCCGTACAAAGCATCCGTACAAAGCATCCGCATGGAAGCTTCAAACGCACCTATAATCATCCGCCTGCTTAGCCGGATGATTGGCCGGGCACATCGACTAACGACTCATCGTCAATTCACTTATGATGACGCATGAGAAGTTTTTCGAGGTGCCCGCGTTGCGTATGGGAAAAACAAAGAATTTCATGCAAGCAAAATTGTTTGCACCCATGTTCGTGCTGCTTTCATTCAATCTGGTTTTTGCACAAACATCATCTCTTGCGAATTCCGGCACGCCGCGTTTGCTCTCGCAGGCTAAAGAAAAAGACGAGATGAGCATTGCCGACGCGAAGAATTACATGATCGCTTTGATCAATCGCGATCGCAAATCGCAAGGATTGAAAGAAGTAGTGAATGATGAAACGGCAGAACAAGCAGGCACAATGCACTCGGATGAGATGGCAAAACTTGGCTATTTGAGTCATTGGGATGTGAACGGGCGCAAGCCGGACCAGCGCTATTGTTCAGTGGGCGGCACCGGATTTGTGATGGAGAACGGGCACATAGAATTCGCCGGCTTCGCCGGTGATGATGCAGGCGGGAATACTGAATTTAAGCTCGATCCGGCAGCCAAGTTTTCGAAGAAAGACATCGAGGCAATCGAGGCCGGTTTCTTCAATGAACAACCTCCCAACGACGGCCACCGTCGCAACATTCTTGATCAGGATCACAACAAAGTTGGAATCGGTTTAAGTGTTGCGCGACATGGAGATACGCATCGAATGACCTGCGCGCAGGAATTCATTCATTCCTATGGAATAGTCGAGGCTGTGCCGGCAAGCGTGAAGGTGGGTGAGAGTTTTGTTGTAAAAGGAAGTTTGGATCCCGGGCTCAATCTTCAATCAGTGGATCTCTTCTGGGAGGAGTTGCCAAAGCCGATGACGCTCAAAGAGTTAGACGAAACACACAGTTATGGACCACCGCAAACGCGTGTCAACACATACTTCCCCGGTTCGCCTGCTGCGGCAGACAATTTGAGCATCACTAATAATGCGGGACGGCAAGAATTCACTTGCCGCTTCGATACGGACAAAACACTATGGAAGCCAGGACTTTACTATGTTTATGTATGGGTGAAAACTCCCGATCCCAATCGCAAGAAAAACCTGGTCGTCGCCTCGAAGGTAATTGAAGTTCGCTGAACCCCTGCGCGTGAAATAATTATTTTGTGGCGACAGTTCTTTGGTTTTTGCATTGCCGTTTAAGAAAAAAATGAAACTGGTGATTGTCTGTGTTCTTGCAGGCTTCGTACTGACGTCGGCTGTTTCTCTCTACTTTGTTCGGTATGACATCAGCTGGTTGCAAAACTGCGAAGCTGGGCTTTCTGCAAGGGAGAGTTGCAATTTTCCGATTGCCGAGAAAAGACTATTAGAGGCCGCATCAGCAGCTTCCCATTTCTCTCAGTCCGACAAGAGGGGATTTTCTACCGACCTTGTGCTTGCTCAAATGTATGTTGCGATAGGAAATTTCGCCAGAGCTAATGAATTCATCGAAAAGATGCGGTCGGCAGCCGATGCGCAAAGCGACGTGCAAAACCAATTGAGTGTGATGAGTCTCCATGCTGATAGCTTGTACCGTCAGGCGAAATTTGAAGACGCTTGCAAAGTCTATTCTTCTATGTTTGAACTAGCCAAAAAGAATGGCCAAACTATATTTGAAATTGACGCGCAGTTTGCGCTCACCAAGATTGATATTTTGTTTTCGAGACGTGCGGATGCAGAGGCAAGAGTGCAATTACTCGAAGAGTTGCTGACAAAATTGAAGCAACCTACCAATTCGGGAATGGTACTTTCAATTTACACATGTCTAATTGCTGAGTTGAAAGGTCGCTACAAGACTACTTTGCTCCTTTACGAAGACGCAGATCGGATAGTTCAGAGCCAGGCAAAACCATCGTCTGCAGTGAGACTGTCAATCGCCAACAACAGTTGCACATTTTACCTGCAAGCCAGAAACGTCGTGCGCGCAAAGAATGTTGGACAGCGCGCCTTGGAGAATTGTGAGAAGGACTTCGAGTCTTATTTTGCCGGAAATCTTTTGCATGCTTTGAGAAATATGGCGCGCGTTTCACTTGCAGACAACGATCTTGTCGGTGCCCGCAAATTTATAGAAAGAGAAATAGAAGAAGTAGGAAAGCGGCTTTCACACGATCATCCTTATTATGGTCTGGCTCTACAACATCGAGCCGTCCTGGAGAGCCGAGAAGGGAAAAAGCAAGAAGCGGAAAAAGACTTCAAAGCATGTCAGGAAATCTTTGAGAAATCCCTCGGTGCGCAAAACAGATTTAGCGCAGATGCATTGGTAGACATTGCAAAAATGCAGTTGGATGCAAACGATATTCAGTTTTCATCGGCAACATGCAAGCGTGCAATCGCCATGTACAAGACTTTTCTTCCTAACGATCATCCGTCTGTGCTCAGCGCTGGGCTTATACTGGCAGAAAACTATCGCAGACAGGATAAACCAGCCATGGCGAATGCTCTGATCAATGAGGCTAACATTGGTTTTGGTGTAGCTGACGGAAGATAGAAAGAAAGGTGCGTCAGTTCAAACCGCCCGGACCTGATGGTGGTGGAGAACCATTTCCGGCGCCGCCGCCATCTGCGCCGCCACCCATGTTGCCACCGCCGCCCATGTTGCCACTGCCGCCCATGTTGCCACTGCCGCCCATGTTGCCACTGCCGCCCATGTTGCCACCGGCGCCCATACCGCCACGTCGGTGATGTCCGCCTCCGCCGCCACCGCCTTGCCGCATTTTGCCAAACTGTTCTCTGATTTGGCCTCTTTCTGAATCATCGAGCTTGCCGTCATGATTCGCATCGAAGCGGTCGAGCATCCGTTTCCTTCTCTCCTGGCGCTGTTCATCTGACATGCCGCCGCCACCCATGCTGCGGCCACCACCGCCGCCGCCCATGCCAGGACCGCCACCGGCGCCGCCCTTGCCCATGCGTTTTCCCCCGCCGCCGCCCATGCCATCGCTGCCACCCATGCTATCGCCGCCACCTATGCCAGGACCGCCACCGGCGCCGTCCATGCCCATGCGTTTCCCACCGCCGCCGCCCATTTGCTTCATCCGCTGCTCGCGGGCCGCTTTCATCTGTGCGCGTTCTGAATCATCAAGAGTGCCGTCATGATTCGCGTCAAAGCGCTGCATCATGCGCTGATGCCTTTGTTCGCGCATTTCGCCGCCGCCCTGACCATCGCCACCCCGGCCGCCCTGGTGACTGCGCCCACCGCCTGCGTCAGGGACTGGTTGCGGAAACGGGCTTGCGCCCGGATCTGGGGCTACAGGAGGTGCCCCCTGCGCGTTAACCGAAGTGCAGAACAAGCTGCCGGACATCAAGACTGATGCGGCCAACAGGTAGGCGATTTTGATTTTCATAAATTACCTTGGGAAAGTATGGATTTTGGGCTCTCAATATTAATGACGTAATCCGCCCGAAAAAAGTTCAATCGAGAGCAAAGTTTTTCTGAATGTCCGGTTCAGCCCGCGTGAACGCCGGTGAGTAAGGTTCCTAGGTGTGCATGCATATGCTCCGCGGAGTCAAAGCGTCCACTCGGCTCCTTGTTGATTGCTCGATAAATTGTTTTTTCCAAGAGGTCAGGCACTTTTAGTTGTTTGGGCAAAGCATCCGGCCTGTCTTTTACGTGGCGAATCATAGTGTGAAACTCATGCTGACCTGCAAATGGCGACTTGCCACTGACGCATTCATACATAATGCAACCAAGCGCGTAAATGTCGGATCTTGCTGAAGTCTTTTGTTCTATCAAATACTCCGGGCTGAGATAGGAGGGGTCACCATATACGCTACCAGTCTTTGTCGTCTGCGGCGTCCATTCTGAATGCCTGAACATGCGCGCTGCCAGCCCGAAGTCGGATACCTTCACATCAATTCTTCCGGCTTCGTCTGGCACGAGAAAAATATTGCTCGGTTTGAGATCTCGGTGGACAATTTCCTGTTTGTGAGCGCAGTGCAGTGCTTCCAAAACATTGACTGCGATGCGCATTGTCAGTTCGGATCCAAGCGGGCCATATCCCTGAAGAACAGTTTTCAGGTTAACGCCATTCAGGTACTCCATTACGATGTACGGCCGGTCGTATGCTAAGTCCTTACCCCATGGAATTTGCGGACCGCTTTTAGTGTGTGCAATCAGCTCCGGAATCAGACCTGTTTCCAACACAGAGACGATGTTGCGATGCTCTAGCGCTTGCCACATCTGCGCTTCTATCACGAATCTCGCATTGGTTTTTTTGTCTGCCGCAAGTTCATGCCTCAGTACTTTGATTGCAATCGGCTCTACTGTTTCTGTGCACAGTCCCTCGAAAGAAGAGCACAAGAGACCCTGCCCAAGGTAGGCTCTGGCAATAAAACGCTCAGCGAGTTCAGAATTTTTCAGAGCCTCGAGCAGCACGAGCGGTTGACCCAATCTTTGCATTGGCGGTACAAGCACGGTCCCTTCAACAAAACAGGCTTTGCGAGTGCCAGGTTGTCTGGTTCCACAGTCCGGGCAGACCTTTTCTGTCTGATCGGCATATTGCTCTGGAAAGGTTTCCTCGTTAGCGAGGACATTCCTTATAAATTCCGCCAGTCTTTCATGCGTGATCGTAATCATGCTTACCGTTTTCGAAATCGTGATTCTATAAGCCGCAGGTAGGCGCGAAGCTGCCGCTCCGCCACGTACGCACATGATTCCATCCTACAACATAAGGTCTAACTGGATAAGAGCGCTCGTGCCCGCACGCCTGGAAAACAAATGCCCGGCTGCAAGAGCCGGGCAAGAGAATTTTTGCTTCCAGTTTTGAATGGCTATCTCGAATAGAATTCGATAACCAGGCTTTCTTGGAATGATTGATCGAGCTGTTCGCGTTCTGGACGCATCAGGATCTTGGCTGTCATGGCTTTGGGGTCGGTGCTGATCCACTCGGGGCAGACACTTACCAGTCCAGCTTGCATGGTTTTTGCAATAGGCTGGCTCTTTTCCTTGAAGGAAACGACTTGACCCGGTTTCAGGCGCATCGATGCAATCGAAGCTTTCTTGCCGTCAACCATGACGTGTCCGTGCGAGATGAGCTGGCGAGCTTGCGGTCTGCTGGCTACCAGTCCCGAACGGAAAAGAATGTTGTCCAGGCGAGACTCCAGAATTTGCAGGAGTACTGTGCCTGTAACGCCTTTGGAAGCAGCTGCTTCGCTGAAGGCATTGAAGAATTGCTTTTCGGAGACGTCATACGTCCAACGAATTTTTTGCTTCTCAAGCAAGTGAGTAGCGTATTCAGAGCGTTTCTTGCGGTCGCCGCCATGTTGACCCGGCGGGTTTGGCTTTCTAGCGATCGCGCACTTGATGCGGCCGCATACACTGGCACCGACTGCCCGGCAACGCTTACATCTGGATCCAATGTACCTCAAACTCCCCTTCTCCTCTCAAAAATTACGTCAAAACTAAGTGATACTGCGAATTTCCAAACAGGGCAGCCGCACCCTTGCTTTCTCTCATCATTCTGGAGAACGCACGTTGGACACCGCAGCGCTGGCTAAATACACGCGCTCACAGTGCCCGTATATATTAGCAGACGGCAAAGGATACCAGTTACAGGTAAACAAACGCTTTATAGTTGTGCAGGGCACACAGGCGAAAATTCAGCGGATCAGTGCCAAACGGCTCCAGTGCGGCAGAATTTGACGCCATTAATTTTTTCTCCATCAATGGATATCGCAAACAAGCGCAACGTTTGCCCCGTGCCGCCTGATTTTGCTGGCTCGCCTGTGGCCCATGAGCGCCCGTTAATCGAACATTTTGAACTTACTTTATTGATGGTGGTTTCGTTTTTCGGCTTGCTGTCTTGACTACCGCCTTCGGGGGTTTTCTAATTCTTCTTTTCGTAGTGCACCAGATAGCCGCACACCGGATGATCTTTGAAGATGTACTGTTGCCGCGTGATCTTTGTATTGAGAACATTTTGAATAAGGTGCAGTTCCAAAAGACAGAATTGGCGATACTTTGCGGCGAGATTGTAGATGGCACAATTTTGGTGGAACAGAAAAAAATTGCCGTCAGGCAGTCGCTTCCATTCGCTCATGTAGCCCGCATCTCGAAAGTATTTGCAAAGTCCCTCCACGCGTTCGTCGAGTGGTCGAGAATGCAGTTGTGCACCTAGATCTTGAATAAGCCGATCGTTGGCTAAGTTCAAGAAATCCAACACGCCACGGTGGCCGGAGGCAGCACACATAGTGCCTAGGAGGTTTCGCGCGACCCCCTCATAATCAGTTGGAAAGCATGATTGTGATTTTGCAGTGAGTCTGAAAATATGAACTGGGCGCCCGATGTCGGTTTCCTCAATTCGATGTGTGACGATCCCTTCCCTTTGTAATGTTGAAAGGTGGCGTCGGACGGCAGTATGAGTCACGTTTCTTAGATTGCACAATTGAGCAACTGAGAGCTCACCGTTGACCTTAAGCAATCGCAAGATCTCGCCGCGGCTCGTCTCGTCAATCTGTCGCGGAGATCGTTTTGTTGTGTGTGTGCTAGCGATATGCGCCTCCCAATGCCTAACTGTTCCTATTATTACACGCCTATGTGTATTAATATTGGCGTTCGCTGGACGGCGTGTGTAAGCTGAGTTCAGAAACACAAGAGACCGGCAGAAACCCTTCTGTCGGGGGAGATTGCTATGGAAATCAATGCGTTTACAATCGTTTCGGATGTCTGCGAAGGTATTGGAGACTGCTTCGCCGCATGCCCAGTGGATTGCATAAGCTGGGCTCAAAACAAAACCAACGCAAAAGGAACCAAATACGCATACATCCGCGGCGATGAGTGTATAAGCTGCGGCGGATGCCTGGCTGCATGCCCCATCGAAAGAGCGATTCTAGATGAGTGGCTCCCAGAGCTGCAGAAGGTATAGCTAGTAAGACCTGATTCAACGTTGTTTGCTTAAGCCTGATGATTGATCTCGACACCAGGTGGTCGAATTAATGCGAGTCTCACATATACCCACATAGACCCGAGCCATTTCCACTGCAAAAAAAACAGCTCCCTCTTCACGTTGCCGCTTGGAGTGAGCCGTTCTATATACCTGCCCGGAGAGATTCGAACTCCCGACCTCATGGTTCGTAGCCATGCGCTCTATCCAGCTGGGCTACGGGCAGATGGGTTATTCATGTTACCACAGGTACTAGACGCCATGCCGCTGGGGCTGTTCCGGCGTTTTCAATCGTTAATAGGTTGCTCCGATGGAGGAAACGCCCACAGGACTAGCCTCTAGAAAAACCGTCACTGCCCAGAAGGTTGCCAAGCGGCGCTTTGGTGAGCTCAGAAGGTTAGCTGCAACCAATCTAATCAGGGGTTAGAGAAGATTCAAAGGTCGGCATACGGTATGGGCTAGTCATCAATCTTCCGAAGCATTGCCCAACGGGGCACGCTCCAGCACACAACATATGCCTGATCAGTGCCGACAAGACACAGCGGTTTATGCGTGCCCGGCTCGGACACGATGCGCAGCGGCGAAGAATCAGACGCTTGAGAATTTTGGATCAGCAACCCGAGCAAGAGCTTACTGAGATTAAGCGGAATCACCGCAAAATACTGCAACTTGCGCTTGCTGCTGCCCGAATCTTCCGAGACTATGCAAGCCGGCATACCTACTGGCCAAGACACCCATGACTGGGCGAGCAAAACTCCATCGGCAGTCCGCCCCTTTTCTACGGCAGCTCCAGCCTTGAGCACGAGCTGCAAGAGATACACCCCTTGCACGCACGCCACC
>JBGAVL010000135.1:0-15210 GCA_044228145.1 Obscuribacteraceae bacterium (SeqCode)
AGGCGATCACGTATTGGAAGAAGGATCCGGCACAGACTGACGTCGCGTTTTTGTGCGGCGGCATAGACCATCTTGCTCACTTGCTGGAGGACAGGGGCGCCTTCGATGAAGCGGCTCGACTCTATCAAGAAGCGCTGGCATTGCATGCCAAATTGCAAGGACCGCGCAGCATCGCCTCAGCCAATCAAATGGAGCGAATTGCCGCTCTTGCATTTAGAAACGGCGATCAGGCCCGAGCACAAAAATTGTATTCGGATGCGCTTTCGATCAAGGAAGAAACCAATTCCGTGTTCAAGCCCTATTCACCGCAAAAGGCTGCAGACGCCGTTTTCTATCGCTTTCTTGCCGGCGCGCCAAATGTGTCGCGAGAGACTGCTGACGGCATAACTCGAGAACGCATCACCGCCAATAGTGTGACAGTAGAAGCGGCTCTTCTGCTCAAAGGTGTCGACCTTGTGAAGAATTCGAAGGCGATGGTGCGCGTCACCAATGGCGGCAACTGGGATGTCCAGGTTTTGCCGCAGGGTCCTGACTTAATTGTGCTGAAGCCGAAAATCATTCTGGCCAAGCAGGTTCAGGGCGAGGCTCTGGCTCAGACAATCGAGAAAAAAGGCAACAGCAAAGCAAAGTGGATTCGTTTTTGGGGATCGCAAGCGACCACTACTTCCACTACCAACATTCTCGGAAATGGCGGTGGATTCTATCCTTACGGTGGTTACATGTCGCCTAATTTCGGCTATGGCGGGCCGATGGGGTATGGCGGAAATTCCTGGTCCAACCGCGGATCGGGCATGACGACAATGGTAACGAGCATGCCGGATTTTCAAGCGCGCGAACGCGCTTACCAGCGTGCACAGGCTGTTACCGACCAGACGCAAAGGCAGGCGGCCGATGTGCGCGAAAGTGAGTTGGGGCCCACTACGTTGCCGGCGGGCGGCAGCATCGAGGGCTGTCTCTTTTACGATGAGAGCAAGTTCGACGAGGCAATTTTGCGTATTCCTATTGGCAAAGCGGTATTTGAGTTTCGCTTCGACCATCTGCGTTGAGTGCCTCTGCCTGCAATAAGCGGGACAGCCTGCTCAGAGCGATGGTTTGAGCCTCAAGCGTTAATGGGAGTAAAGTTCTTCATTCTGTCCGTATCAAACGGAGCCTTAATCTGCCAAACTATTGTCGGCCTGAATTAGGGTCAATGGAGTCTTGCGCGTTCAGTTGCTGGGGCTCGAAACCCTGCTCAAAAGGAGATGGAAATGAATCCGTTTTTCCTGGTTGGCGCAGCCACCTTTGGAGTTGTCGGCTATACACTGAAGATTTTGGGGCGCAATGATGTCCTTGAAAATCCTTTTCCCATCCGTGTTTGCGGTAACAGGGAGGCGGTGTTCAAGGCGGTCGAGGAAGCTCTCAAGAATTTCGGCGGCAATGCCTGGGTCTGGACTATTGTCGAAAATAATCCGGCGGCAGGCATTCTCAAAGCCGAGTGTCTCTGTACTCAAAGAGATGAGCGCCCGATCAATCTGACAGTTACTTTTGACAAGACGACTTCTTCCATCTTGCTCAAGTTTGAGGTGCAGGCGCTCTTTAATAGATCTAACAGCAACAAAGTTCTCGAACGCACCCAAAAGGCAATTATCTTTTCGCTCGATACTATGTTTGACGAGCATATCAATGATCCGATGTTGTCGATTGAAAAACTACTGCTTTTATTGCAAGAAAATATTGGCGGCAAGCGACTTTTGTCCGACCGCCAGTTTGCCGATGTAAAACTGGAAATCGAGCGCAGAGCGCAGGCGACGTTGACGCCGGGCGATGAGATTACTGTCGAAAACTACTCAGTAAAAGTCTTGTCCAATCGCAGAGTCAGAGTCGGAAAAATTCGCCCGCTAAAAGACGAAAAGAAGGGCGAAGAATCCGGCGCGGACGATTTCATAAATCAGGAACCGCAAGCGGACAGCTCCGATTCGATGCCGGTCAACGGCAAAAAGTACAAAGCTGAAAAAGAAAAGGCCAGGAAAAAGGTGGCCGACAAAGTTACCGAGCCAGTCAAAGAATAACCATCGGTTGCTCAGCTAGTCGGCTGGAGTGTTGATGTTTTTTGCACTATTGGCGGTGACTATGTCAATTACATTGCCGCTGGCTCAGATTAGTTGTCAATGTAGTCGAAATCCCTGGTGCGGGATTCTCTTCGAAAGCTCATTATTTTTATGAGAACAGCCCCGGCGATAAATCCTCCGATATGGGCCCACCAGGCGATGCCGCCTTCTTCGCCGGGCTCTTTGGCGATGCTGGCAATGCCTGTAAATGCCTGCGAGATGAACCAAAAACCTAGATAGACGGCAGCCGGAACTTCAATCAATCGAATGATGAAGAAGATAGGAATGGCGGTGAGCACGCGCGCTGTAGGATAGCAAATTATGTAGCCGCCCAGGACTCCGGCGATGGCGCCGGAGGCACCCACTGTAGGCACTGCACTTGCCTGAGACATGAAAACTTGGGTGAGCCCGGCTGAGACGCCGCAGGCAAGGTAAAAGAAGAGAAAGCCGAAATGCCCGAGCTTGTCTTCGATGTTGTCGCCGAAAATGAAGAGCGCCCACATATTGCTGATTAAGTGCATCCAGCCGCCGTGCAGGAACATGCAGCTGAACAGAGTGAAGATTTCGTAGAAGCCAAACTGCTGAAAGAAAAGCAGAGGAACCAGCCCGAAATTCTTGAGAAATTCTGCCAGTCCTTGGTCGCCAAGCGAAACTTCAAATAGAAAAACTATGACATTGATCGAAATGATCAAGTAAGTGACGGCGGGAAGCGTCCCTGATGGCTGGGAATCTCTGAGCGGAAACATACGAGCTAGACTACAGCATCCTGCCCAGCTTTGGAGTAGAATTGTCGACCGGCCCAAAAGGAGTTAAGAGCATGGTTGCCTTGGAAAAGCTCGCGCGCTCAAGTGACACGCATTCTGTCACCAATCAGCCGCCGGCTCTGCAAAATTACAATCTCTTTGAGAAAGACACAGCGCTTGTCGAATCTACAAAGAGGTTGGGAGCAGGTTGGGCTGAGGAAAAACTTTCAGCATTCGGACAATTGATGGGCCGCGAAGAGACGATCAAACTTGGTTATCAAGCCAATGAAAACACACCGGTTTTGAAAACGCACGATCGTTTCGGTCATCGTATTGATGAAGTTGAGTTTCATCCATCCTGGCACCAACTGCTTTCCATGTCGGTGGAAAATCGCCTCACCAATTTGCCGTGGAGCGACCCAAGACCAGGCAGCCACGTTGCTCGCGCCGCGATGATGTATCTTGCCGTCCAAAACGAAGCCGGTCATATGTGCCCGGTGTCCATGACATTTTCTTGCGTGCCGGCTTTGAAGAAGCAGCCTGACGTTTTTGCTCAATTCGAAGCGGTGCTCATGTCCGACCAATACGATCAAAGATTTATCCCTGCCAGTCAAAAGCGTGGAGTGCTCATCGGCATGTCCATGACTGAAAAACAGGGAGGGTCTGACGTTAGAGCTAATACGACACAGGCAAAACCGGTGAAAGCCAGGGGACCCGGGTTTTCTGGTGCCTCGTTTTTCTCCAACCGGTGAACGCAACCAGATACGGTTGCAACGCCTGAAGAGCAAATTGGGTAACAGATCAAATGCCAGTGCCGAAATCGAACTGGAGGGCGCTCAAGGCTGGCTGTTGAACGAAGAAGGGCGAGGAGTGGCAACCATTATAGAGATGGTCAGTCATACTCGACTTGATTGTGCGCTTTCCTCTGCTGGTTTGATGCGCCAGGCCCTGACGCAGGCGCTGCACCACGCACAATACCGTTCTGCTTTTAAGAAAACACTTATAGAACACGATCTGATGCGCAATGTGCTTTGCGATCTGGCTCTGGAATCTGAGGCTGCAACTGTTTTGACGATGCGTCTGGCGCGCTCATATGATGCCGGCGTTACCGATGGCAAGGAAGATCTTTTCCGCAGAATTGCCACAGCCGTCGCCAAATATTGGATCTGCAAGCGCGCTCCTTTCCATGTCTATGAATGCCTGGAGGCGCTCGGCGGCAATGGCTACGTAGAAGAGTCCATTATGCCCAGGCTTTATCGTGAGGCTCCGGTGAACTCAGTCTGGGAAGGATCCGGCAATGTAATTTGCCTCGATGTTTTGCGCGCGATGTCTAATGAGCCTGATACTGCAGTTGTCCTGATGGACGAAATCAAACAAGTTTACGGTCAGCATAAAGTGCTTGATGCCGAAATTGCCAATGCTGAAATTTTGTTGGCGCGGAAATCCGAAAAGGAAGCTCGTCAATTGGTTGAGCGTCTGGCTCTTTTGCTGCAGGCAAAACTGCTAATTGAATCCTCACCACAAGCCGTTTCTAACGCCTTCATTCAAAGTCGCATCAAGGGCGACTGGGGAAGTACATTCGGGACTCTTTCAGGGGATGTTGACACGCAAGCGATTATCGAGCGGGCGTTTTAGAAGTTAATCAGTTTAATCCAGACCGAATTTTTGTCTGGACTGAACGCAGGCTTTGATCAGATTGTTGAGATCTTGCGCTTCGTGCGGGCAGCCGGCAACGCCAATTGAGAAGCCGATTGTTTCAAGCGACGGTCCACCCATCAAAACTTCAATCAAACGGCTGGCAAAACGTTTGGCCAAAATACTGTCTGTCTCAGGCAAAATCAGCGCAAAACAATTGTTTTGATAGTGCCCGAGAATATCCGGTTTGCGTTTCAATTTCGAAATGAGATTGCACAGCTCGCGTGCTGCTTGTGGCGGCAAAGGCACCAATTTGCCGGAGCCGTCTTGAGTTTTTGTGCCGATTTGAACTATAAGCAAAGAGAATGGTTTTCCATAGCGAGAGCTGCGGTTGAATTCCATCTCCAGAAAATAAAGCAATGCAGGATATCCATACACGCCTGTGTCGGCACGGATAAGACTGCGGTCGACTGCTTCGATCATCTTCCAGTCGGCGGTGGCAAGTGCGGCATCTTCACTGTTGAGCGGAATCGATGGTGGCGCCAAAAGTTTTTTCTTGATCAAATTATTGACTGCAGGCATCCAATCCGCTTTGGAAACACCTAGCGTTTTTACAATTGCATTAATCGGACTTTTCCCATCGGCGAGATCAAAAATGTGTTTCTGCAAGGTCCTGCTGATGCCCTGCTCATTCTGCGCCAGGGCCATGAAATCGTCCTGGCTGATCTCGGCGACTGCGCGCTCCAGGCAGGTTTCGGTTGTGACGCCAAGCTTCGCCAATTCCTGAACGTGGTCGTTTAAATAAGTGCCTTCCATAATCAGAAGGTCGACGTTCTTCGTGATTGTTATTTCCGATGAGCCCGGACCGAGAGTAAAAGAGAAAGTGCCGTTCAGCCAACCGACTAATTCCAAGAATGCGTTGTCGCCCGACGTTAGACCGATTACGCAGTGGGAGGGCATGCCCTCGTTGAAATACAAGACGGCATTTTCTTCGTCCTGCCCCACTGTGCGCGACAGCTCAAGGCAACCGGAGGCTCTATCTGTGGCAATCAATCGGACTAAGTTGGAGAACTGCTGCCTGCGCAGATCTCCTTTGGTATACAACTTTGTCGTCGGCAAAGGCAAATTGTGACCGGATGTCGTCTGCTGCCTTTCCTTGCCGAGTTCATTCCAATTCTTAAAATCGCTGGACAGCTGCTGCAGTATCACGCGCTGATCGCTGGAGGAAATATTCCAGATCAGAGTGGAGGCTTCTCCGTCCATTTTTCGCAAGGTCCATGTGCAAATGGAGCCGAGCGGCTGAAAGGCCACAAGAGAATATGCCTTGAGTGAATTTCCAAAACTAAGCTCAACGGGGTCCCCCGGCGTGCGCATTGCTTCTCTCACCATTTCTGCTAATTGCTCGGCATTAGGTGGGAAGTCTTGCATTTTGTTCCGGCTTTGTTGGGGCGCCGGCTTTTGTTGCCGGCTCTCATTGAGCATATTGCAGTTTGTCGAGTGCTGTTGGCCTCTCCGCCCGAAAAGCGCTTGGCAACATTCTTTGTCGGAGTGTGCCTGCTAAACCCTATCCAGGCAACTGGTTCAGCAAAAACCAGATAGCTCAGTTTAACCCAAATTCGCGCCCGAAGGCGGGAAACATGCAGCGCGGCATCCGTGGGTCTCTTGACTATTGGGCGGGTAAAAGCCTCATCCACAGCAGTTTTTCGGCTTACACCTTCACAGCCTGTGTCGATTCAGACTACAATAAAGCCGTTAAATTCCGGAATCTGGTCACACAAAATCATGAGCCGCGAGATTCTCCCCTGGAGAAAAATTGAATCCCACAAGATAGCCGACTGCAAAGTTTTTTCACTTGAGCGCAATCGGGCTTTGATGCCTACAGGCGAAGCCAATCGCGCATTTGATTTCTATGTTTTGCACCCGTCGCACTGGTGCAATGTAATCCCGATTACAGATGATGGCCGAGTCGTCTTCATCGAGCAGTACCGTCATGGCATCGAGAAAGTTACGCTCGAGATTCCAGGTGGCGCAGTTGATCCAGAAGATCCTAGTTCTCAATATGCAGCCGGCCGCGAGTTGTTTGAAGAGACAGGATTTGCCGCCAACGAACTCACCTTTATCGGCCGCAACCATCCTAATCCGGCACTGCAGAGCAATTTTTGCGACACATTTTTAGCGCGCGGCGCAAAACAAATTTGTGAGCCCACATTCCAGGGCGCAGAAGATATCAAAATCAAGCTCGTAGAATTGGACGAAGTTCCGCATTTGATCGCCTCAGGCGCTATCACTCACGCGCTGGTTTTAGTCGCCTTCTATTTCTTGCAAATACACGAACTTAAAATCGGCACGCCCAAACCTGAATAGAATTCGCTTCGAACTGAGCGATGCATGAAATATGCCGTAGGGGCGACGCCATGCGTCGCCCGGCCAAAAGCTGTTACTTCCTGCAAGCGGAATAAACTGCGACGCTGTATTTGAGAGCCACTTCTCCGCCTACTTGAAAGCGCTCGAAGGCGGTATTGAGCATCTCTTTCAAGCGATTGGCGATGCCTGTTTCCTTCGGTGCATACGATGCGGAAAAGGCACGCAGGATAAGCGATTCGCGATCGAGAACCTGTTCGTTTTCAAACTGAGTGAGCTCGCCTTTAGAGAAGTATTCCGAGGTAAGAAGCGGGATGCCTGAGGTGCCATGCTTGGCCTCGACTTTGTCTATCTCGCTCAACTTTCTGAATGCGTCGCCGTATGCGCGCGTGAAATGGTCGCTTTCGTCGCGCTCGTTCCAGATCAACACCGTCCAGCCTTCCGGCTTTAGAATGCGATGAAACTCTTTAAGTGCCAGGTCGGCGTTAAACCAGTGAAAGGCTTGCGCGCACAAAACCGCATTCACTGAAGAGTCTTCCAGTGTGGTGTTCTCTGCTGTTCCGTCAATCAGGTGCAGTTTGCCTGGCGGTTTTATCAGGTCAATCGACTCGGCTGCTTTTTGCCGCATATCAAGATTGGGCTCGACACCAATAACGTGCAATCCGTGCTCAGCAAAGAGTTGACTGGAAATGCCCGTGCCGCAACCCACATCAGCCATCACCGAGCCGGCGCCCAGGTTGCAGATATCCAATACATAGCTGATAGCCGCGTCTGGATATGTCGGTCGCGATTTTGCGTATACATCCGCCAGTCCGGAAAAGCGTTTTGTGCTGTCCACTTCCATCATTAGCGAGCCCCCGGCTAAACGTGGGTACCTTTCTACTAGCTGTGTGATCATACAGAATCTGAAGCCGAATGTTAAAGGCAAAAAAGTACAGTATGGCAAACGAAATCTGGTTTCAAATCCCGTTTTTGAATATCCTCAGCATCTGTGTGGCACCTTTGATGTCCTTCATCATGACGGACTCAAACTGCATGTCGTAAGGGAAGAATGATTCATCTTGAAGCAATTCTGAAATGAATGGATGTTTTTCTTTATTCGGTCCGACAACGGGATAAATTCTTACTTCATTGCGGGCAATACGCAACATCTCGTGTATGGCTCGGTGATGGAATAGATAATCGAAGTGCGAATTTTCCAGAATGCCGCCGGATTCTAAATCGCTGTACAGAAATAAAAGATTGGCGCAAAGCACCATGTCGAAGCCTCCATCGAAGAAGGGCAGGTGAGGGAAAGCCGCAGGAACATAGCGTCTACAGGCGTCCATCTTCTTGTAATCGTTGGCAAAGATGGTTAGTGCTTTCAACTTTTCGTTGAGGAAATTGATATCCTCTTCATTTGTATCGCGCAAAAAACGATCCCTGTGCCTTTGTGTTTCGCGAATGCAAGCAGGAATATCACGCTCAGCGCTTTCCATGATCTCATCGATTGGTTGTGCATAAATAGGATCGCAAGCGACCACCTTGATGTTATTCTTTTGCGCTTCACAGGCGAACGAAGCCGGTCCCGATGCGCAGTCCAGAATACTTGTTCCCTTCAATGATTCCAGATCGAGATTGAACATTTTGACGTATTCGTTAAGTGTTCTGCCGAAACAGGCAACACGATCAATTTGAAATGGATCATTTACTTGATCAAGCATCATCATTTCGATTCTCCTTGTGCGCTTAAATGTTCGGGCGTTGGGGCAGCAATTCTTTTGATTTTGCGACTCTAAGTTATTTAGTTCGGCTCACTTACATTTTCAGCCTAAAAGTATTATGTGAGGGCTGTGTGAGGACTGTAATCGCCCATTTATTTGGACGTTTGCCCCCTACCCAGCAGGCTTCGGCTGGGCTAGAATTGGACAAATGCGATTGAAACTTACACTCTCGCGCAAGGCAATAATCCTTGTTTCCGTGCCTTTAGTCATTGAATTGGCACTGGTTGTCTTTCTATTGGCGCTGCTTCAGCAGGCGGAGAACGAGAGGGAGAGCGAAGCGCACTCGCGCGACATCTCCAATGAGATAAACGGTGCCATGCGGTTGCTAATCAACGCAGGGACAAACACCGTCATATATCACATCAGCGGCTCTCGAGATTCTCTTACGAGCTACAAGGATTCTGTCCATGAATTTCCTCGGGTAGTTGAGCGCCTGGCGCGCATGGTCAAAGGGCACCAAAAAGAAGAGGACGATCTTCTGCGCATGGTGTCACTGTACAACAGAGCCAATCAGAATCTGGTCGAAGGCGCTAAAAGATTGGAAGCCGGCGATCGAATCGGTTCGATGAAGCCATATGCTCAACTGAATAAGTCCATGAAGGAGCTTTATGTCATTGCTGACAAAATTCAGGCGCGGCAGACTGTCATTCAAGAAGAGGGAAAAATTGCTCAGGCGGCAACCAGAGAACAAATAAAATGGCTGATCGTGGCCGGTGCACTCTTGAATGTTCTTGCAGCCGTCGGGCTTGTTATCTATTTCAACCGTGGCACCGCGCACAGGTTCGACATACTTCTCGACAATACAATGCGCCTTGCATCGGGAGAGCCCCTCAATGCACCACTTTCCGGAGGCGATGAAATAGCGCGACTGGACAGGGTCTTTCGCAAAATGGCCAATGCGCTTGCTGCTGCCACTCAAAAGGAGCGCGCCGTTCTTCAAAATGCCGCCGATGTGATCTGCTCTATCGATGCAGATGGAAAGTTTGCGGCCATCAATCCTGCGGTTTTAAAAGTCTTGGGTTTTGCGCCTGAAGAATTGATTGGTGCCCGACTTGTACATCATGTTTACCCGGATGATGTGGAGAAAACTCTTGAAGCACTGAAGAAAAACATTGCCGAGAAGGGCGAACTGGCGTTGGAGAACCGCATGGTGCACAAGGATGGAACAATCGTTGATATGCTCTGGTCGCTGCACTGGACCGAGGCAGAGAAATCGACAATCTGCGTGTTGCACGATATTACTTATAGAAAAGAATTGGAGCGTTTAAAGCGCGATTTCGTAGCTATGGTAAGCCACGACTTGCGCACTCCTCTCACTTCTATTGCCGGATTTCTCAGCCTGCTGCGTTCCGGAAAATATAATCAACTATCGGAACCTGGCATGGAAAGCCTGAAGAGCGCTGATGCAAGCGTGGGAAGATTGATGAGCATGGTCAATGATCTTTTGGATATCGAAAGAGTTGAGTCCGGAAGGTTGGATCTCAATCTGGGGCCTCTCACTGCGGAAGGACTTGTGGACAGCGTCTTTAGAATGCTTGAGCCGATTGCGCGAGAGAAAAACATCGAGCTTTCGGCGCCGCCAAACCAGGAGTTGGAATTTGTCGGCGATGCCGATCGTTTGAATCAAGTGCTTGTGAATCTTGTCGCCAACGCAATTAAATTTTCAGAACCTGATTCGAAGATAGTTGTGGCAGCAAGCGAAACTTCCGACCATGTGCGAGTGGAAGTGAGGGACGCAGGCCGCGGCGTTCCCGATCATTTGAAACAAACAGTTTTTGAACGGTTTAAACAAGTCGAGCCGGGCGATGCCGCAAAGCGAAGAGGCACCGGTCTCGGGCTGGCTATTTCCAAAGCCATTGTCGAAAGGCATGGCGGGGCGATTGGCGTGGAAGATAATAGATCGGAAAACCACGATAATAAAAAGGGTTCCGTGTTCTGGTTCACCTTGCCGAAAGTTGATGAAAAGGCGTTTGCTGATGAAGCGTAGCCATCTGGAGACGATTAAACATTTCTCCACAGGCATATCAGCGTGCCTTCTTTTGTTTGGCTCTGCAGCGCCTGTTTTTAGCGCCGATTACACGCAATACCAGGTTCAAGATTTTGTCGGCAGGGCCCGGGCATTGCGCGGAAAAATGACGGCAAAGAATGCAGAGCAAATGTTCAGCGTAGCAAATCAACTGCACGAGCAGGGCAAGGGGCGTGAAGCGTGTGAGATTTTGACTGTCATTTGTAACAGCAAGTATGCAAATTGCGAAACTCTTTGTTCGCTGGCAGATTACAGTACCGATCAAATGGGTGAGTCGGATCCTTCCCACCCTGTCGAAAGAATTCTCGAACAAGCGATCAAACTTGATCCAAAATGCAGTCGTGCCTGGACTCTTCTGGCTGATACCAGTTTCAAAAAAGGTGATATTTCCAAGGCTGTCAGGTATTCAGATAAGTCTATAAGTGTATCTCAGCCGAAGGCTCCATATCATTTAGCCTACATGGTTAGAGCCGCAGTATTGGCTCAAGTTGGACGCTATGATGAGGCTCTCGAGTGCGCTGTGAAAGCGGAAAAACCGGCTGGTTATCGCGCCGAACTCTGGCGCATAAAGGGAAGCATCCTTGAGAATTTGAAAAGGTACAGCGAAGCTGCTGCTGCCTACCGCAAGGCGATTTCAATCGGTAACCAGAGTATAGACTGGACGACATTTCAGATTGTCCGTTGCCTGGAGAAGCAAAACTTGAATAAGGAAGCCATTTCTGAGCTGGGTGCATTGATCAAGACCAATCCAGCCGACGCGGAAGCCTATCGTGTGCGTGCTTCCCTCAAGGTGAAAGTCAATGATTTGAATGGTGCCATTGGCGATCTTTCGAAAGTGCTCGAATTGGAGCCAACTACGAAAAGTTATCTTGAACGAGGAAAGCTCTATACGCGAATTGGCAAGAAAGATCTAGCGAAGAAGGATGAGCAGGCTGCCGAAAAGCTCAAAGCCAGTCCGTTCTAAAACCCAAGTAAGAGTTTGATGCCAAGCACGCTGCCGATGGCGACGAACATTGCTTTCACAAAGCGCGTGCCTTTTTTGGCACCAATATGTGAGCCTAACTGGGCACCGCATACGGCCCCTATTACTGAAGGGACGATCAGCGAGAGTTTCCAATTGCCTCCTGATCCGTACATGAATGAGGCGAACAAACACCAGAAGAATGACATGACATACGAGTATCCCAGAGCTTCAATAAGTTTGAGACCGCGAGTCTTTGTCAATATGGCGCTGGTAATCAGGCTGTTTCCCGAACCAAAAAAAGACTCATAAAATCCCAGCGGAAATCCAGCCAGGCTGGTAATCAGCCGGCTGGTCGTCGGTGGTTTGGATTCCAGACCAAATTCTCTTTTGAAAAAAGTGTAGCCAACCAAAGACAGAATGATTACCCCAATTATTCGTTGCATGTTTTTGGGGTCGGAGTGCATCACTACTTGTGCGCCGAAAAATGCACCGACTAAACCGCATAGAGCCATGCTCGCGATCAGGCGCCAATCTACGGTGTGACCGCGTAAGTAATTGCGTGCCGCGACCAAGGTCCACATTGCGCCTGCCAGGGTGTTTGTTGCCATGGCAACAGGCAGTGAAAAACCCAACATCAGCCAGAATGGTGTGGAAATCATATTGGAGCCGCCGCCGCACATGGAGCTGATCAACGTCGAGCCAAAAGCGACGAACGCAATGATCGCAAATTGGGCGACGTCGCTCACTGTTGAACTTCCCATCTATAAAACGCGGGCGGCAGTTTGCCTGCCCAATCAAAGATTTCAAGACATCAAAGCTTACCAGATGCGGTAAATTATGCTATGGACGTTTTCGGATAATTGAGAATCCCAGGCTATGGCCAAAATTCTGGTAGTTGAGGATGATGAAAGTCTCTCCCGCATGGTGTCGGAGTGGCTGGTAAGCGAGCATCATCATGTCGAAGTCAGCCAGGACGGTGCCGACGCTATGGAGAAATTGGAGTTTTACGAATTTGATCTGATTATTCTCGATCTTAATTTGCCGAGTATGGGTGGGATAAACATCTTGCGCAAGTACAGAGCATCGGGCAAAGAAACGCCTGTTCTCATTCTCACAGGTCAGGACAAAATTGAAGACAAAGAAATCGGGTTGGACAGCGGTGCCGACGACTATTTGACCAAGCCTTTTCACATGAAGGAATTGTCCGCTAGAGTGCGCGCAGTCTTGCGCCGACCGAGCACCTATATTGGTGACAGGCTGACGGCAGGGGCTTTGGAGTTAAACCCTTCTACGCACAGTGTGAAGGTCAACGGGCAGGAAATTTCACTTTTGCCGAAAGAATTTTCACTTCTGGAATTTCTCATGCGGCATCCGGACCAGGTCTTCAGCGCAGATGCATTGCTCAATCGCGTCTGGGCTTCTGCGTCTGACTCCAGTATCGACGCACTCACTACTTGCGTGAAGCGGCTCAGAAAGAAGATCGACACCGATGGCTCGCCTTCGTACATTAAGACTGTTCACGGCGTCGGCTATAAATTGTATACCGGAGAGTGAGGCAGTTTTTACCCTTAAAGAGAATGTAGGAGAGCCGCGTGAAAGCTCTCCTACGAGTAAGGTGTTTAAGATCGATAAGATTTTTTAGTGTTAGTTTTTTCCTTTACCGTAGATTTGGGCCTTCACAGATAGTTTTTGTGATCTGGAGCCGCCTCCTGCAGCTTGACCATAAGCACTGTCTCCGTTGTTTCCATAGCTTAGAACGCCGAAACAGTCTTGGTCAGACGATCCGCGTCCTGTTGATGCCAATTGACCTTTGGCATGGTTGAATCGAACATTGGCGCTCACGGCAGTGCGAGCAGCCATTTGTTCGGCTGAAAATTGCGCTCTGTGATTCTCCGGCAAGGGTGCGGTTTTGCATCTCATGCTTGAGTGACTGCGATAAATGGAAGTAGGGGCGGACGGGATATTGACACCCTTGCCGGTGCGGCGAGAGCCGTTCGTTTGCATGTAGCGAGTCTGGGGGTCCCAGTAAAACTGGCCGAGGTTGGGCGAAGTCCTGACCAATCCCTGTTCCCATCCGGCTACTCTGTAGGCGGTTCTCTTTGAATGGTAGGTCACGACGTCTTCCGCTTCCTGCGCGTTTGCAGGTGCGGCGGTGAGGAGCAGACCGAAGCCTGACACTATAAAGAGGATTGCGAAGCAAAGCTTACGCTTAGTATCGTGCACACTCATTTAGTTTTTCCTTTAGTAATTAGAATCTGACGGGGCGGTTGCTTAATGCGGAAAGAGTGCGATTTCCAAAATAATGCCATCGAAAGATTGCAAACTTGTTTCAATGAGAGGTCTAACTGGAGCTTTAGATTAAATGTAAAGATGGCAGCGTGAAAAAGGCGTGAACATAGCACCCGCCCAAAAAATGGCTCTATTGACACTGTTGGTTAACTGGCGAAACGCGGCTTACTGGTCGGTATGATGTTAGAAAATTAGGCCTTGATGCTGACCACTTCGCGTGTCGCCCCTGTCTGGCACGTGAGGGGCAGTTTCTCCGGCTAGTTTTTTGCCGTGACACTCCCCTCGGTTTCAATTTCGACTATCATTGAAGGTCGTCTCGGCGCCCCGAACTTACTACCGATTTTAGAAACCAAATGCGCATTTTACCTGGCAAGCCACACCCTCTAGGAGCTACTTGGGACGGTCTTGGCGTCAATTTCGCTATTTTTTCCGAAAACGCGACCAGGGTCGAGTTATGCCTTTTCGATGCGCCCGGCGACAGGCACGAATCGATGCGCATCGAAATGCCCGAATACAACAACCAGGTCTATCACGTCTATCTGAAGGACATCAGACCGGGTCAAATATATGGATACAGAGTCCATGGACCTTACGACCCGGAGAAGGGGCTGCGTTTCAACGCCGCAAAAGTTGTGCTCGATCCTTATGCCAAATCGATCGCCCGCGACCTTGTCTGGGACGACAGCCTTTTTCCATATCATGTCGGTCACAAAAAAGAAGACATGGTCAAAGACGATCGTGACAATGCGGCTTTTGTGCCGCTTGGTGCAGTGGTCGATCCATCTTTCACCTGGGGTGACGACAAACTGCTCAATACACCCTGGCATGAAACAGTGATTTACGAAGCGCATGTCAAAGGGATGACAGCCCTGCATCCGGAGATTCCGCACCATATGCGAGGCACCTATGCCGCTGTGGCATCCGAGCCTGTGATCAAGCATCTAAAGAATCTGGGAGTGACGGCGATCGAGTTGATGCCTATCCACCACAGGGTCGACAATCAGAATTTAGTCAATGCCGGTCTGGCCAATTACTGGGGCTATAACACGCTTTCCTACTTCGCGCCGGACATTCGCTATTCGCATTATAAAGGCACAGTAGATTCGGTTCGCGAATTCAAAATGATGGTGCGCGCGCTGCACGCCGCCAACATAGAAGTGATACTGGATGTGGTGTACAACCATACAGCCGAAGGAAATCACCTTGGTCCGACTCTGTCATTTCGCGGTATAGACAATACTTGCTATTACCGCACCATGGCAAAAGACCCGCGCTTTTACATGGACTATACAGGCTGCGGCAATACGCTCAACATGATGCATCCGCGCGTGCTGCAATTGAT
>JBGAVL010000136.1:0-15209 GCA_044228145.1 Obscuribacteraceae bacterium (SeqCode)
CCTTTCTCCGGAAATTGCAGAGGCGAAGGGAGTCTCCGGAATCGATCCCGCCAAAATTTTGGGACTGGGCTACACTTGCGTCATCATCGGAGATCTCATTGCCATTTTTCTTGCAGAAAAACTCAAGAATCGGAAGAAAATAATTGCTGTTTTTGGTTTTGCAGGCTCTCTGATTTTTGGAACTTTCTTGATTCAGCCATTTACCTCACCAATTTGGTATTACGTTTTTAGCTCTCTGCTCGGTTTTACTTTCGGCATATGGGTAGTCGGCGCCACCATGATCGCAGAGATGTTCGGCACAAACTTGCGCGCCACCGCCACCACAACTATTCCGAATTTTTGCCGGGGCTGTGCTATTCTCATGAACGCAGTGTTGCTTCTGCTCAAGCCTGTATTGGGCATCCATGTATCGGTCGCTGTGATCGGCGGAGCCGTTTTCTTTCTTTTCTTTGTCGCACTGTCGCTTGTCAAAGACACCTATGGGCAAGAACTGGACTACTCCGATCGAGCAGCGCAAACGATAGTGTGAGCAACCGTCAACCAATTACTTTTAAGATGTAGTCCATGACGTATTGCGCGTAGAAAAAACCATTGCTATCGGTGTTGTACAGCTTCCACTCGGTTTTGCTGACGATTTCTACAAATCCGCTCTCAGCCTGGTCGGCGGCAAGTGGGAGTGAGGGAGCCATTATTGCGTGTGTGGCGAGATAACCATTCCACCAGAAGGTCTCGCATTTTGTGCCGTCGGAGTTAGGCACAAGAAAAAATCTCAGGCGATCTGCTTTTCGCCCGTCGATGAACATCTCGCCATCCCTTTCGACTATGCCCAGGTCTCTCATTATGTCGCGCTTGCTTTTCGGATTAAAGGAAACACGCACATCAGCAAGGTCTATCTTTGGCTGCTTATCAAATTGTTTCGAGGGTTTCTTTAACATAGCGAAGTCGGCAGTGGAGCAGTTCTTTGCGTCTATTTTAGCAGCTGAGACCCGCTTCGTGCCTGATAGAATGTTGCAGCAGTGAATTTGGGGCAATAGTCGGGAGTTTGCGCGCCGTGATGGAGAAAACTGGTGGAAAAGCTCACTGTCAATGTCAACGGACTAAATTTGCATGTCGTTGTTGACGGCGTCGGCCCGACGGTAATGCTTTTGCATGGTTTTCCAGACACACATCACCTCTGGCGACACGTGATACCGCAATTGGTGTCTGCCGGCTTTAGAGTGGTAGCTTTCGATCAGCGTGGTTATGGTCAGTCTGATGCACCAGTGGATTTAAGCGCATACACGATAGACAAAATCGCTTCTGATGCGATCGAAGTCTTGAAAGCGCTGGGAATCACCGAAAAAGTGAAACTTGTCGGTCACGACTGGGGAGCTTTTGTTGGCTGGTATCTGTGCTTGACGTATCCCGAACAGTTTGACGCTTTTGTCGCTGTTTCTGTTGGACATCCTCTTGCCTATCGAAACGCTGGTCTGCCGCAGCGGCTCAAAGGATGGTACATCATAATGTTTCAAATTCCTGGTTTGGCAGAGTGGATGTTTTCTGCAAACAATTACCGCGCTTTGAAAAAAATATCGAAAGACGCTGAAGACCAAACGCAGCGTATCGATGCTATGTCGCAAAAAGGTCGGCTTACTGCCGCACTCAATTGGTATAGAGCCAACTTTGGAAAGCTCCTCACTTCTCGTTTTGGTAATTGCAGTGTGCCAACGTTGGGTATTTACTCTACCGGCGATGTTGCTCTTACAGAAAAACAAATGGTCGACTCCCAGAAGTATATGAAAGCGGCTTGGAAATATGTGCGTATCGAAAACTCAACTCATTGGATTCCGCTGGATCAGCCAGAGAGACTCAGTAAGGAAATAATTGGGTGGTGTCGGTGAATGCCGGGGAGCGGTTGCTAAACCGTTTCGCTCCACTCTTTGCCTGTCACGTTCGGCTAAGGGTTGAATCTACCATTCAATGTTCCGGGCGTCGTCTTCGTGATCGCCGGTGAAGCAGAGTCGCAAGTAGGCGATGCGAGCCTCGACTTCATCAGGATATTCTTTGAAGATTTGTTTGAAGCCGCGCTTTATGCGGTTCCAATCCATGTGCCTTTTGTTTCCAAAGACTTTTTTGCTTTCGCCGTTTTCGAAAAATCGCCAGGCAAAGCGAGCATACAACTTATCACCTTGAGCACCACCTGTAGTATCTGCTCTCTTGTTGATGTAGTTTTGCTGGTCTCCCTGAGTACCCAATAAATTGGCAGAGAGCAACCTAGAAGACCAGTTGTCGATGCTGAAGAAAGTAGGCCAACGTTTGACAGCACTTGCGTTTACTTTCAGTGCTTCGTCCTTGTTGTCTAGATATGTCAGCCTCAACATCGGGACATAGGCATGCGGGGATTTGTCCTGAATGCCAGGTGAGGCCGCCAACGTCTTTTTTGCTTCATTCATTAGGTTGTTGAATTTCGAACCATCTTCGTCGTAATCCCGCACTGCCCACGCTCTATAGATATGCAAGTTGGCGAGCGATGTGCGTGCGAGGGTGGAGTTAGGATTCTTGGCGAGCCAGGTATTGAGGTCGAGTTTTAGCTGGTTGTACCAGATGTCGTTGACGTTCTGCCCGAATTCCAGCGGCGTAGTGAGATAATCCAGCGCCCAAAAGCCGTCCCAATAAGCGGTTTTCTCTTTGATATATTTCTCTGCAAGCCGATCGAGCTCGGTATAATTGCCTTTGTTGAGAAGGACGCGCGTTTGTTTCAACAACGGGTTTTCCAGATTTTTATGCAACCTCAACCCTGAGAGCATCTCATTCCAACCGCGGTTGCTGTCGTCTTCGTTGGCTGCCACTTCGCGGGTCTTGAAGTAGGCGGCTACCGCTTCTTTGTATCGATGCTCGACGGCGCGAATGTGAGCGAGTATTGCATAGACATACCAGGCGGCGACCCGAGCCGATTTCTTTGTTTCAACGGATTTCACGCATTGGTCGATTAGTTTATCCGCCTCGGCATGGCGTCCTGTGTCGGCATACAATTTCGCCAGCCCTGTAGTTTTAAAAATCGTCTGTTCATGGTCTGGTCCAAAGGCAGCCTCGGCCACCTTCACCGACATCTCCTGATCCTTAACGCCGTCCGGCCCTTTAGGGTCAGTGAGCCAGTGATAATGGCGCTCTGTCGCACGGTCTTGCCATGCGTGGGTGAGCTGATCGGCGACTGCGTAATTGGTGGGCGGCTCAGGGGTGCCCAGCGCAATGGCTTTATCGATTTGCTCGTCGGCGCGCGCGATTTCATCTTGCATGTAAAGGGACATGCCGTAGACCCGGTACATGCGCATTAAAATGTCCGGCGCCACTTTTGCCTTAATGGCATCATTAAATACCTGCTCAACGCGCACCCTGCCTTGCTCGCTATCTATTTTTGCGACCACGAGCGCTTTGTCTAGCTCACCGTTCCAGTAGAAGAGCACCGCGTAGTGCCCGAATAGCAACCAGCCAGTTACGGCAGATGCCACGATCAGGCAAAGAAACGTAAACAAGACCAGCTTGAGCCAGGACTTCCTGGGCTTGGTTGCGGCGCTGTCGGCGGTCACGGGGTGGTCCTCAAAAATTAGAGTCGAGATTAACGTGCGAGGGGTGTGCAGGCGGGCATATGAATTAAGTACCCAATTGAGCATAGCGAAGATGCAAGAAAACCCACAAAAAGTTACCGGTGATACCCCTGGCGACGATGATGCCTTGGCGGGCGGGCGATTGCAGGTTGGAGAGCTGGTGGATGGACGTTATGAGGTGCTCGGGCACATCGGCTCGGGCGGCATGGGTGAGGTCTATAAGGTACTGGACCGCGAGACGCAAAAGCTTTTCGCGCTCAAGATGATTTCCCCTCGGGTGGCTGAGAGGAAGATTTTGGCGAAACGGCTGGAGCACGAAGCTCACGCTGCGCGGACACTCGTGCACGGCAATATTGTCTCGGTTTATGACGTGGGCGCGTCGACCGACGGTGCGCCATATTTAATCATGGATTTTGTCGAGGGCGACGGTCTGGACATGATGCTGAAGGCGCAGACGTGTCTTTCGCAGACGCGGGCGCTGCCGATATTTATGCAAATAGCCGAGGCGCTGGTGCATGCGCAGCAGAAGTCCATCGTGCACCGCGACTTGAAGCCCAGCAATATTTTGATGACGAAAACGCCAGAAGGCAATGACATGGTGAAGATTGTCGACTTCGGCATAGCAAAGATTTCCGACCAGGACAGCGCCGACAAGACGAAGTTGACGCAGACAGGCGAGCTGCTCGGAACACCCCTGTACATGAGCCCCGAGCAATGCACGGGCGACGAGATTGATGCGCGGTCGGACATTTATTCATTTGGTTGCATTATGCATGAGGTACTAACCGGCAAGTCTCCTTTTGCCGCTGAGAATTCGGTGAAGGTAATTTTGCGCCATCTGAATGAAGACGCGCCGCCACTGCCGAACAATGTCGGTATCACCGCGGACATGAAGGAAGTGATTGCGCGGTGTTTGGAGAAACATCGGGACAATCGCTACAAGACGCCCGTTGATTTGCACATAGATCTGGAGCGAATTTCCGATGGGCGGCCGATTCGACCTCATGAGCGGAAGGTCAAACCTCAAGTCGCGGCGAAGAAAACGCCGGTGGCTGTTGTGGTTGTGGCAATTGTCCTGCTTTCTGGGATTGCTTTTGCTTGGACTCTGGTGAGTCAATTTCTTTCTCCCCACAAGGAGGTCACAGGGACAACTGGATTTCATCGACCGGAGCGTTTTTTGGATAGAACTCTTACTCAGTGGACGAATGAAATTGAGAAGAGTCCCGATGATCCAGAATTATATCTAAACCGCGGCAATCTGCATGCTATGCGAGATGAGCGAACCAATGCCATCGATGATTTTACGCAGGCACTCAAATTAAAGCCGAATTACTTGCAAGCGCTGGCGAATCGTTCGTTCGGGTATATGAACATCGCTCAGTATGACAAGGCTCTTGTGGATGCAAATAAGCTGGTTACTCTGGTGCCGGATTCTGCGGAAGGTTATGCGAAGCGCGGAATGATTTACGAATCCTGCGATATGTTTGGCGAGGCGGTCGCGGATTATCAACGCGCGATTGCCATTGATCCAGGAGATGCGTACAACTATTATGGCTCGGCTATTAATCTGCTTCGCCTTGCGAAGTACGATGAAGTTGAGCGCATGCTGAAGAAGGCGGTCGAAATCGGTGACAATAACGGCAGTTATGGTGCCAATCTTGGCTTGTGTTATACCTTTCAGCAGAAGTATGATGAAGCGTTGAAGTATTTGAATTTCAATCCTGCTGATCAGAATGTGCGCGGTGTGGAATGGTCGCAGGCTGCATACTATTATTTGAGTGTCGGCAAAATGGATGAGGCTTTGAATGCGCTGGCTCAATTGCGCGCGCGCGAAACATTCCCTGCTCGCTCACATCGCTTGGCCGGCGAATTTTTCCGATGTGCTGGTCAGTATGAGAAGGCGATGCAGGATTTCAACGCGTCGACAAGTCTTGAGGAGTATCCGCCAGGTTATCGCGAGCGTGCTGTCACATTTGTGATGATGGGACAAATGCGCTCGGCGCTCAGTGATTTGAATAAGTCATATCAATTGAATCCCAAATCGTCGACGACTGCGACGTGGCTCGCGCGTGTTGAGAATAAGCTCGGCATGAAGAAGGAAGCGCAGCAACATCTTGCTCAGGCTTTTGCCGGGAAGATGGTGGCACCGATTAGCTATGTGAATAGAGCGGCGATAAAGCTGGAAAACGGCGATGCGAAAGCAGCGCTTGCCGACGCGGAGGCTGCCGTGAAGCAGGACCGATGGCTAAAGGAGGGCTATGAGGTCCGCGCGGAAATTCGGAGGAAACTTGGCGATGCGGCTGGGGCGGAGAAAGACGCGGAACAAGCGAAGAAATTGATTTCGCATTTGGATATCTAGAGTAGATGGCAGCACTTTCAGCCGAAGCCGAACGACTCGAAAGTTGGATGTGGAATCTCTGGAGACCACAATTGGCTTTGCGTATATAATGTGCGCTATGCAAATTGTCAATATTGCCGCCTATAAGTTTGTCGAGATTCCCAATCCGTCCGATTGGCGCACTATTTTGAAGGAGAGGGCAGTGCAACTCGGTCTCCTGGGCAGTTTCATCATTGCTCCGGAAGGTGTCAATTTCTTCATGGCTGGAGAGCGCTCGTCCGTTGATGAGTTTCTCGATTTCTTGCGCAACGATGAGATTTTTGCGCAGCGTTTCAACAACATCGATGTAAAAGTGTCTATTTCAGATCACCAGCCATTTCGGCGCATGGTTGTTCGGCTCAAGAAAGAAATCATCACTATGAAACACCCGATGATTTGTCCTGGAGAATCACGTGCTCCTTCCGTCGACGCTAAGACTCTGAAAAGATGGCTCGATCAGGGGCACGATGATAGCGGACGGAAAGTGGTGCTGCTCGATACACGCAATAACTTTGAGGTTGAAATTGGAACCTTTAACGGAGCTTTGAATTTGCAAATAGAACAGTTTTCCGATTTCCCGAATGCTGTTTTGGGCACCGCTGATGATATCAGGGCAGATCTTCAGGACAAAACCATAGTGTCTTTTTGCACAGGCGGAATTCGTTGTGAAAAAGCAGCACTCTTTTTGCGCGAATCAGAGTTCGACAATGTCTTCCAGTTGGATGGCGGCATCTTGCGATACTTTGAGGAAGTTGGTGGCGCTCACTGGCAAGGAGAATGTTTTGTCTTCGACCGCCGAGTCGCTCTCGATCCGCAGCTGCAAACCACCACGCATCACTACGAAACCACCGCGCATCCAGATCGCAATTCAAGGTATCTCAAGTGGAAGGAACAGCAGCAAAACGAGCCACTCGCTCGTGCATGATGAAGAAGCCTAACAGAGTTCCAAAGATACACCAGCGCCCACCCTTCTTGTCGTCAGCGCTTTCGACTGTTGACAAGCGCGAAGCGGAAGGCACTTTCAAAGAGCAAATCTCGCTTAATATAGAAAGCAGATAAATTTCAATCGAATTGGAGACATAGTCAGCAGTGAAATTTTTCAGTCATTATGATGCCGACAAAACCAGGTTTGCTGAGAAAGGGTTGGTTGTTTTTGCCGCTCTAGTACTCTACTTCTGGGCTGCTCCGTCCGCCTTTGCCGATGTTTCTTTACCAAAGATATTCGGCAACAATATGGTGCTGCAGTCAAACCAAAAAATTCCAGTCTGGGGAACCGCCTCCCCCGGAGAGAAAGTTACGATTCAGCTAAACAAGCAGACCGTGAGCACAGTAGCTTCGCGTGATGGCAAGTTCAGCGTTCGGCTCGAACCAGAATCATCAGGCGGCCCTTATTCACTGAAGCTCAAAGGTCGCAATTCGCTTGAATTCAATAATGTAATGATCGGCGAAGTGTGGCTGTGCTGCGGGCAATCGAATTTGGCGATGGAAGTGAAGTTTACCGCTGAATCTGACGATTTAATAGCAAACATCGGCCACAACGTGCGCATATATCAGGCCCAAGGTTCTGGGTCCGATCTACCGAAAACTTCATATACCAATAGCTGGGATACTGCTTCTTCCAAAAACGTTTTGGATTTTTCCGCTGTTGCACTTGGTACGGGCAGCTCACTGGCAAAGAAGTTGGCAGTTCCAATCGGCGTTATTTGCTGCAGCCGCAGCGGAACCTCAATTGACGAATGGTCGCCCACAGAAGTTGCTGGAAGTCCTGGGCAAAGCCAATCCTCGAAACACAAACGGATATTTGACGAACTCGTAAGCCCATTGATCCCATTCGCCATCAAAGGAATGGTCTGGTATCAGGGTGAGGCTGATGTCGGAATGGGAACCACGTATGGCAAGAAGTTCTTCAACCTCATCGAAGGTTATAGAGATTTGTGGGGACAGGAAGAAGATGATTTCCCATTCTTCTTTGTTCAGATACCTGGATGTGGGTTGTATACACAAACTGTCGGACGTTCTGCGTTGCCTCTTTTCTGGGACGCACAACGGACAGCGACGGATGTGAGAAATGTCTATCTGGTGCCTGCCTTTGACTTGGGTGACAAGAACGATCTTCATCCGAGTAGCAAAGGCAAACTTATCAATCGGCTTTCAAATGCCCTTTTACAATACGCATATCATCAGCCTCTCAACTGTGAAATTCCCGTGCCGGAAAAGCTCAGCTTGAACGAGAACAAAATTTCCCTCAAGTTCAAAGCCAGTCACGGTCATTTCAGTATAAAAGGTGATGGAGGATTTTCTGTTGCAGCCAGTGGAGGGAAATTCGCGCGCGCGCAGGTCGAAGTTCTTCCTGATGGTTGCACGCTTCAAGTCTGGAATGAAGGCATAGAGCGTCCTACACGTTTAAGTTATGCCCGATCCAATTTTCCAACCGGAATAGTTCTCAACGGCCACGGACTGCCTGTGTCGCCCTTCTACCACGCGTTTGTGGGAGAGAGCAACTATCGGTGATTCCTCATCGAATGAGGACGATTTACCAGATTGCGGACCGCTGGTCCACTTGCCCCAAAGTGGGCACACAGTGGGTAACTAGAAGAGTCCGATTTTCTTGAAAAACCTCGGGACGACAGGATTTGAACCTGCGACCTATTGCTCCCAAAGCAACCGCGCTACCAAGCTGCGCCACGTCCCGGCCATCAAATATATCACGAAGGCGTTGTTAAGGTATCCTGACCGCTATTAAGGCACGAATGCCGGTGGCTCTTCGGCGTGTGGCGTAGAACGCACAGGCGTGGAGCTTTCCTGGGTTTTACGGGGCCAGCGAGACGAGCTCCAGCGGCTGCTGCTTGACTGGCGACTTTCTTCACGATCGCGGCGCCTTTCTGTGCGAGTCCCTGAACTCGAGCTGGACTGGCGCGGAGCGGCAGCCTCCTGGCGTGGCGGTGCGGTCTCGCGAGTGGGTTCTCCTATAGGTTTCGAAGAGCTGATCAGGCTCTCTGGGACGAAGCCTTCCCGTCCGTTTGAGCGTACTTTCAGCCAGCCGTCTCTCTTGCCGATTATTTCGACCTGGTCACCTCTCGATAACCTCATAACAGTTCTGTAAACCCCGCTCGGTCCGCGACGGAGTTGAACAGTCGGGTCACTGGACGTTTTGATAAAGCCAGGTGTCGGTGTAACAGCCGGCGCATCTTTGATAGACGGATCTCGTGAGACAGCCAAGCCCGACTTCGGAGGTGTTCTAGGCGCTTCAGCAATTTGTGGTGCCGGTTCTTTCTTTGGTTTTTCAACCACCCGCGGCATTTCGACTACCTTTGGTGCTTCAACAACCTTTGCCGGCTCGGTTTTCAACGGCGCCAAATGTTCCTCGACTTTTACAGGTATTTGTTTTTCACCACGCCTCTCAACAATCGGTGCTGCAGTTTTTGTTGTTGCTGTAGTGGATGTTTCGCTTGTGTTTGTTTCGCTGGGCAAATTCTGACGCACCACCGACGGCACCATTGCGCTCGGCATTGCTTTTGGCTGTCCGGGCATTTGCGCGCTCTGAATTTCTTCACCAGCGGCTTTGGTCACGGCATTTGCCACCCATGAGCCTGAACTGTTTCCGCCGGCAGGCGTGAGTTCGACAATATATGATCCGGCTGGTGAGAAGAGTCCGTACCGATTGGATGTCTGGCGCCTTCTCTTGCTCGTGGATTTGATCTTTGAAAGAGTGAAAGCCGAGGGTTGCGTCGATTTGAGACTTTCGACTTGTCCTTGAGCGTTTGATGACAGATAGGATTTGTATTCAGGTGCGACTTCGCCGAATTTCAGACTGCGTGCCACTGCATGCAGTGCAGCCAGCTGACCGCGCCCACCCGGGATTTCACCGGTGAACTTTCCGTGGTCCCATTTTAGGGTTGTTTTGAGCAACTCGTCTTCGGCTGTTGCCGCCACGCTGGACAAGTTAGTAAAGGCTCCCTCGGCGACACCGATTGAATAGAGCGAAACTTCAACGTTGACGTCTTTATTGTTTTTCGCGAATGCTGCGTTGCCTTCGCCTTTAATTGGCGGTACTGATTTTTCCGACTGGTCGCGAATTGCATCAGGCATCAAAGCATAAACTTTGACTTGCGGGTGGCGCGGTCCCTGCCCCGCAGTGTGTCCTACGCAAATAAGCACCGGACCAGCGGTGTCGTTGATCACTTGCGCTCCGTCACAAACTTCCAAGCCGGGAATGTTTACGACCTTGGTGTCGGTTTCGTTTTTGATCACAAGATAGTTGGACGCCTGAAGCATTGTGTCGATTTCGACGATCTTCAAGCCGCGCGGCAATTCGACAATATGAACTTCATAAGTCTGAGTGGGCAGTGCCGTTTGCAACGCTGTTGCGAGCTCTGCGGTGCTCATTGCTCCGGCTTTGCGCAAGTATTCCTTGAGTGCTTTATCCAGATCGGATTTTAATTTTTCCGCATCTGCTGGATTCTTAGGTCCGCCCGCAACGCGTTTTGCCACCGCCGCCAGATCATTTTGCGGATCTTTCTTGGTGGTTATGGCAGCGCCGATACCCATCAGCCCCGCGCCCGCCAAACCGATGACCACGATGCCGCCGACTATAAATGGCAAAGGCGTTCGTTTGCGCGGCAAGTCCTTGCCGCACTCGGCGCATTTGCGAGCGGCTACTGAATTTCTTACATCACATTCGGGACAACGCATTTGGATGACCTGACTGGTTCCACAGGATTCCTGACACTTGCACGGGCAAGGCGTGGCTCACCAGCTATCTAATAGGTTGAGAGTAGTAGTCTACTCGATATAATAGCCTGCCATAAACTTTTGTTCAGATTGTTGTCAGGCTGAAGGGTGTCGGAAAATGAGTAAATCGGTTGAAGAATTGACCGCAAGGCAGGCACTGGCCGAGGTTTCGCGGCTTTGCTACCAGCGGGGGTATATCACCGGCACTGAGGGAAATTTTAGTATTCGATTGGGCGAAAACCGGATTTTGACTACTCCCAGAGGGGTCTGTAAGGGTCGGATAAATGAAAGTGAGCTGGTTTTGACCGATTTGCAGGGAAATCCGCTCGACCCCCACTCAGCTTTGCCTTCCACCGAATTAAAGATGCATCTGGCCGCGTACCGCTTGCGGCAGGATATCGATGCTGTGGTGCATGCTCATCCGACCATCGCTGTTGGTTTTACGGTCGCCGGCGTGAGTCTCTCCACACCGGCATTGCCCGAGGTGGTGTGTACGCTCGGAGGCATTCCTGTGGCACCGTATGCGACACCTAGCACCGATGAAGTGGTCGAAAGCATCGAGCCTTTTGTGAAGAAGTGTGACGCACTCATGCTCGACCACCACGGCGCGCTCTGCCTCGGTAAAGACATTTGGGACGCGTTTTTCAAGCTTGAAACTGTAGAGCACCAGGCGCAGACGCTGCTGGTCGCGCACCTTTTGGGTGGGCCAAAGCCACTGACGAATGCGCAGATATCGTCCCTGATGGCAGTGCGCAGTGTTTACGGACTCACCAACGAACTTGATGTAGATTATTTGACGGAAGCGACGCCTGATGAATCGGGCGCTGTGACCAGCAAAGGCAACAAGAAAAAGTAAACTGTTATTCGGACGCTATCTGTTTTGTGTGACTGAAAATGACTGAGTGGAAACATGCAGACCGGTCCAACCAAATGGTCTATAGCCTTCGGGACGACGACGGTGTAGTTTCGTTGAATTCCACACAAGCAGTTGATATTGAAGGCATTGGCGCAGTGAAGCTGGTTGCTTCTCCTCAATTGTGCCGAGGAAAAAAAATTCAATTCAAGGCAGACCTATCGACCAGGGAAATTGATGGGAAAGGTGCTGGGTTGTGGCTGACGGCTGCTGAGAAAACTTGGCATTTAACAGACGGGATGTACGATTCGCTAATATCGGGCACTTCCGATTGGCAGACATTTGCCTTGGTAATCGATGTTCCTATGGATACAACCTATGTCAGCTACGGCATGTGGATGGTTGGGCGTGGTGAATGTCGGATGAAGAATGCTCAGTTTGAACTGGTTGATGATAATGTCGAGGTTACTGCCAACAAGATTTGGGACCGAATTGCAATTGAACGCTATACAGAGCGTAGTGGGGATTAGGCAAGTAGCTATGGCAGACAATTCAAATTCCGAAGTCTCCAGCTCTGGTAACGCGCTTCCGAAAGCCGCTGCGGAAAAGAAAGAAGTTCTGCATCCCGAAGAGAGCATCACCACGCTCTTGTTAATCCGGCATGGGCATACACGCGCGACTGAGGAAGGCCGGCTTTACTCCGACCCCGAGGCTGAGTTGACCGACGAGGGATTGAAGCAGTCGAAAGCGCTCGCAGAATGGCTGATGTCACGCCCACCTGACGTTGTTTTATCCAGCACTGCAAAACGCGTTATTGCGACGGCGGAATCAATTTCCGGGCAAACCAACCTGCCGATCTTGCGAGCGGAAGGATTGAACGAATGGCACGTCGGCGATTGGGAAGGCCGAACCTATTTAGATCTGAAAAGGAATTCGCCCGATGAATACAAGGCATGGACAGCGGATCCGATTCGCATGAGACCGCCTGGCGGTGAGTCGATTGAAGATATGTACGAGCGCACGAAAGTTCGCATATCGGAAATTATCGAACAATATGATGGAAAACGCGTCGCGCTCGTTACACACGCAGGCATCGTCCGCAGTGTCATAGTTCATGCACTCGGAATGCCGCTCGATAATTTCTGGCGCATTTCAATTCCTGTTGGAACAGTTTCAAAAGTCGATTTCAGCAAGAGCTTCGCTACTGTCCATTTCATGGCAATGCGCCCCGGAGCGGACGAAGTCTGATCCTACTGTTTTTCGAGATACTCTTCGAGTTTGTCGAATGATCCTGTCCAACCCTGAGTCATGCCGTCTCGGGCGTTGACGAAGGTTTCCAATTCTTCCCTACTCCATGTTCCGTCTTCTTCCCATGTGAGAGTAATTCGGGTTCTGTCTGGACCTTCTTGCGTCAATTGCACGGTCGTCAGCATACTCTCCGGCCAGGTCTGCGCCATCGGATGGCGCGAAACGTTTTCCTTCTCATCGCAAAACTGTTGTGTGTAGACGACGCGATCCGGTTTTCTGACTTCAATGTACTGGCAGCGGCCATACATGGTGACGTCCTTGCCGTCCGTCATCGAGTAGAAGGATTTGCCGCCCTCCTTCAGATCGCAGTGGATGTACTTCATCGTGAAGCCGGTTGGTGCCGCCCAATTTGCTACGTGCTCCTTGTCGGTCCACATCTTGAACATGCGGTCTATTGGCGCATCGAAAGAGCGATTGATAATGAATTTCTCTTTGCCGCCAATTTTCTTTTCCAGGTATTCCGCCAGGCGATCCCATGTCGCATCACCACCTGCTTTTCTGATGAATTTTCCAGTCGTTTCGGCTGCTTCTACGGTAGGAAACGTCATTGTCATATCGACTTTCGTTTTCCCTTCAGCCTCGGAAAATAGCGCAGTTACTTTGAAAAGCGCATTTGAAGTCTCTGTGCCGCCATGATCGTAAACAAGGGTTTTGTGCTTCTCCACGTCAATATATTTGGTGAAATTCTCGTAGTCGACTCCATCCGGACCGTGCATCGTGTACTTCCACGTGCCACCACTTCGCAAATCCCTACTGTGAGTTGTTATGGTGAACCCGCGTGGTCCCCACCATTGCGCTACTTGCTTCTGATCTGTCCAGGCATCCCATACCGCTTTCAGTGGTGCGTTGAATTCACGGTAGAGTTTAATGTCGGCTGATTTAGTCGTTGTTGGCATTTTTCTTTCCTGGTGCGCGGTTTCCATAATGTGCATGGAAGACCAGACAAAAACCGGGCGACGCATGGCGTCACCCCTACACTATTGAGATGGCGCGGAGCTGCCTTCCTTCATCATGCCGACGAGTTTTTGCTTTTGCGCATCGGTCAATTGTTTGCGAATCGACAGCAACAGTTTGATGCGGTCATTGGCCATTTCGGCTGTGACTTGATTGATCTCGTCTTGCTTTCCCAGAACAGCCTTCTCGTCAGGATCTGTCTCCAGCGAGAGTTGATGCATCTCCTGAATCAAGCCCATCATGCGCTTAGCTTTGACGCGCGCTTGATCTTCGAAGTCTTTCGCTAACTGACGAATGCGCATCTCCTGCTCTTGGGAGATGCCCGCTTGCCTGTAGATCGCCATAGGATCGCTTGCGGCGCCCGTGCTGCCCGCCGTGCCTCCCTGTGCCTGCACCGAATGTGATGCCAAAAGGGCCAGACAACAAATTGCGGAAGCTTGCGCAAGAACTTTCAATGACATCATTCAACCTCTCAGGCCGAGACCCAAACAGGCCTAATGATATCAATAAGCTCGAAACTGTTCCCGATTGAGAGTTAATACTGGCACGAGCGGTGCCACACAGGATATAGCCGCGCACGAACACCGCCGCGCCGAACACCGCGTTCTGGGCCGCTGGCATTGTTTCTTTTCTGTTTAATCTATCCCCATGTGGACGAATGGAGCCCAGGCGTGAATGGGGTGCCCGTTTTGCAGTGCTTGAATTTGCGCTTGCCTCAGTGCTTCGTAAATCGAGATTTTTCCTCCCTGCCAGGCTGCATGGAAATCTTTCATCAGAGTGGCTGTCGAGCGATCGGCGACTTCCCACAGACTGAGGACGAGATTTGGCATGCCTGCGTACATGAGAGCGCGGGCCAGTCCGAGGATTTCGCCGCCGGCTGTGACTTTGTTGACGCCGGTCTGGCAGGCGGAAAGGACGAGGAGTTTTCCGCAGTGAGTTCTGAGCAGATTGCCTTGAAGAATGGCGGCGGCTGTAAGAATGCTGCCGTCGGCCAGGACCAACCCTGATGCCAAAGGTTCGTCGGGATTGAAGACTGCGTGCCCGGCGAAGTGCACGACCGGGTATTTGGAAAACAGCTCAGGAAGGGATTCTTTCACTTCCTGGTTGGTCAACATTTTAGAGCGTGTCGAGGTCAGTTTTCCCAGGTCAAAAATGGTCTGTGCTTCTTCGAGCGTATAGCTCAAGTCGTCGAGACCGGCGGCAGAACGCAGCCTCGAGCTGAATACGACTCCCTCTTTGCGCGTTATCGAATAGTCGCTGATGGCAGAAACGAGATAAGGGGCGGACGCATCAGTTTGATTCTCGGCTGGTTGTGCTTCTGATTGAGCTTTGGCGAGTACAGGTATCAAACTTGTGGTCGGCAGATAGCTGGTTGCGAACCTCTGGCACACATAACCTTTGC
>JBGAVL010000137.1:0-15161 GCA_044228145.1 Obscuribacteraceae bacterium (SeqCode)
ATTGAATGCTTTTTGCTTTGGATTTGGCTTTAACAGCTGTTTTATTTGATTGTCGCATATTCTTTGCAGCCAACTTTAACCTTGTTTTCCAGTACGCCTATACCTGTGACTTCCATGGTGACGACATCGCCGTCCTTAAGCCAGCCGAATTTGGCAGGCGCAAGCTCCTCTCCTGTCTGCGGATCCGTTTTTGCCATAAATTCGGCAATACAGCCATTTCCAACTGTTCCGGAGCCCAGCACATATCCTTCGTGAACGGCTATATTCTGCTTGCCGAGCCAGGCTATCAGTCTCGGAAAACTCCAGGCTTGCTTGTTGCCCTTGGTCGGATGGGTGTGATATAGCGAGCTGTAGTTGGAACGAGCGCGCTCCGTGCCATTGATTCTGAGTATCATTTCGGCGTCCAGCACGCCGTTTTCATCCATTTTGATGTCTCTGGCGGGCACGAGTTTCGGTCCGAAGCTCTTACCAATGATGAATTTGCTGTTGGTTGGCCCGAGCCCGTCCATATCTTTCTTTTGAACGTCGCGTGCCGACCAGTCGTTGCAGATAGTCAAGTAGCAGTGGTCTTTGAAGAATTGAAGTGCTTCCTTTTCATCGACGATCAGAGCCGACTTGCCGACAATACAGGCGATTTCGAACTCGTAATCAGGAGCCTTAATGCTATCCGGAACAGGCACGACTTCGCCCGGACCGAACATCTTCTCCGGCGGCAGATCGATGCTGTAATAGGCGGCATGGTCGTACCAGCCCGGCCAGATCGAGGCTCCGCGCTTGTCTCTTATCTGCTTGACGTGTGTCTCGAAGCCCAGGAAATCTATAAACACCCGCGGCTCAGGGATTTCAGTGCCGAAAAGTTTGATCTTCGGCACGCTTCTTTCAAAGAGCATGAATGCACCTCGCGTTTTTTTCAAGAGGCAACATGCACGGACTTCCGCCCGTGCGAAGTGACTATTATGTCATGACTTGGCGTCGGAAACTAAAATGATGACCTTTTTCTGTGATGCTGTTATAAATGTCGGCTTAGAGTCGCGTCTTCGGCAAATCGGATTGAACAAAGGTATCGGTCTTTAATGAAGCATTCGGAAGCGTTCGAGAAGCTTGTGGCGGACATTAAGTCACAAGTCCGCGAGATAAGCACTGAAGAAGTTCTGGAAAAACTCGACCGCAAGGACGAATTCCATTTGATCGACGTCAGAGAAGATCATGAATGGCTTGACGGACACGCCCGTGGAGCCAGTCACATCGGACGTGGCATTATGGAGCGCGACATCGAAAAATTGATACCGGACTACAACGCACCGATCGTTCTCTATTGCGGCGGTGGTTATCGATCTGCTTTGGCTGCTGTCAATATTCAAAAGATGGGTTACACCAATGTGCTCTCAATGGCCGGTGGCATTCGAGAGTGGAGAGAAAAAGGATTGCCGGAAGAAAAGCCGCCTGAGGGCGCACCAGCTTACGTTGCGCCCGCCAAATGATTGCTCTCAAACGCCTGGCGCAGGCACTCCCATTAGCGTATGTGTGCAGTATTTCGACTGCATATGCAAAGCCTATCGAGGACGTATTCAACGAAATGCTCGCTCTACGCGAAACCGAACCGGCCGGATTCTGGGCCATGGTTTCCTCGGTGGGTTTGCTCTTCGCTCTGGCCTTCGGATTGATGGCTTTGACGTTGGGATACTACGTTCGGCACTGGTTTAAGCGCAAATAGCCGTAATTGTCAGGTAGCCAAGCGTTGCCATTATCCGTGATACCACAGATAATGGCACAGTCGGCTAGACATTTTAGAAATTACTAGAAAGAGTTTTACATGAGCAGCGAGCCGCTTTCAAGTTCAAACAGTAACCCGCTAGACCTTACCGGTCTTGAGGATCTGCTCGAACGCGCGCAGTTGGAAGTAGTCACCTCAGCACCGGATGTGGAGGCAGAGGTTGTTTCGACCGGGGAATCCGAAGGAAGTTCGAACGAGGAAGGCAAATTGATTCTGAACCTGCTTTCTCACTTGATGCAGGTTAATGAGCTGGTTGTGGAAACCAATCGCCGCCTCAATTTGGCTACATCCAGACTCGGTCAATTGGATGAAATGCTAACGGCCCAGAGTGTTTGGCTCGAGCGGCTTCCGGCTCTGGAAGTCAAAGCAGCTCAATTGGAAGACTGTCAATTAAAGCTTGACCTGGCCATCACTGAAAATGAGTGGCTCAAGCAGAGTTGGGTTAATAAGTTCTTTTCCGCCCTCAAGGACAAAGCTTAAAGGCATATCGGTTCGCAAATAGTTTTTATTAGAGGTTCCCTGACGGGAACCTCTAGTGTTTTGGTTTCAAAAGCCTCCTACATAATCTAATGCGGTATGATCTCCCGCCTGGGGGAAACCGACATGCATAAGAGACAAACTCTTGTTGCCCTTGCTGTATCCGGTCTGTTTTTGCTGGCCGGCTCAAGCGAAGGGAAAACTTTAAAAGCAGAGATAAACCATAGCGACGTGGCCGACCCGGTGGAGGCAAAGCTTCAGCCCGGACAATTATTTGATGCCGCCAATTTGCCGCCCGGCTCGACCGGTGATTCGAATAACTGGTACAAAATTCCGAAATGGCTGGCCGGGACCTGGCATAAAGACAGCCAGACAAATGCTTATCAGTATAATTATCTGACTCGCCAAGAGGATTCCACTCAGCGCACAGTGATTGCCAAAGGCAACGGTGTATGGGGCACACAAACGGATGCCCAGGGAGAAATCTGGGAATTCAATCCCGCCCCTTATGTTGATACCGTAGACGGTGGCGCAGACACAATCGTTCAGCTGATTCGCTCGAGCGAACCTCTGGAAGTAAGCAGCGAGCGTTTTGTGAAGAATACGCTGGACACTCAATTGAGAGTGGACAAAGCAACAGGTAAGATCAAAACCGTGCAAACGGCCGAACAAATTTCAACTTATACGATTGATTCTCCGGGGGTATTGAAGAGGGAAACATCTTCGAAAATCTTCGGACATGACGGCAAACCATTGATGCTGGCCCGCTCCATTGCTTACGAAAACAAGGTTGCGGAATACCAACCCAGAGATGTAATCAATGGCAAGAACCTGAAATCGCTATTTCGCGAATACATCGAACAAAACAAATCAATCGACTAATAATGAGGTCTTTCGTGAAGCTTTTCAAAAGCATTTCGCTATCGCTCGTTGCGGCATTGTTCCTTTTGCCTGCCTGTCAGATATCCGGACAAACCAAGGTGGCGGCACATTTGACCCCGACTACCGATTCTTTCCGGCTGCCCAAAAGCGTAACGCCTGAAAGCTATGACCTGTTCATCGAGCCTGACCTGGAGCGCGGACTTTTTAAAGGCAGCGAATCGATCGTAGTCAATGCTCATCAAACTGTAGACCGCATCTATGTAAACTCGCAGGGATTGACGATCGACAGCGCCGAGTTGAATTTTGCCGCCGACCGCAAGTCCGGCAAAGCCGCTGCCAATGTCACGGTCTCTAAAAGCGAACAAGTAGTTACTTTCTTGCTTTCCAACCCAATTGAGACCGGGAAGTACAGGCTTAACATCAAATTTTCCGGGCGCATGAATGACAAGCTGTGCGGCTTTTACAAAGCGAAAACGCGTGACAGCGAAGGGCGCACCATTACTTTAGGTGCTACGCAAATGGAGCCTACCGATGCCCGAAGAATGTTTCCGTGCTTTGACGAGCCTGACTACAAGGCAACCTTCAAACTCAAAGTTAGTGTCGACCAGGGCAATACGGCGATTTCAAACAGCGCAATTGCAAGAGAAGAAAAACAGAAGGGGTCAAATAAACGAATCGTTGAGTTCGCGCCAACTCCCAAGATGTCTACTTATCTTGTCACTTTGCTCGTCGGTCCGTTTGCCTCTACACCAGCAGTTGTAGCGAATTCCGTGCCCATTCGAGTCTGGGCTGTAAAGGGTTCTGAAAAACTAGGACTCTTTGCTCGCAATCAAGCCGTTAAGATGATGCCTTTTTTCATCAATTATTTTGCGCAGCCTTATGCCGGCAGTAAGCTCGATTTCATTGCCATTCCCGAATTTGAAGCGGGCGCAATGGAGAACCTCGGTGCTATCACCTTCCGTGAAGAGACGCTGCTTGTTGACGAGAAGCATGCTTCGGTAGACACGCAAAAGCGTGTTTCCGAAGTAGTCGCTCACGAAATGGCTCACCTCTGGTTTGGCGATCTGGTAACAATGAAGTGGTGGGACGACCTCTGGCTGAACGAAGCGTTCGCCACCTGGATGTCCAACAAAGCCGTTGATTTCGTACGCCCGGACTGGCAAACCTGGGAGTTCTTCACATTGGATAGGCTCGGAGCAATGGAGATTGACGAGTTGATGTCCACTCGTCCGATTCATGCTGAAGTGAAAAATCCTCTAGAAGCGATCGAAATGTTCGACGGTATCACCTACAGCAAAGGTGCATCAATTCTCAGAATGCTTGAGACATATCTAGGTGAAAAAACTTTCCAGGCGGGCGTGCAAAATTACATGCGCGAGCATAAGTTTGGCAATGCCACAACCGGTGATCTCTGGAATTCATTGGAGGCAATTTCGCAAAAACCAGTCTCCGACATCATGCACGCCTGGGTGCATCAGCCTGGGTTCCCATTGGTAGAAGCTTTGCGCACGGAAAACGCAGCGGCCGTTCGACTCGGTCAGACACGTTTCATAACCGACCCGTCTGCTCGAGCAAAAACAGAAAATGCCAATGCCCTCTGGGCAATTCCAATTTCCTGGCGTGTTTTGAAATCGCAGCAGGCCGCAGTCAGTAAGCTGAGTTTTCTACTCTCATCAAAAACCGCTCCCATGGTCGATCTGCCGAAATATCAAATACCCCTTTTGAATGCCGGAGCATCCGGTTATTATCGTGTCCAATATCCGCTGCATTGGCTTCGCTCGATTTTGTCGAGCGGCGTAGATCAGCTCAGTGTCAGCGAACGAATTATGTTGTTGTCCGATCAATGGTCGCTGACATTTGCAGGGCTCTTGCCGTTGTCGAACTACTTGCAGCTGTTCAATGAATATGATTCGCAAATGGATCCGCAAATTATTGAATTGCGCGTAGACTGTCTGGAAACGCTTTATGGATTGCTTGACTCCAGGAGTATGCCGAATTTCGAGCGCTATGTTCGCAACAGACTGAGTGGAACTCTGGCAAAATTTGGCTGGAGTACAAAACCCCACGAGAGTGATTTGGTTCGCTCAGCCAGAGCCAAAGTGATTTGTGCCCTTGGCACTATTGGTCAAGATCAGCCTACAATCGCCGAAGCGCGCAGGCAGTTCAACATTTATCTTTCTGATTCGAAAAAAGTCGAACCTGATTTGCTTGATCCGATCTTCACAATCGTTGCTTTCAACGGCGACGAAAAGGTTTATCAAAAACTTGATAGTCTCTGGCGAACGGCGAAAACACCGGAAGAGCGCGTACGCAGTATTATGGCGCTGCCGGCTTTTAGAAAGCCTGAGCTGATCGATCGCACTCTCAAGTTCAGTCTTGGCAATGAGATCAGATTGCAAGACGCGCCGAAATTGATGAGTAGTGTACTTTCAACCCCGCATGGCCGCCAGCCTGGATTCAAGTTCGTCAAAGAAAACTTCTCGACTATAAAAAAACGTTTCCCTACTCCGTCGGTACCGCATGTGGTGGGCTCGTGTGAATCCATGTGCACGGCGCAGGAAGAACAAGAACTGAAACAATTCGTCGGCTCGACACCCATTCCGGCTGGGCGCAAACGCATCCAGCAGGCTCTGGAGCGAGTCCACAACCGTGCTGCCTTCCGCTCTCGTTTACAAAGTGACCTGGACAAACTGTTATCAAACAACTAATGGAGTAATTTGCAATGAGTAATCTAAACGCTTCTGTAGTTGCAAGTGTTGCGACCATATTCCTTTTGTGCGGATGTTCGCAGACGTATGCGGGTAAAGATGGCAGCTCCGTGACTGTATCGGGAGATGGAACAAAAATTGCGCTGAAGGGCAGTGACGGGTCTACTGTTGCCGGCAGCATGAATCAAGACTATCCAGCCACCTTTCCGGTGCCTCAGTATCCGGGCTCCAAAATTTCCACCAATATGGCGATCAATTCAGCCGCTTCAGGTTCTACAGGCGGAGCCGGGCAGACTATCATTATGCTCAACACGACTGACAAACCAAGCCAGATTGTGCAATTCTACAAGGATAAACTGGCGGCAGCAGGTTGGACAATTGAGAATTCAGTCGAAAGTACGGAGTCAGTCAGCTATGTCGGAGCGGTCAAAGACAAGTCACATCTAAACGTGTCGATCATCGGCGGTAGTTCAGATACTGCTATTTCGCTTACGTTGCAGTAATTTTGACTGAAGGCTAATAGCATTGCGATATAAGCCAGCAATTCTGGAAATTTCCAGCAGCCAGATCGCTTTCTTTGATCCAGAAATAGAGCCTACCGGCATCGCCCCACATCATGTCCGAATGCTCAGTCTCAGAGTCAATTTGAAGCAACAGCCGCCATTGTTTTGCCGACTCTTCAAACTGATTGGCTTTCTTGTATCCACTACTGTCTCCGCAGTAGTTTCCGTTCGTGACAAGCTCACACTCAATTTGCATCGGACCCTGAATGGATTCACTGTGTCCCAGAAGTCGGTGGTGTCCACCTATTTCTTCCAGCATTTCGTAGTAATTGTCCATCAGGTCTTCCGGCAAGCCGGTATCATCAAGCTCATCAGGTAGCGTTGCCACGACCTTAGGCATCAATTGGCACGATTGATAGATCTTTGGTTTTCGGCTGGTTTGCGGAAAAATTCCGAATAGTTTTTTCTTGATTTCAACAACGGGGGTTTTTGTCCGCTTCAATTGAGAGGTTTCCTGCGAAAGAAAAACCACCTTGAAACCGTCTTTGTCCTTGGGATCAAAGCCCCAAACCATATCGTCATAGAAGAAGGATATGAGTCCCTTGCCAAAAAGTTTGCCGCCCGGTATTTCCGGAATTTCGCCAAGATTTATTTGAGCTACAAAGGAGAGTGGTTGTCCAATTCGTAACGGCCATATGAAATCAGGTGGAAGATCAGGTTCTCCACCAAGTTTCGATGAGCCGACTGGTAAGTCCTGATCGGCAGTTCTCATAGGTACAAGCGATGCTGAAAGAAGAACGTGTTGCAGCAATCCGTCTTTGTACATACCAAGGTTGTGCTTTTGAATTAATGCACTCAACTCGGCGATTGCATCGTCTGAATTACTCATGGGCAGATTTTACACATCACCTAAGACAAGGGCGGCAACCTGCCGCCCAGAAAGAAATTAACGTCAGCCACCGCCGCCGCCGCCGCCACCACCGCCCCCACTCCATGGGCCTCCGGCATTGCTGGCACCGGTGGACATGCGAGCAAACAAGTTGCCCTGCCCTGCATACGTACGATTGGCGGCATATTTGGCCACCTGTCCGTAACCAACTGCCGCCAGGTATTTAAGCTGCGGATCTTTGGAATAGTTGTAGACGACTTGATAGTGCTGTGCCGCTTCTTGAGTTTGATTCATGTTGTGCTTGCACAGAGCCATGTAATAGTGAGTTTTGTCTCTGCAATAACCGTTTCTGTCCAGGCGATCGAAAATATCGAAGGCGTCTTTGTATTTCTTTTCATAGACGACCAATTTGACGGCATCATTAAATTCCGGCGGGTAGGGAGTTTCTTTTTTCGCCGCTTTCTTGGCTTTTTTGCCTTTAGCATTTGCATCAATGCCGGAAGGTGAAAACGCTTGGCCGGCAAGAACTATGAGCAAAACTGCTGCGATTGGCACATGACGCTTAAATTGCATGGATGGCTTATCCTACTGGACAGGGAAAGCTGACACTTCTATCTATCATATATGAATTGGTCAGTCATGGCTGGACAAGATCAGTCCAAAACCCCTAATAGCTCCAGACAGAGGCTGTTCCAGCTCATGAATTGGGGCGCAAACAAAGGTTCTCCCGTGTCTGCATGATAGTTTTCATAAAGCGTGCCTTTGGACTCAAGCCCCGATGCCAGAGTATTAATGACCCGCTCTGCCACCTTCTTGGCCTCGGCGTGTTTCTTTTCGCGCACCAGTGCTCTAACGACAAGGGCATTGGGCAAAACCCACATCGGACCCTGCCAATTCGAACAAATCACCCGCCCGTAAAGCCCTCTTTTCGCCTGATTGTACAGAGGCTCGGATGCAGCGACACTGGCGATACCTGCATTTCTTAAAAAGTGCTCGCCGGACATAATGTTGTTTTCAATCACTGCCTGTGTGCGGTCCGCATTTGTCGTGCCCATAAGCACGGGGCAGAGCCCTGTCCAGGCACGCAATCGGCAATGCGCCTTGGTTTTCGGGTCATAGTTATAGTAAATGGAGTCTTCTTGAGACCAGAGCAACGAATCGATTTTTTCAGCAAGTTGAGTGGCTTTTGAGTCGTATTGGGCAGACATTTTTTCATTGCCGGATAATTTCGCAAGTCTGGTCATGGCCCGAAACTCAGCTACGAGATAAGAGTTTATATCTACTGCAAGCAGCCGTCCATCAGGGAAGTTAGCGATATCCTCGTTCTCACCTTTGGCCGCTTCCAGGGGATACAACAAGGCGAGATTGTCGTCGACGCCACTTTCCAGAACGTTGCGCCAGAAGTACAAACCGCTTTCATGTTTGCGGTGTGCATCAAAATACTTGAGATAGCAATCCAGACCTTCTAAATGGCGATTGTCTATGACCGGCTGGCCGGGCATCTGTTCGGACGAAAAGAGAAGAGTCTGAGCAAGAAATGGTTTGCATTGATCGCCGTTGTCCCAAATGCGGCTCGGCGAGACCGTACGAGGAATGTGCCCATCACCTTCTTGCAGACTGAGAAAATTGGCGACGACTTCCTGGGCGAGACCTTCAATTCCCGCCTTAACCGATGCCTGAGAAAAGAAGCAAGCGTCCCAATCGTACATTTGCAGATAATGACCGGTGGTGGATCGATCCGACACTTCGCTTGTATCGTCTGCGCCGGCAACGACATCATAAGACGGCGTCACGAAGCGATGCTTGAGCATGCCTTTGGGCTGATGAATGCAGCTTTTCGCCTTCTCAAGAAAGAAGTCCTTCAGCTTTTTTGCTTGCGCAGTCGTGGAAGCTGTTCGCATCACCATCTCCTCATATGCCGATAGAATTTAGCCGGTGCTTTGCAGTCCTGATGCCACTCCATTTATGCTCATGAGCACATAATCCAAAAGTGATTGCCGCTCGGCGAGATCAGCTTGTTCGCCAATAGCGCGGACTTTTTTCAAGAATTGGACTTGCAAATAACTGAGCGGGTCAACATAGGGGTTGCGAAGTTCAATCGACTTTCTTAGATAGAGCGTATTGTCCAGAAGTTCCGACTGTTTAGAAATTGAAAGAATCGCGTCGCGTGTCCATTCGAATTCTTGCTCGATTCTCTTGAAGTACTGATTCTTCAACTGCTCGGATTGCACGAGATTGTCAGCGTAATAACGAGCTATGTCGAGGTCGGCGACTGCAAGGGCAGTTTCGATTTTTTTCACCAGTCCGGCGAAAAACGGCCAGTCTAAATACATTGCCCGCATGGTTTCAAGTGCAGCCGGATCGGACGCGGCGACGGCATGGAAAGCCGAGCCGAAGCCGTACCAACCGGGCAACATAAAGCGGCTTTGCGTCCAGGCAAAGACCCAGGGTATGGCTCTCAAATCATCAATTGATTGGCTTCCGGATTTTCTCCTGGCCGGTCTGGAACCCATTCTCAGCTCGCCGATTTCGGGAAGCGGCGTGGTTTGATTGAAAAACTCGATAAAGTCCTTGGAGCCGTAGACGAGGTCTCTATAAACCTTGAAGGAGTGCGCAGAAAGCGATTCCAATAGCGGTACTCGTTCTTTATAGACCAGCTCGGACTTTTCATCGGGGCTGGCCAGGCTGGCCTCAATCACTGCCGCTGCCAGCCGGTCGAAATTTCTTACTGCAATATCGTTCATCGCATATTTTGCAGCAATCACTTCACCCTGTTCGGTTATTTTGATGCGATGATCGACTGTTCCTTCCGGTTGAGCGAGAATAGCTCGGTGAGTGGGTCCGCCGCCGCGCCCGATGGTACCGCCTCGGCCGTGGAAAAGGCGCAGCTGTATGCCTTCTGTACTGGCGAATTCGACCAGAGCTCTTTGCGCCTTGTACAGTTCCCAGTTAGCGGCAACGATTCCGCCGTTTTTGCCGGAGTCGGAATAACCGATCATCACTTCTTGAACGTTGTTTCTGTGCTTGATGTAGTTTTTGTATGCACTGACCTGAAGCAGTGATTGAAACAGTTTGGGCGCGTTTTGCAAATCTTCGATTGTTTCAAACAGAGGCACCACACTGATTGTGCGATCGTTTTTCTCAGACGAATAAAGCCCCGCTTCCTTGGCAAATAATAGAATGGCGAGCAAATCGCTTTTGCTCTGAGTCATGCTGACGATGTAGGTATCAATAGCAGGAACTCCGAATTTATCCTGCAAAGCAGCCATTGTGCGAAACACTTCAATGGTTTGATTGGTGGGTTCGGAAAATTTTGGATGCGCCGGAATGAGCGGGCGCAAAGTTTCAATTTCGCTGTTCAGGAAAGAAACCTTCTCGTCTTCGCTGAGACTTCGATAGCCGCCGTCGATAAGTTTCAGCGATTGGCTAATTTGGTCGAGCGCTTCCAGATGTCTTTCTGAATGCTGGCGAATATCGAGTTTTGCCAGATGAAAACCAAAAATGTCGACGGCGTAAAGCATCTTTTTCAGGCTGGTCAAACTGGCTATACAGCCCTGGGCATTGAGGTCGCCATAGATGATCTCCAGATCTCGGCGAAACTCCAGATGGTGTTGATAGGCACCCGATTCGGTTTCGGAATTAAGCGCCCGGCGCAATTTCTCCTGCATGAAAAGCAGCTTCTGACGCACTTCTTCCAGGCGATAGCGGTCTCTGTACTTTTCGTCGAGTTCAGGAAAGAGAAGGCGATCTTGAGCGAGTGAAGCATAAAACCGATCGCTCAAGGTCAGCCAATTGTGCGAATGGCTCAAATCATTGAAGAGAGTCTCCATCTCTTTCATATAATGTTTGAGAACAAGTGAGCGCTGGTAGTGCAGCGTCTTTACGGTAACTTCCGGAGTGACGAATGGATTGCCGTCGCGGTCGCCGCCTATCCAGGAGCCGAAAGTAATGAAGCGATGGCTTTGCTCAGCACTCCACTTCGTTTCGCCGGACAGCTTCTGTACCTCATTGACCAGATCGTGATGAACGTCCAGGATCGCCCTTATGACGACGTTTTCAAAATGATAGAGACCATAACGAACTTCATCCATCACTTGCGGCTTGAAATAGATGACATGATCGGTCAGCCACAAGGTTTCGATTACTTTGAGAAGATCATCGGTTACTGCTTTTAGCTCTCTCCTGGACAGAGGAGGGTGATCGCGTCGCTTTAAAAGACGCGCCAGTTCAAGCTGTTTGATCAAAACTGTGCGTCTTGTAATTTCAGTCGGGTGCGCGGTAAAAACCACTTGCACATCGAGCTTGGAAATCACTTTCTCAAGTCTGGCTTTGCCGTCCTTGCTGTTTTCCATCCTGTGAAAAACAGCAGTCAGAGAATCCGGCTCGGGTTTGTCTCCGGACTCATGCTCTCTTTGCGTGCGCCTGCGAACGCGATGATTCTGCTCGGCAATATTGATCAAGTCGAAATAGGTGAGAAAGGCTTTGATGACTTTGCCTGCAGTCTCAGCATCAAGACTTTCGACCAGGTCAGACAACTCTTTTTTGAGTTTTGAACTCGGCTGCGTATGAATGGATTTGGAAAGCAATCGAAAACGCTCCACGATGTCGAAGAGCTCGTCGCCTTCAAATCGTCTGATCGTGTCGCCCAAAAGACTGCCCAACAAGCGCACATCTTCTCTAAGCGGCCTGTCGCGGTCGTCAGTCATCGTTTTGCTTGCGCTTGAGGAGCTCATCGCTCTCCGTTAAGGCAATTGTCCCAATCAGAAGCAAAATCAAGGATCTTTTCTTTCAGACCTTTCAATGCATTAGATCGCTTCATGGCGAAATGGATTTCTTTCATGGCATCGACTTTCATCGCCGCAATACCGATTTGCTCGAGACAGGTCAGCTCTTTATCAACCTCGCCGACCACCAGCATGCAAAGGTTCGACACATGCTGATTGTTAACAGCGAATTGCTCGCTAGATGTCATCTTCGCTGTCGTTCTAATCGGAGCTCCGCCCGCAGACGCGCCAGCCCTGCGCATTTCTAGGAAATCCGCTTCAGAGAGAAGCCATTTGCTTTCATCTTCGTCGTAGGACCGATCCGGATCTTCTTGAGTTTGTTCTGCATGGGTGACGATTTTGAACTCTTCTGTGTCCGTCGATTCCTTGCGAGCAACTTTGATCACCTGTCCGAAAATGCGCTTAGCCAGAGGTCCGATGTTGGCACTGGTCAGTCCGCGTCCGAGCAGCGTGCGACAGGTTTGATCGCCCTCCTGATTTTCAGAGATTTCCATGTACGGTCTGCGGGTCGGATCACCGGGACGGAAACCGATCAAAATATCACTGGGCACAATGAAAACAAGGATCTTTCCCATGTACGCCTGAATGACCACTGCCCACTCGCGAGTGGATACGTGTCCCTGAAAGTATTTGACCGTATGAGAAAAACGGCTGAAATCTTTGAATTCATACTCGCCTTTGGGTCGCTCACAGTGAACTTTCAAAACCTCGTGTTTGGGATTCTTGTTGAACTCGGCGACATAACGGCTGAGAAAGTCGAAAAGCAAGTCGACAAACGCGCTGGTGCTCAGGACTTCTGCATCGGGTGTTTGATTGAGATGCAAGGTCTGGTCTGCTTGTAAAGCATTTGAATCCAGGACCGACAACCATTGCCGTGTTTCTTCACTCGTATTTTTGTCTTTTACGTTTCCGAGAATTCGGCTTCTAAGATCGCTTTCGCTTGTGTCTGTCATGTCAAAACTTACTCCAGGCCAGATGAGGGTGAATTATATCTCATCACTTGTCTTACTTTTTGCCTTCCCACTCCGCAAGAAATCTTTCTACAAAGTCCTCCACATACTTGTGCCGCTCATCAGCAATGGCGCGTGCCGCGTCCGTGTTGAGGCGTTCTTTGAGCAGTAATATCTTTTCATAAAAGTGATTGAAGGTTGATCCACGGCTCGTCTTGTATTGCTCGAATGTTTGATGCATGACCGGTGGCTGATCGGGATCGTACATGGGGCGATCGAACTTGCCGCCATAGGCAAATGTCCTGGCAATGCCGATAGCGCCCAGCGCGTCCAGCCTGTCGGCATCCTGGACGACCTTGCCTTCTATAGATGCCGGAGTAGTCTTGACGCCGGCGCCTTTGTAGGAGACCTCTTTGATTATGCTGGCTACCTTTTCTATTGTTTCCGGCTTTTCATCCAGCGACTGCAGCCATTCGGTTGCCACTTTCGGACCGGCATTCAAATCACCGTCGTGAAATTTCCAGTCGGCTATGTCGTGCAAAAGCGCAGCCAATTCGACGACATAAACATCGGCACCTTCTTCAATTGCCAACCGTACAGCCAGCGCTCTCACACGCATGATGTGGAAGTAGTCGTGTCCGGTGGCGTCCTCACCCAACTTCTCTTTTACGAGCTGGACGGTCTTTTCCACTCTCCGGCGTTGTTCGGCTGTTGGACAATTTGGCTGATTTTCAGTCTTAGAATTTGGCATCATTCACCACGCGTCAGTTTCATAATCACTTCTCGATACTGCGGGAAGTCCTTGATCAGGTCGTCTCGCCTTCCATGTTCATAGTCTTCAAAGTCGAAGGCAGGCGCTACCGTGCATCCTACGAGCGCGAATCGGCCACCGTCGGCCAGAGTTGCCGCCTGCCAAAAACCGGCGTATACCACCACCTGCGGTGCGCCCTGCTCAGTAATCTCCGCTGCCAGCCTGTTTACCTTAAGCTCACCGGCCTCGTCTATGACATAGAGATTCACGGGGTCGCCTGTATAGAAGTGCCAGATTTCGTCGGACGGCAGGCGATGAAATGCTGAAAATGTTTCGGACGTGAGCAAAAAATAGATGCAGGTAGAGATATCCTTTGAGCCGCCAATTTTTCTATCCGATCGATATGTTTCGCGAAAATATCCACCTTCAAGCGCAAGAGGCTTGAGGTCCAGTCTTTCAATCAGTGATTGGGCTTCCGTTTTCGGTGTTTTCATTGAGCGACGACCAGCTGACCAAAGGTGACAGTTGCCCGTTGCCTCAGGTTACGAAGAGGCAAGGGAAGGAATTGGGCTGTCTGTGTATGATACTTTGGTTGCGCACCTATTTCAGAAAATTGGATTTATGACAGAACAGCTCACAGCCAAGAACCTTCCTGCTCTCAGCGAATCGAATCACCTCTGGGCCAAGGCCAAAGAGGCTATGCATCATCACAAAGGGCGGGAAGCAGAATCGCTTTACAAGCAAGCTATCGAAAAGCGCATCGCCGCATTGGGCGAAAATGATCATACTGTCAGCATACTTCTTGACGAGCTGGGCGCCTTCTACCTGCTAGTAGGCAGCATCGAGCCCGCCCTCGAACAGTTCAAGCGTGCCTTAGCCCTTCTGGAAAAGAATTTTTATGCCGGACATTACTATCTTGGACCGGTTGTCGAGCACCTGGGAGATTGCGCCGCCAAAGAAAGCAAATGGGAAGAAGCCGAAACCCAGTACAAACGTGCTCTCGAGATTTTCGACAAGACTTTGAGCGCAGACCATCGCTCAGTGCTCATCACGCAGCACAAATATGCGACGGTTTTGCGCAAGCTCGGCAAATATACGGATGCCGAAACAGTCATAAATAAAGGATTGAAAGCAATCGATTCGCCGCTTGGTCCGGCTGAGGAATTCCGCTTTAAGCTGGCTTTGCTGTATCAAGCCCAGTATAAAAACGCCGAGGCTGAAGCGCAGTACAAACTTGCAATTGAAGGATTTCGCCAGAGAAGAAACATGCCCCGATTGGGAACTTGTTTGGAAAACTTTGCCATCCTGTTGAAGAAACAAGGGCGCGAGAAAGACGCTAAAGCAATGCAAGATTTGTCCGATAAATTCATCACCGTACAGCATGGTTACGAAGATTCGGAAGCATTCTTTCCCAGCACAATTTTAAGGGCTTAGAAGACAGGC
>JBGAVL010000138.1:0-15142 GCA_044228145.1 Obscuribacteraceae bacterium (SeqCode)
AGCCACCGACATGATGAAAGCTGTGGTAGGCACTCTCAACGATCCAAAACAAGCATTTGCAGTAGCAGATGTAGCGCTGCTCAATAAAGATCTCGACGATGCCGAAACCGCTTACAAGAAGGCCCTCTCGCTTTCAGGCGCACCCGACAGAGCGCAGAGAGGACTCGATGAAGTCGCTCGCCTTCGCAAGACATCGCTTGAGGATGTCAGAGTGGCGGACGAACTCTTCAAAAAGAATCAGCTTGATGGCGCCATCGACAGATATCGCCACGCGGTAAGCACCAATCCGACTCTGCCGGATGCACGCCTGGGACTGGCACGCTCACTGGAGAAAATGCAGAAGGCTACTTCGAGCATGCTTTCCGAATCTGCAATGCAGTATCAAAACTACATGACGCTCAATCCGAATCAGCCCAGTAAGGAAGCGGAAAGAATGCGCCAGAACATTGCAAAACTGCGCGATAAGGCAGCCAAACTAGCTGAGAAGGAAACCAAAACCAGACGCAGCTAACATGCGTTTGTAGGGGCGACGCCATGCGTCGCCCTGTTTTGTATGCGCCTATTACCGGGCGACGCATAGCGTCGCCCCTCTACAGAGACCGAACAATTCACAGCGGCACCAGTTAGCGGGCGGTGCCTGAACCGACAAGTCTGGCCACCGCATTGAGTGACAGTTCAAGCAGATCAAATATCTCTGACATTTCGTTATCGCTGACGGTAAATGGTGGCGCGATCATGATGTGGTCACCATTCACTCCATCGATGAATCCTGAACCCGGATAAACCAGCAATCCATTTTTCATCGCCTCTTGGGCGACAAGCTGAGACACTCTCAAATCTGCGGAGAACGGTTCTTTCGTATCGGTATTTTTGACGAATTCTAGCCCCATCATAAAGCCTTTGCCTCTGATGTCTCCGATGATGCCTGTCTTAAGAAGTTCCGCTGCTCGTTTGAAAAACGCGCTCTCTCGCTCGGACACTTTTTTGATGAGATCATGTTTTTGCACATAATCTATTGCTGCTAAGCCGGCTGCGCAAGAAACAGGATGTGCACTATAAGTAAAACCATGTTCGAAGACTCCGGTGCTGTCCTCGAAGGCTTTTACCACACGTCCGGAGCCCAGCACCGCAGCTAGTGGCTGATATCCTGCAGCCATGCCCTTGCCGAGAGCAATAATATCCGGCTCCACATTAAAATGGTTCATACCAAATGTGGTGCCTGTTCTGCCCAGTCCTGTCATTACTTCGTCTGCAATCAGGAGAATGCCGTACTTATCGCAAATCTCTCTGATTCGTGGAAAATAGGCTCTTCCCGGAACAGCAGCTCCAAGCGTGGCACCGACGATCGGCTCTGCAATAAATGCCATCACATTCTCCGGCCCGGCAAAAACGATCGCGGTCTCCAGTTCGTCAGCACGAGCGATCGAACACTCGTCGTTGGCACAACATCCCGGCCCAAAACCACACATGCAACGATAGCGACAATCGGCAGAAATGTGGGAAGGTGAACGCAACATCGGCACATACGGTTTGCGCCGAGCCGGATGTCCGGTGGCAGAAAGCGCTCCAAAAGTACTTCCATGATAGCTCTGCCATCGTGAGAAACAAATGGTTCTTTGATTATCTCCTTGATGAACAAAATAGCTGCGTGCCATCTTGATTGCTGTCTCGACTGCTTCCGAGCCACCCGACATGAAATACGCGCGTGCACCTTTCTTGAAACCAGGCGGGGTCATTTCCACGACTTTCTTCGCCAGTTCTAATCCGGCCTCAGAAACAAACTGGGATGTGTGAGCAAACGCGACCTTCTGCAGCTGCTCATTGATGGCTTCGTTAATTTCAGGAAGTCCGTGCCCCAGGTTCGCAACTATCGCTCCACTGCAGGCATCGAGGTATGTGCGCCCTTCGGTGTCAGTGACGCGAACACCTTTTGCCGAGGCAATAGTAGGATAGCTCTTTTTGAGATTCCGAAAGAAAAACTCAGACATTACACTCTCCGAGGTCGGCTATACAGGTGGCAATGCAATATTGTTTCACAATTTCGCCTGCAAGCGGATATTGACCTTACGAATGACCTTTTGAAAAATGGGAAAGCGGAGTCGATCAAGGCTATTTTTGGCCATGAGAGATTGCGCAGGACGGATTTCGGTGAAAAGCGTAGACAATACAGCTACGAAGTAGTAGGAGAGGTTTTTTCCGATGACGTAGGTCGACAAGCAGAGAATATGTCCTGTGTCAACAGAGTCGGCGCTGAACTCTCCAATGGTCGATTTACAGAAGCTGAGCTAATAGCAACTGATGGTCTCTCACCGCCTGCTCCCATGAAAGGCATGGCAATAAAATTGGGCTGGGAATATAACCTCGTGCCTTTAGGAGAAGAGAAGTCCTCCATTGCTAAAATGTGTGAAAAAGGTCCTTGGGGTGCAAATTTATTTGATGGAGAAGGTACTCATGCAGTAATCGTCCAGTTCAAGAATGAAGCTACTGGAAAACTTCGCATTCGCGATTTCTATGAGAGCACAAAGTACGAAATGACACTTGATGAGTTCATTCGCGTTTGGAATGGTCAAAGCCTTTTTCAATAAAAGTGCCTAGGGTCGGTCTAAACTGATAAAGAGAGAAAAAACATGCTGGAGATCGAAGAAAAATATCTACAACAACTGCGAGACCGAAATCTCTATGTTTCAACGCCTTTTTCGAAGGGTCGCACCCTGGAAGGAAGCGTTTGGGTTGCTAAACCTACATCTATACAGGGTAACTGCATCTCTGGCTACAACGGTGCAGTCGGTGAAATTCCGATAGACGCTCCAGCAGTATTGCTTCGTCCAACGACTGAAGGATGGGTCGTACTGAATCAAGATCACATACCGGAACTCGGTCCAGGTGATTTTAAAAACGTATGGCAAACTGAGCAAGAAGCCATTGACGATATCATTGCTTTCTACTTTGGAAATTCAGAGCGAATGGATTTAATCAATCAGCGCCTTAAGCTTATTCAGGTTCAGCCTAGAGAAGATTGAGGAGAGGAAGGGGCGACGCAGGTGGCTACAAAAATGACTGCTATTGACGAGAAGTATCTCCAGCAGTTGCGTGATCGAGATTTATACGTCTCGGACCCTTTTTCTCCTGGGCACAATATGGCGAATGGTGTTTGGATTGCGAAACCTGCTGCTATTGAGGGAAACTGCGTAAGTACTTACGAGGGCTCTTGCGCAGGAGTTCCAATTGATGCGCCAGAAGTTCTGCTGCTTCCTACCGAGCAAGGTTGGATTGTCTTAAATCAAGAACATATCCCTACAAGCGGGCCCGGCGATTTTAAGAATGTCTGGCCAACCCAGCAAGAGGCTGTCGACGATATTCTAGATTTCTATTTTGGAAATCCTGAGCGCATGGAAGTGATCAATAAGCGCTTTAACCGAACTTAGATTTTGCAGAAAATAATTGAGGCTAAAAGGAGGCGCTTGGCTAGCAAGAACCTCCCTTCGGCTTGGGGCGAAACTTAGTAATGAAAGAACGGACCCTGTCAGACAAGTACAGAATTAGAATCCCAACCAGCATTGGTTCCGTCGGCAAAGCGCACTACTTCTTTGCCATTGAGGAATTGGAAAACGATGTCTCCTCCTGAGAGAAAGACGATGATAGTGCCGTCATCATTTATAACGAATCCGCGATGATGCGTCCTCTCGCTGTCGACAGAGGCGTTGTTTCTCATTTGTGGAACTCCTGCCAGTGGGGTGCTACCGACAATTTCATCCTACGTTTCACTTTTAAAAAAGTCTTCAAAACCCAGAGAGCCATACAGGCTGCCTTTCTGACGATTTCGGCGACTCACGGTTGATATGTACCGATTTCGCACCGGACACGCCCCAGTCCTGTAAAATGCTACTCCTACCTGAACTTGGCGTTTTCCACCTGACGGAGTTTGTCCGATGAAGAATAAGTTGATTAGCGCAGCGCTCGTCCTTACGCTCGCCTTCGGAATTGTTTTATTGCAGCCTGCGAGCGGACAATTATCGCTAGCCGACACCATCGTCAACACGGCGTTGAAGGAATACAACGCCGGTCACTATCGTGAATCCCTGCGTATGTATAAGCAGGCTCGGGATATGGGAGAGAGTAGCAAGTTTCCCCCTGCGGCAATGGAAATTATCTATTTAGGGCTGGCTGAAAATCTTCGCTCGATGGGCGAATTTAAAGAAGCAGAGAAGGTTTTCAATCAAGCAATGGCAGCCAGTGAATCCCTGCCCGCTGCCCAAAGGCGAAATCTTGCATTGATCTATAACGATCTCTCCTTGCTTTACCAGGATCAAGGTCGATTCACAGAAGCAGAAGCGTTGATGAAACAGTCTGACGGTATGCAGCAGGGCAACTTCCTTGCCACCAACAATTTGGCCAGACTCTATTATGTCTGGGGCAAAGCGGACGAAATGAAGCCTTATCTCGACAAGGCGGAAAAGTTAGCGAAGAAAGGAAAGAAGACGCTTGCGCTTACATTTTGGCAGTTTAACAAAGGCAACTATGCAACGCTGAAAGGACAATACAAGGAAGCGGAAGCGGCATACAAAGACGGTCTAGAATCCTGCAACACGCTCTACGGCAACACGCACCTCTACTACACAATTATCATGTCGGGTCTGGCCGATCTGTATCGTCTGGAAAGCCGCTACAACGAAGCCGAACAAACGCTGAGAGAAGTGGTAAAACTGAGGCAGAAAACTTTCTCCAGCGAGCACCCAGAAACAGCAGGCGCAATGGTGCAGTTAGCCGCAGTTCTATGCGATGAAGGCAAATACGCAGATGCGGAAAAACTTGCATCGCAGGCAATCAAAGCTGAGGAAATTTTGTTTGGCGATACGGACAATCTTTTCGTCGCACGAGCAAGGCATTGCCTCGGTAATATCCAGAGACAAGATGGTCACTACGAAGAGGCGGCAAATTACTTGAACAAGGCCTTGCTCACAGAGCAGCGCATCTTAGGACGTGAGCATGTAGAAGTCGCGGAAATCATGGACGATCTGGCGAAAGTGCGCGCCGATCAGGCTAATTTCAAGGAAAGCGAAGCTTTGCTTATTGAGGCGCAGCAAATAGCCGAACATTCAACCGGACCGGATCATCCTCGACGCGCCGTATTTATACGTGACCTTGGTCATGTATATTTGAGAGAAGGCAAATACGGAGAGGCCGAACCGCTGTTCAAAGATGCGCTGGCTCTATCTACTAAAGTACTGGGAGAAACCCACTCCGTCACCGCCGACAGTGCACGTGACTTAGGCGACATTTATTTGAAGCAGAAAAAATATGCTGAAGCCATACCGTATTTGCAAAAGGCATTGTCGATTGACGAACAGCTTTACGGTGCAATGGCACCGCAGCTGGCCGGAGACCTGACGGCCCTTGCAAACGCACACGATGCGCAGGGAAACAGCGCGGAGGCAGGACCACTGCTGAAACGTGCTGCCGAGCTAAAAAGCAAATTGCCAGGTGCTGCAGCATCAGCTCAGCCGATGTCAGAAACTCCCCTTGCGTTCAATTCCGCAAACGACAAACCGGTCAGAGATAAATGGGCACTGTCAATTGGAATCAGCAACTTCAAAGACTCATCTATCAATTTGAAGTACGCGGCCAAGGATGCAACCGATTTCAAAAATTTTCTCGTCACCAAGGAAAACTTCAAAGCCGACCATGTGAGACTTTTGACTGATGAACAAGCGACAAGAGAAAACATAATCGGAAATCTCGGTGACAAATGGCTCGCTAAAGTCGCACACCCAGATGATCTTGTCGTTATCTACGTCTCGAGCCACGGCTCTAGAGCGCAAGATGACGCCAATGGAGTCAACTTCATGGTGGCATACGATACGGACAAAAATAGTCTTCTAGCCACGGGAATTCCAATGCAATGGCTGACCAAAATGGTGAAAGATCAGGTGCCCTCGAATCGAGTTGTTCTGATTCTTGATGTTTGCCACAGCGGTTCGGCAGCACAAGGAGGAAAGGCACTTATCCGGATACCGGGAATGGTCGATTTGACAAAAGTCGCCATTGGCAGCGGACAAATGATGCTGTGCTCGAGCCTTGCCGAACAAGTTTCGTGGGAATCGAAAAACTATGAAAACAGCGTCTTTACACGCCGTCTGATCGAAGCGCTGCAAACCAATCAGGACAAGACGACCTTGCTTGAAGCGTTCAAACAGCTGAAAGTGCTTGTTGAAACCGAGGTGATAAGAGATCGAGCCAATCTGCAAACACCTGTGTTGTGGAACAAAGAATGGCAGGGAAGCGACCCGCGACTGGCAGTTCAAACCACCCGTTAGTGAGAAAAGTCGCAGCAGCCGGCGATAAAAACGGAGCAGCTCTTTAGCTGCTCCGTTCGCCCTCTCAGGTATGTCTATTTAGCGTTTTTGTTTTTGGACTTCGAGATTAGTGAGTTTCTTTTGTCTTACTTTCCGCTACGTGGCGTCTTTCCATTGCCGGTAGATTGATGAAGGGCATCGATCCGCCACCCGAGAATGTAGGCAATTCGCCATCCCATTTTTCAACAGCTCTCAGTTGTACGAGATTAGGATTTTGTGCAAGAGCATTGGCTTCACGTTGAATGGCTGCGGCTCTTTCAATACTTTCCTTTCTTATCTGATAGGCTGCGGCGTCAGCGTTCAATGTCTTTTCTCTTGCAGCCGCTTCGGCTTCGGTAATGCGTCTTTCCTTTTCATTCTTAGCTTGCAGAGCTTGTTGTTCTGCCTTTACTTTAGCTTCGATCGACAGGTTGAACTCCTTCGAGAAGTCAAAATCAGTGATGGCTACGTTCGCTACCATAACCGCACCATCCAATTTCTTTTCAGAAAGTGTGTGTCCGATGTAGGTTTTGATTGCTTCGGTCACCAATTGTTTTACCGTCTCGCGTTTCGTTACCAATTCTTCTGCTGTGTATTTAGCTGTGATAGCCTTCAAACTTTCTTGCACCGCCGGTCCGACAACCGTAAGGTCGATCTTGTCGAGGTCGCCTACAGTTTGATAACTTTCTGCGGCCATAGTCGGTGAAATACTGTGTTGAACGGATATCGTGGTTTCAATAGTCTGCAAGTCTTTTGAGGCAGCTGCAGCTCTTACTTCAAACGATTTCAATCGTGTGTCGAGTTGAACTACATCGTCCATCATAGGTGTCTTGAAATGGAATCCAGGCGGCAACTCTTGCGGGTTGACCGCTCCCATTCTTTTCAGAACACCAACGTGCCCTGCGTCCACTGATACCCAGAATCCAGTCAATAAAGGAATTGAGAGGACGATACCAAATACCGTGATGCCACCTACTATTGTTCCAATTGCTTTTTGTGCTGATGCGTCCATTTTTTAAATCTCCAAAAACGCGAAATGTTATCGACCTTCGATAGCATTCGCTCTCCGTGCGTTCGCCGCTCCGGAGTAAGTTGCATAACTGTGTTTAAAACTCTAAAAAGACGAGGGACTTGCTTACGGTGAAGCACTTGCGGTTTTTATTGTGGCTTGCAGCCTAATTTTGTTGTTTTGACTTTTCATTTGTCTTGGCCGCCTGCGGCTCGTTTTTGTTCTTCTTGAGCCTAAATTACCACGCTTCTTGACAAGTTCGTTACAAATTCACCAATTCCTCATAATCCAGCCAGTTGGGGGATACGAGGAATACGGCGGGCGCTCTTCCGGGCTAAACCAGGAACCTTTGCATAGTCAAGCCAATGTCATGCGACTTCGGTAGGGTATCGGTGGATAGACCTACCGCCGCTCAAAAGGAGTGCAGATGGGACTCGATTCTTTCGCTCAGTTCAAAACGCAGGAATACGCGGAAAGCAAACTGTACGCAGCAAATCATGATTCAGCTGCAGAATATGACAATCCTAGTAAATGGACCATAGATTCGTCCGGGCATGTGTTACAAGCCGGCGAAAAGTTCAAGGCCAATTACGGTGCAGATGGAGAGCTTTCATACGCAAAGCTGGGCAACAATGAGTGGCGAAAGACAGGACCCGACTCGTATGAAGAGACGAGAATTGTGTCTGAAGGATGGGAGCGTAATAAGCAACTGAATGATGTCTCTCTTTCGATTTATTCGCGCTTTCGTCTGAAAGAAAAGGACGGATCAGTCTCGAATGTTTCTGCTGACTATTTGAAAGCGCACCAGGGTGACGAAGATTTAGCTGAAAACCTATTCGTGACCATGGGAGTGGAAATCAAACAAAAAGACGGCGGCAGCGGCGGAAAGCATAGCCCCGTATGGATCGGCAAGAATTGGCACGATCAAGTGCCTATCGGACCGAAAAACTAAGGAGCCCGTGCTGATATCGCAGCAACTTCATTTTGCCGAAACGATCTGGATTGATATATCTACGCGCGGTGCTATACGGGCAAAACGCCGTGTTTTTTCTTCGGCAAGACCAAATCTTTGGTGGCGTATGCATTGAAGCGGTTAATCAGCTCGCCTCTGAGGCTTGCCGGTGTGACCATGTCGTCGACGATCATCTCGGCCGCGAGTTTGTAGATGTCTACGTCTTCTCTGTACTCAGCGCGTTTTTCTTCAACGAAAGCTGGTCTTTCCGCTTCAGGGACTTCCTGAATCTTATTGAAGTAAACGGCATTGACAGCCGCTTCCGGACCCATGACTGCGATCCATGCGGTAGGCAATGCGAGGCAGGCATCAGGTTCGAATGCTGGTCCGCACATTGCGTATAGACCGGCACCATATGCTTTTCTCAAGATGACTGAGATTTTCGGAACATCAGCGGCGGAAACAGCCGAGATCATCTTGGCGCCGGATCTTATCATGCCTGCGCGTTCTACTTTCGTTCCAATCATAAATCCAGGAACGTCGGCAAGGAACAACAGAGGAATGTTGAAGGCGTTACACAGCCAGATAAAGCGTGCAGCTTTGTCTGACGAGTCGACGAACAAGACGCCGCCTTTTACTTTCGGTTGATTGGCGAGAATACCGACAGCGCGTCCGCCAATGCGGGCAAAACCGGTGACCAATTCTGCCGCGAACATCTTTTTGATTTCAAAGAATGTGCCGGCGTCGATGAGTGTATCGATAGCTTCGTACACGTCAAAAGGAACGCTCTCCTTTTCAGGAATAATCTCTTCCAACGATCTCTTTCCGGCAACAGGCTCTTGCACGGGAAGGAGAGCAACCTTCTCATCGCAGTTTGCAGGCATGAAGCGCAAATAGTCTTTGCACAGTCTGATTGCTTCTTCCTCTGTCTGCGCGAGCACGTCACCGCATCCGCTCACCGAGCAGTGCATGCGCGCGCCGCCCATTTCTTCGAGCGTCACCTTTTCGCCGATCACCATTTCAGCCATGCGCGGTGAGCCCAAGTACATCGATGCGTTGCCGTCGACCATTACGACGATATCGCAGAAAGCCGGAATATATGCTCCACCGGCAGCTGATGGTCCAAAGAGCAAGCAGATTTGCGGAACAAAACCGCTCATTTGCACCTGGTTGTGGAAAATCTTTCCGGCGCCGCGGCGTCCGGGAAACATCTCGATCTGATCGGTTATGCGCGCACCAGCAGAGTCGACCAGATAGATCATCGGCACTTTGAGTTTGACGGCAGTTTCTTGAATGCGAATGATTTTTTCAACCGTACGCCATCCCCACGAACCGGCTTTCACAGTCGAGTCGTTCGCCATAAAGCAAAAGGTTTTGCCTTCGATTTGTCCGATGCCGGTAACAACGCCATCTGCCGGCAAGTCGCTCTCGCGGCAATTGGCAAAACGCGCGTCTTCAATTTCAAAGCCTGGATCAAGCAGGAGACTGAGTCGCTCACGGGCGAACAGTTTTTTGTCTTCTTTCAGCTTCTGGTGGTATTTGGGTGCTCCACCTTTTCTGATGCGGGCAATTTGCTCTTCGAGTGCGCCGCTTTTGGTAGAGCCCTGGTTTGGTTGACTCTTTGCTTCCTTCAAATCCGTACCCATCCTGTGTTCGTCCTTCTTTGAAACGATAGCCGTCACAAGCGCGTCTTCACGTTGAGAGAAATCCAGTCTGCAATGCTGGCCGAAGACGGCAATCAAAAATCTTAAATCGACCAGGCGTATATATAGATAAACAGTACATATTGTTTTAGATTGGCCAGGCAAACGGCGACCCTTTTTTGGCAAAAAAAACGCGAAAAACCCAGCCAAAACGGCATTGATAAGACGGCAAACCTCTCAAAAATGAATATAATGTCTCTAAGAAAGCGCCCGAACCCGGGCAAGGCGCAAAGTACCAGCAGCTAGCCAAGGGGCAGTTTTGACATACGAAGAACAAAGTTCAAGACGCGAGTTTTTGCAACAGCTCGCCCTCTTGTTTTGTGGACTTACTGCGTCGGGCGGACTGTCTGTTTCGTCTCAATTGCAAGCACTGGCTGCCGACAAGAGCCAGCCGCTGAAATCAAACGTCAAATTGTTGCCGTGGACAGGCGACGATTTCACTTTCGGACATCGCTTACGCAATTCAGAAGTTCCCAAATTTCCGACTGCCAGCGAGCGCAATATTGACTTTGTCATCGTCGGTGGTGGCATGGCAGCACTCACCGCAGCGCACCACTTGCGCAACCAAGACTATTTGTTGCTAGAACAGTACGCCCAAACAGGAGGCAACGCTCGCGGTGCAAATTCACGAGGACTCTGGTACTCGTATGGTTCGCAATATTTGACTGAAGTCGACGGAGATATCGGCGAGCTGCTATCGGATCTGAAGCTAAAACCAGTGAAAATAGGCCGGGAAAAGAACGCCTGGTGGGATGGCGCTCATTGGCTGAAAGGCGTTGACGGCACCAATAATGCGCTCTATAAAGACTTCAAACGGCTTCAATCCGAACTTGGGCCACTATGGAAAAAGATGGGCAATGCCACCATGTATGTTTCCGATCTGACGCCTGAGCTTCAGAAACTCGACAAAGTCTTGCTGTCATCTATGCTCACCGGATATAGTGCCCCATTTCTCGACTTGATGGAAGGATTTTTGAAGTCGTCCATGTGTGCAGGAGCGAATGGACTTTCGGCGCTCTCGGGAGTATCAGTGTTGGAAGATCTGGTTATACCAAGCTATTTGCTCGAAGGAGGCAATCCAGCAATCACTCGTGCAATAGCTGAAAGCAACAATAACACGACTCCGCAGAGAATGGAGACAAACGCATTTGTCTGGTCGGTAAACTTGAAGGATGACGGTGCGGAAGTTGTATACCAGGGAAAAAACGGTACGCTTCACCGGGTGAATTGCAAACACGTAATTTTTGCAATTGCGCCAATGATCGCCGCACGAGTAGTGTCCAATTTCAAGGTCGCCGACAAAGCTCAGCTGTATTCATTCAGATATGGAAGTTATCTTGTCGGAAATTTCATTCTGAGCAAAAAGGTCTTCAACAGTAGTTTTGACAATTGGCTTCCATCAAAATATTCATTTCCTGACATAACGATTGCCAACACGGTTTACGACCTGAACGGCCATTACAAAAAGGAAATGGGACAGGTCCTCAGTATTTATCAACCTTACGGCGCAGGATCTGAGGGTCGCAGTCTTCTCCTTGAGGGAGACCGCGACAAGTTTTCCATCCAGTTGCGAAAACAACTGATGAGCCTGCTCGGAAACGAATTCGATGCTGCACTCGAAACAGTTCAGCTCACACGCTGGGGCCACGCCATGGCCATAACCGGCCCTGACTATTTCAAGCGAATGAAGAAAGTGCTTGCAGGCCAATCCAACAGCTATTCATTTGCGCATTCCAGTTATCATGGCTTGCCCGCCGCCGAGTCTGCCATGATGGGTGGAAGAATTGCCGCAAACCGCGCCCTCAAATTGAAGGCCAAGAAGGCACTCTTATTCGGACCTATGCCGGCAATCTCTTCAACAATCACCTCCTAAAATCGTAAAGCCAGAAAAACAGCCAAATTACTCCAACTAGAAAGTAATCACCTCCTTGAAACGAACCGCATCAGTACTCTCTCGTCTCGCCAAATCGCTCAGACTCAGCTTCACGCTGATTACTGCCGGTTTTATCTTTTCGACTCTGTTTACTCTCGCTAATCACTGCGCTGAACAGCGCGCAACAGTAAGAAAGTGAAATCTCGTTCGTTGTTTAGACACGCCAGTCCGCCCGCAGGAAAATAGTTCTCCCCACTACAAAACCATACGAGCAGACTAACGCATCTATTTTGTTATCCACTTATACAGACGTCGCCTCTGGCTAAAAAGTTCAATCCGCGCCGGCAATTTTCAAAATATTCTTTTGCCTACTAGACATTGGCATTGAAATCAACCAGAAAAGCTCCGAAACAGTGCTATATTCTCGATGTGAGGCGTTTTGGGAGCGAGACCATGAATCGGCAAGTTAGGCTTCTTCTCTGCACAATAGTGATGCTAAGTGCCCTGACTGGCATGCCTTCGATTGCGGATTCACCAGCAGCCAGTGCCGCTCCAGAGACAGAGACTTCAACGACAACATCCGCTGCCACATCGACCTCAAGTCCGACCGCCACAGTTGAATGTGGTGAAGAAGTGGTGGTGCCACCTGATGTTAAACAGTTCTTTGTAAGGATGGGAATGAAACCTCCCACACGCAGGGCAGACGCTTTAGGAACTCTAGGCGCGATCCTCGGACTCTCATCGTCGATCATGCTAATTACAGGCGCAATTTTACCTGCCTGCCTGAAGAGATTCGACCTGCTCAAGGTGATGTTAGGCGTCGGAATCCCTTGCGGAATGATTAGCCTGGCATGTCCGGCAATAGTAGAATCTTCCGGAGGAGCGCAAACTGAAGTAGGAACAGCGTTAGTGGCATTTTTCCTAATTCTCTATATGGTGGTGTTTTTCCTCCCTACCATCCTCGCTTTCAAAGACAGTACGCCAAAGAAATGGTTGATTACTGCAATAAACGCCGTCGGACTTGCCATCCCTGCAATTGGACTGGTGGCACTATTTATGGCACTTAAAGACAAACCCGCGGCAAAACCTGATTCGGTCATTGGATAATATACATATCCACAGTCACTCAATATCCAATGCAACTCAATGTAGAAAACAAGCTCCTGTTGACCGCGATTTTCGTATCGGTAATGGCGTCGCTCATACTCGCGATATATGCAATGTCGTGTCTTTCCACATTGGGCAACAAGCAGATTCTCGAGCTAACGCTGGTCGCTCTGGCGATTTTTGCCATAACTACAGGTTCCGCATACTTTCTAGCCAAAGATCTAAAGAGTGATGTACGCACCATACCTGAAGGCACAAAAAATGCAAATATTGAATTAAATTCGAGCAGCGAACCTGAAGATATACCCAAAAGTTCTGCCAATTCATTAAGTACCCAAGATCAAAATCAAAAGCAATGGATGGCCGATACTTCGCATGAATTGCGTACTCCAATTGCAATTCTGCGCGCGCAAGTAGAAGCCTTTCAAGACGGCATTCAAGAAGTGACGCCAAAAACGCTTCAAGTGCTGCATACAGAAATTATGGGACTCAGCAAACTCGTCGATGATCTGCATTGGCTGGCTCGATTCGATGTAGGCAGTTTGAAACACTCCTTTGTCCCGGTAGATGTGGTATCAACGCTGCAAGATGTTTCCGATCTCTTCGAAGAAAGATACGCGGAGAAAGAATTGACGATCGACAAGAGTGGTATCACTAGCGAGTCATGCACCGTGTATGCCGATAACAACAGAATGCGGCAAGTATTCATCAATCTGCTGGAGAATTCACTGAGATATACGGACAAAGGCGGGAAGCTGAGATTCTCAATAGAAAAATCTCCTACTGCTGTTGTGCTGCGATTTGACGATTCGCATCCCAGCATTCCGGAAGAGCTGATGCCTAAGGTTTTTGATCGATTCTTTCGCGTTGAATCTTCCAGGAGTAGAGAACTTGGCGGCTCCGGCTTGGGGCTGGCGATATGCAAGACCATCATCGAGGCACATTCAGGCAGCATCAACGCTTCCAAGTCTGACCTTGGTGGAATAAGAATAGAGATCGTTCTACCGACGGCTAGAGGATTACGCGGTGGCTGAAGCGCAGGAAAAGAGAGAGCGCATTCTAATTGTTGAGGACGAACGGCGAATTGCCGAAATCCTTACGGACTACTTGCGTCAATCAGGATTTGAAGTAGAGCATCAAGATCGTGGCGACAAAATTGTTGAGATGGTGCGCAAGCAGCCACCCTCGCTGATTCTTTTGGACGTCATGCTGCCCGGTGGCGACGGTCTGGAAATTTGCCGCGAAATTCGCAAGTTTTCCGCCATACCGATCATTATCGTCAGCGCGAGAATCGACGAGCTGGACAGATTGCTTGGGCTCGAACTTGGCGCCGACGATTACATCTGCAAACCATTCAGTCCGCGCGAAGTTGTCGCTCGAGTAAAAGCTGTTTTTAGAAGATCACGCGCAGGCGCCAGTGCGGAAACCGAAAACAAGCTTTTCACAATCGATGACGAACAGCAAAGAATCACCGTCAATGGTGTCGTACTCGATCTGACTCCAACAGAGTTTCGATTGCTAAAACTTTTCGTGTCAAAACCAGGTCGTGTTTTTTCTCGGAATCAACTTTTAGAACTGTGCTATCAGCAAGAACAGCTTGTCATCGACAGAGTTATCGACAGTCACGTAAAGAACGTCAGGAAGAAGCTGGCAAAAGCTCTGCCTGGGCAAGAACTCATTCATGCCGTTTACGGCGTCGGCTACCGATATGAAGCAAAGCCCGCCAACGAATAAGATAACGCGGGCGGAGCAGACCTTCGGGTTTCCCTTTGTCCCAAGCGCGTTGAGCGCTTGGCGTGACGAGTTGGATATTTCTGATGCCAAGCGTATACTAAGAGAAATGAGCGGAAGCAGAGAGGAAGTCTGGCACAGCGTGGCACCATATCTGACCCCAGGTCGTGAATTAAAAGCTCGCTATGCATTCGACGACTTGTGGGAGGCCACCAATGGAGAAACTTGAAGAGCTGGCGCAAGCTGCTCTACGCTGTGACAGTTTGTTGTTGCGAAGTCTTTCTCAGGACTTCCTCAGAGAAACACCGCAGCTAGCAAAATGCCGAAAGCCGCATACCAACGACGCGCAGGTGCTTGCAGTTGCTGCCGCTCTCATTGAACTCCTGGCTGAGCGGTTGATGCAGTCGCCGCCTGAATGGACACAAGAAGTCGGAC
>JBGAVL010000139.1:0-15055 GCA_044228145.1 Obscuribacteraceae bacterium (SeqCode)
TGTCTTGTGGCTCTCTTGCGAGCACCCCTCCGTTTCCGGAATATTCCACAGATGTCAAGCCCTGGTAAGGTTCTTCGCGTTGCTTCGAATTAAACCACATGTTCCACCGCTTGTGCGGGCCCCCGTCAATTCCTTTGAGTTTCAACCTTGCGGCCGTACTACTCAGGCGGGATACTTATCGCGTTAGCTGCGGCACAGCAGGGGTCGATACCCACTACGCCTAGTATCCATCGTTTACGGCCAGGACTACTGGGGTATCTAATCCCATTCGCTCCCCTGGCTTTCGTTCCTCAGCGTCAGTTACAGCCCAGCTAGTCGCCTACGCCACCGGTGTTCTTCCCAATATCTACGCATTTCACCGCTACACTGGGAATTCCACTAGCCTCTACTGCACTCCAGTCTGCCAGTATCCAATGCATTTCCGAGGTTGAGCCCCAGTCTTTAACATCAGACTTAACAAACAGCCTACGAACTCTTTACGCCCAATAAATCCGGACAACGCTTGCATCCTACGTCTTACCGCGGCTGCTGGCACGTAGTTAGCCGATGCTTCCTCCACGGGTACCGTCATTTTTTTCGTTCCCGTTGACAGAGCTTTACACCCCAAAGGGCTTCTTCGCTCACGCGGTGTCGCTGTGTCAGGGTTTCCCCCATTGCACAAAATTCCCCACTGCTGCCTCCCGTAGGAGTATGGGCCGTGTCTCAGTCCCATTGTGGGTGATCATCCTCTCAGACCACCTACCGATCGTCGCCTTGGTAGGCTTTTACCCTACCAACTAGCTAATCGGACGCGGGCTCATCATCAGACGGATTACTCCTTTCATATACGCCCCTGTCGAGGCACATACATATGCGGCATTAGCAGTCCTTTCGGCCTGTTATTCCCCATCTAATGGTAGATTCCCACGTGTTACTCACCCGTCCGCCACTGGGTATTGCTACCCCGTTCGACTTGCATGTGTGAAGCACACCGCCAGCGTTCGTCCTGAGCCAGGATCAAACTCTCCATTGTCAAAGTTCGTCAGGAGTACTGACGAACAGGAGATATTTCCTGAATTCCTGCTCAAAATTTCTTGACAGGCGCCTTTCATGGCTATTCAGTTGTCAGGGTTCGACTTGAATTGGTAGCGAAAAAAATTCGCAGCCCCTTTCGGGAACCAACCAAATGAATCATATCAACTCGCTGCGAGAGTGTCAAATGGCTCAAACCGCCTACTGCGCTAGTTTTGGAGATCTTTTAGCAATTTGAAATATATACACTCCCTTAAGAATTGGCTGTATATCGCATTTCTATCAGTATTTCCTAAATCCCAAACACGACAGCTGCTGCGCTTCTCCAGTAAAAAACCGGAGTTGTTGCAGCGCTTCGCAAAGACTGCGTAAGAAAGTCTCTCTGGCTCAAAAACCTTTTTCTCAGAGATATCTAATGCGTAGACACTCGAAAAATCGGTCTTCATGCGCTCTTAGACTCACTGAGTTGTATATGCATCCAGTCAAGACAACCAAACACTATCTATATAGTATGCTCGCGATTGCGCTCTTCGGCTGTGGACTTGTCATCCAGACGCGCAGCCAGTGTCACTTTCCGAGACTGCGTTTGAGTCGACTGAATCCATCTGATGCTTTGCTATACGAATCGAGCATTTTTTCCACATCACCGGCAGCAGCACTGCGCGCCTTGTCCGCCAGATCTTTGCGACCCAGCCCTTCATATGAAAAAGAGAGCCCGCGCTGAGCCTTTTTGTTGCCCGGGTCAATTTTGATAGCGGCATTGAAATCAACTACGGCTTTGTCGTACGCCTTTATGCTGTTGTAGAAATCGCCTCTCCTCTCGAAAGTCGTTTGCGATGGCTTTAATTCAATCGCCCTTGTGAATTCGCGTTCAGCTTCGTCTGTACGATGCAGATGCTTCAAAACAATTCCGCGGCGAACGTGATGATTGGCTTCCTCCGGTTGGATTTTGGTGAGCATGGTCAGGTCTTTCAAACTCTCCTCATATTTGTTGATGGCCTGATAAACGTCAGCCCTTAGGCAGATTGCATACAGGTCTCCATGTCCAAGTTCGTAAGCACGCGTAAGATCGCGAACACTTCCTGCGAAGTCGCGCTGTGCAGCTAGCGCGACTCCGCGCCCGAGATAGAACTGACTTGCTTTCGGCTGGATTTGAATTGCCCTTGAGTACTCTTTCAAAGACTGTTCGTCTTCCAGCATTGCCGCATAGATTTCGCCTTTAATGGCGTGAGGCCATCCCGACCAGGGAAGCGCAGCTGCGGCTTTGTCAATATCAACCATTGCCGCTCGGTGATCTTTTCTCGCCAAATGCAAATGCGCTCTGTTAATCAGGGCAAAACCATCTTCGGGATCGATTTGAAGAGCCTTATTGCAAAGCGCCAAACTCTCAGCGTACTTCCTCTTTGAATAGAGGAATTCAGCGTAGTCATCGTAATTTCGCGTGTCATCAGGAGCCAGCTTGATTGCCTGCTCGAATGTTCTTTGCGTTGCAGAACCCTCGCGACGATTCTTGCGAATCACTGCTGCCTGTCTCCAGATGTGACTGCTGCAAGGCTCCAGGCGTATCGCCCGGTCACAGTCGAGTGCCGACTCCCTGAATTTTTGAGCCACGCGACTGACGTCTGCGCGAGCCAAATAAGCACTGGCCTTACGTGGACTAGCTTTGATTGCCGCATCGGCATCGCTCTGCGCTTCCTTGAAACGACCGCTGCAAAGATTGATATGGCTGCGTAAAACAAGAGCGGCGCAGTTGTGCGGCTCTTGCTTCAAAACAGCATCGGCTGCCGATTGTGCCTCGTCAAATTTCTCCATCATTGAAAGAGCCTCTGTTTTGAGAAGCAGAGCCTGTATATTGTTGGGTTGCCTCGACAAAGGGGACCGCAGACTGAAAAGCGCTAAATCCGGATGCCGGCGCTCAAGGTGTTGCAATGCTCCTTTTAAATCCAATGCGGATTTTTCCGTTGCGCCTTTCGCGTCGCATATCTGCATTGTGGAGAGTAGCAGCACCAATAAAAACAGTAATGAGCACAGCTTTTTTCTCGCCGTCGCAATTTCTTCTATACTCGCGGTTTTTGTTGGCACTTCTTACAGTCTCGTGATGGTCAATAAGAAAGACCAATAGAAGGTCCGCAGATTATCAACACAACCGTGCGATTGTCCGTAGATCAATGTTCCACATTTTGCATCCCTCAACTGAGCCACACCGCGTGTTGAAAAGTCGAAGTTAGCCGCCTGCTTGCCTTTACCAACATTAGCACGAGCTAATGTAGAATTTTGACCATCATGGAATCAAATCGTGCAATGCTGTCGTCGAAATTTCTGTGAGATTGGTTTGCTTTCTGGAGAAAACAATATGAAGCGTCTAGCACTTTCTTTGCTTGCGATAGCGGCTGTGGCAGCAATGGCCAGCCCTGCGCAAGCCCAAAGTTGGCTCAACTTGCCAAGTTTTCAGCATTGGAATTTGAATTCACTGGTATCTAACGAGCAGTCCCGCATCAACGCCGGCCGCGCCAATGGCAGCCTAACACCTGAAGAAGCCAACCGACTGCAAAGACGGCTCGACGACATCAACGCTCTCAAATGGCAACTGTCGCGAGATGGCGTAAGCCGCGCCGATCAGCAACTGATCGACCAACAACTCGATCAGCTGTCGCAAGACGTGTACAGAGAGAGCAACGACCGGCAGTCGCTCGGATCGAAGCCCTGGGGATGGTCTCAAAATTACACGCCGAATAACAGCAATTGGTGCTATGGGCACTGGGACAACGGCAGATGGGTCTCCAAAAACAACTGGAATCAATACAACAATTGGAGATCAAAAAACTGGCACAATGAATGGAACAAACGCGGAGACGGACAGCCTGGCGCAGGTTTGACGGCTCAAGAACAGTACAAACTGAACAAGGAAAGAGCGCAATTCGAAGAAAGCCGAGCCCGGATGGCGGCTGATGGACACCTTAGCAGCAAAGAGCGCCGGCAATTAGAAAAAAAACAATCAAAGATGTACCAGAAAGAAAGTAGAGACAGAAGGGACTAGTTTAAAACTCGATTTCACAAAACCCTTGCCCACCCGGCAAGGGTTTTTCCTTTTCGAAAAACTATGGAATCTGCCGCGCCAAAATCAGTGGCGAAACTCTTTTGCGTGCTCCCATGATTACAAAAATGCGGGTGCCGCGCAATTGAACAAGCATATAACCATTGTCCAGCTTGACCATGCCTGTAGGAGTGGAAGCATCGTTAACTTCTTTGGTCTCGTGCTCAGCATCAAGCTCATTGCGATAGCTTTCATAGACTGAGCCGGCCAGCAATTTATTTCCATAGTCTATAACCAGGAGCTTGAGCCTTTCCGGCGGAATCTGAAAACGATAGTCGGCAGTTACAGCCGCTCGCGCTCTTTCCAGAGAAAGCGAGCCTACATACGGTGCCGGAAAAAACTTGCGGGCAGAATTCGGGCCCATTACCAACTTCTCGGTGCCGTTCACTCGATCGATCACCGGCAATTGGTTGAGAACAAGTGGCGGCAAAGATGTCGGTGCAATGCCAGCATCGATTACTTTGGCAATAGCGCGCAAGGCTTCCTTGCTCTCTTCATCTTCTTCGGATGTCTGCGTCAGCCGGACAAAACTCCGCCCTTTCCAAAACGAGATACTCAGGTCGTCTTCGCTCGATCCGGCCCCTCTGACTACAATCGTCGCCGCTCCCTGTCGCATGTAATTGTAGGCTCCGTAAGCACCTTCAGGCGACGAAAAGAAATAGACAGCCGCTTGAACGAAACGCTGCCCTCTCTGGTAGGTGCGTTTGTAGCATTTGCGAACGCCGAATTCGGCCAATATGTCGTATATCTGCGGCTCCAGCCCATAGAGCTGGAATGCTGGAACGGTGTCGGCCGCACCATCTTCAGCACCCACATGTTTTGGAAATGTCTCCATCGGGCGTGCGTTCCAACCCTCGAGATCAAACTTGCGCAAAGCTTGAGCGACATTTGACTCCGCTTCGGGTTCTTTTGCCGATGAGCTGGCCGTTTGGGTTTGGCCTATGGTTTGCATTTGGCTCTGGGATTGGTTTTGAACAGGACCAGCCCAAACCGAAGTAGCTGCCGCATGGGCAGGCAAAAGGGAGAGCATTGCCAAGAAGATTGTTTGGGCGCGCCGCACTGACGGTATTTCCATTCGTTTCCAAACGACAATACCTTACCACCAAAAGGCTTGCAAACCTTTAGTTGTGATTCTAGCCGAGATCTTTGATGGTTGTTTCCAGCTTTCCGCGTCTGGACAACAAGTAATCAGCGGCGTCATAGACAAAGCCGCCGGCAAGAGCGATGCCGCCCACAATTAGACCAACTCGGCCCGACTTTCCACCGCCTTTCAAAAAGGCGTGGCCAATTCCGGCAGCCCCTCCGGCAGCGCCGGCGTGCCAGGTAGTATCCCAGGTGTTGCTGAAAGCCTTGTCCAGTGCTGCACCAAATCCGGTGCCACTTTCTTTGGCCTTGGACAGGGCGCTTATGTCAGCGTGAGATATTCCATTATCTTCGCTAAACCATTCGTCGTTGCTGAGATTCTGCAAGTCGTCATACTTGTCGCCCAAATACTTGAAGGTAAAAGCGTATTGAGCCCAGAAGACTTTGTCCTTTTGAGCAGCTGCAATTTCGCCCTTGTCCATGAATCCGTCACCATTTCCGTCGACGGTCTTGAACATCTCATCCAAGTTTTTCGCAAAGCCTTGTGTGTCGACACGCGTTGCCTGCACTAATTTCTTCTCGGCAAATTCAGTGATCTTTCCGCCCAGACCAAATCTTTTCGCTACTTCTCCAACAACACCGCCGGCCCCGAATGTTCCTGCATTCAGACCGGTTTCGATGCCTCGATTGATCAAAGGATTGTAATTGCCTTTCTTAGCCTGATCTACATCGCGACGGACGCCGTCCACCTCTTGCTGCGCACGGCCTTTGAGAGCATCGCCGAAGCGCCCGGCATGCTCTTTGATCTGATCGGTGTCGATATTACCGACTTGCTCTTCGACCTTCTTTTTGCCTCGGTTAAACAACCCCGTGAAGGTGCTAGTCACGTCATCCAGGACTTGACCGGCCTTATTCTGGGCGTCTTTACCTGAGCCGTCCGAAACGGCATCTCGTTCTCCGCGTCCCATAGGAACCTCGATTTTGCGTGCAAGGGATACCGGCAATAATACTGGTGGACGTTTGGGCAGTCACTGGTGAAATTCCCACACTTCGTAAAAGTCCCATAAATGCCGTGGCTAAAGGCTTTTAGCAGATTAAACGTGACAAAATTGTGACAGAGAGACAGTGGCGGGGTCTGCTGCCGAAAACATCAAACCCGCAGTCTGTAGCCGAGCGTGCGCACGTTTTCAATGCAGGAATTTTTCTCGTCCGCGCCGTCGTCCAGCGCTTTTCTCAATCTTTTCACCGACGTGCGCACCGCGTCGGTGGAGGCTTCACTGTCGAAGCTCCAGACTCGCTGCAGAAGCGCTTCGGCGCTGAACACTTCACCAGGATAACGCATCAGGAATTCGAGCACGGCAAAATCTTTCGGCACCACGTGCACGGCAACACCAGACTTACGCAGCAGGCGCTTTTGCGGATCAAGCTCTAAATCGCCTACTTTCAAACTCTCACCGGCCGGAGTGGGAGAACGTCGCAAAAGAGCACGAATGCGCGCAGTCAATTCGCGCATGTTGAATGGTTTTGTCAAATAGTCATCGGCACCGGCATCCAGTCCTTCTTCCTTTTCCTCGACTCGCCCCTTGCCGGTGAGCATGAGAATAGGCGTGGCTCCGCCTTCGCCGCGAAATTTCCTGGCCAATTCAACGCCAGTCATCCCCGGCAATTGCCAGTCGAGAATAACGACTTCATACCGGCCACGCTTTAAATACTCGTACCCTTCGCTGCCATCAAATGCGGTGTCGATGGCATAATTCTGCGACTCCAACCATTTGCTCACTGTCAATGACAGATCTTTGTCGTCTTCGACGAGGAGTATCTTCGCCACTGTGAAGTCCTAAATTGTTACCCGGGGTCCAAACTAGAAGAATATAGCAGGTGAAAACGACAGTCACGTTGTTGACCCAACAAAACCGGAAAATGTCGCTGCAGCAATCATCATCGCAAACGATGCTAATATTGCTGCAAGCGCATTTCTGGGCACAGGAGCCAGATGAGACGGACTCTATCGCTGACGGCAAAGATCCTGATTCTAATCTCGGTGCCGGTCATATTTGAGCTGGGCTTTGTCTTCTTCATTGTCCAACTGCAAACAGAGGCGGAAGATGAAGCCCAACACGCCCTCAAGGCTCGGCAGCTTTCCAATAGCCTCAACCAGCTGGTTTCTTCCATTTTCGAAGTATGGAACGTTGTAAGCAACAACCGAAAACGCTGGCTCAACCAGGGTTTTCTCGATCAGCGCTACAAAACGATGTTTCCCAAACTGCGCGAACAGTACGCTCAGCTTGACCGTATGATTGTTGACCGTCCGGACTTGCAGCCGATGATTCGCAAGTCTCTTAACAATCTCAACGAAGCCGAATCAATACTTGACGAGGCAGTCGGAGATCTCAAAGCCGGCCGTATGGACAAACTGCTCCATGACTACGACCGCAAGACCGAGCACATTCGCGATTTGTATAAGGGTCTGATTATAGAAGAACTGAGAATCGTCGCTGCTCATGAAAAGGAACTCGCCGATGCCGAAGGAGCCCGTCAGACGGAATATCGCCAGCGCATTTTGAAATATTCGCTTTTGATCATGGCTTTAAACGTTGTGGCAAGTTTTCTCCTGGCCTTCTGGCTCTTCAGAGAGATCACGTCACGCCTTTCAGTCATTTCCGTCAATGCCAAACGCTTCGCCTCCGGCAAAGAATTGCAGCCGGCACTGACGGGAACGGACGAAATTGCCGAATTAGACAAAGCTTTCCGGCGCATGGCTAAAGACGTGGAAAATACCGCCAATCAAAGGCAAGAGCTGGTCAATATGCTCACCCACGACCTGCGCTCTCCGCTCACTACAATACAGGGATTTTTCGACCTTCTTTCTACCGGCGCTTTCGGAGAACTTAATCAAGAGGGCGAGAAATTCGTCAAACTGGCTGAGCGCAACAGCTCTGTGATGATGCTTTTGGTAAACGACTTGCTGGACATTGAAAAAATCAAGTCCGGACTGATGACTTTGAACACTGAAGATGTGGAAGTCAGCTCGCTGTTTGCCGAAGTTAAGGAGAGTACATCGGCATGGATAAACCAGCATGGAATGGCACTTGTCGTTGAAGACACTGATTTTGTCGTGCACGCCGATGCGGAAAAGATCAATCGTGTTTTGTACAACCTTGTCTCAAACTCGGTCAGATATTCTCGAGCCGGAGATAAGATTTCCATTTCAGCGCAAAGACGCAACAACGATGTTGAAATCATCGTAAGCGACCAGGGTGCCGGAATTCCGGCAGATAAATTGGAGACAATTTTCGAACGTTTTCAGCAAGTTAAAGGAGACGCCAAAGGGGCAACCGGCTCTGGTTTGGGTCTTTCAATTTGTCGTTCGATCGTCCAATTGCACAACGGAAAGATCTGGGTGACGTCCGAACTGGACAAGGGAAGCACCTTCCACTTCACACTGCCGGGCGTTTTTGCGCGCTCTGAAGAACTGGCAAAGCTTTGAAATCATATAGATTCATTCAAAATCTTTTGTAATCCATTGAAATGACTTCTGCCACATTCCTGCCCAATTGACCAAAGTATCATCCTTTCACTGAGACGGACGTGCCTGGCAATAAGCGCCGGAAGGCAACCGCAAGAAGGTTTACCGATGGGGAAGTTAAGGGGGCTCAAACGAAAGTTTGAGCCTTGCCTTTTGCATTGCTTGTGCACGCTGTAGCTCGTAGATTAGCCTTTTGTTTCCCCTGTCACGAAATCGGGAACTCTGCGAGGCGACTGCTGTCTAAACACTGTCCTCGACCGCGCGGGCTAAAAATTGAACCATTACCAGGGCTGAAAGCAAACGAGGCCTAGTCTTCGGCGACTGAGTTTAACAATCGAACACGGAAGCCCATTACGCACTCAGTCCATTTATTGAGACCGCAAAAGGAGAAGAACATATGCGTTATGCAAAATTGATTTTGGCACTGGGCAGTGTTGCGATGTTGGTGGGTTGCAGTGAAAAAAACGCAGAAATCTCACAGGGCATGAAAGACATCGACCGTCAGAAAGAAATTCAGAAAGAACAAGTAGAGCAGCACGCCGACGTGCTCAAAGAAAGAATCAGCGAAAATGCCGAAGCACAAAAGAAAGCTCTCGACGCAACCAAAGCAGAGTTAGACGCACAAAAGAAAGCTGCCGACGAGCGTAAAGATTTAGTCGAAGATCAAGCCGAATTCGCAAAGAAAAACATAGATGATCAGGTTGCTACCTCCAAGAAAACAGTTGATCGCAATGCGGAAGCTGCAAAAGCAGCGTTTAAGGAAAGCAAAGACAGCACACAATAGAACACTGTTCAAAGAAGATTACGAAACGAAGTATTGGACCTTTAATGGGCGAAAGAAAGAGACAAGAGCCTCGCTTTTGTCTCTTTCTACATTTTGTAGCGGCTCATTGCATAAGCCTTTTCGACGCTTTATACACGTTTTCGCGTACACCGAATCACGAGTGCTGTTATGCGAATTTACTTTATTGACAGCGTCCATCATTATAAGGAAGTGAGTTCATCACCCCCGGCCTTTTCGCCCCTTACTAATTGGAAACTCGCATAATGCGGAGATTTGAAAATGTTTTCTGCCTCAGTAATGCCAACCATCAACTGGATCAAGTCCAAAACCGGCACGCATTTCCCAGCCCTTCCGAAAACAACTGCAGTATCTGAAAAGATTTGCCAATTTCCGGCCCAGCCGGTAAAGCCGAAAGCTGTAAAAAAGGAGCTTCGCGACACGGCTCCTGGTTTTCTCCTGGAAAGAAACCTGCCACAACTTCTGGACCGCGAAACCGGACTTCTCAACCGTTCAGCCACTGAATGGAAACTCAATTATGAGGTCTTGCGCGCCAAGCGCTACCAACGCCCTGTGACGATTTTGCTTTTATCAATCGACAATCTCGAACTTACAATTGAAAAACATGGACCGCTTGCCGGTGTCGAGCTGATTACCTATCTGGGCAGCTTGCTGAAGGAACACACAAGAGACACTGATTTTGTTGGACGCATTGAGAACAACTTGTTTGCGATCGTTTGCCCCGAAACAGCTCAGGCTCCCGCCCTCACCATCGTCAGGCGCATTGGCAGACAAATGCAAGCGCGCGCGCAGGCATATTCCGGCCGTCCTTTCAATACTGTCAGCGTTGGTTCTGCCTGCGCTCCGACTGACGGAGACACGGTCAACGTTCTCATTCAAAAAGCGCTTCAGCATTTGGAAATGGCCAAGCGCGAGGACGGAGACTGTGTATTTTTCAGCGCCTAACTCGAAGCTCGCCTGGTTTTATTGTGAAAGCTATCCCTATATCCCTAAGGACATGCAGGATTAGTGGCTTGCTTTATTTCCGGTGGATTGGCAGAGCCACAGGTCAATATTGGTGCGAAATAAGTGGCAGAGCCGGGCGCCCCTGAAGAAACAGTGGTTGGATCGTATCCCTTGAAAGTGACCAGGATGAGACCTCCAGGAAAGCAAGCCGTACGATTGAGCTGGCAATAAGTATTGGAGCTGTTGTTGCAGGTAATTGTTGTTGGATTTGGCCATGTTGGGCAAGTTGGCGGGCTGGGCGCATTAATGCAATTTGTGCAGCGAAATGGATAAACACCTGGATTGTTAGTATTGTCACCGAGGCAGAAATTCTTAATCGTTCTTTTGACAATCGAATTTGTTACTCCTATTCCTCCCGATTGGGTTAGCGCAAGCCAGAGGTTGGCGTTCGTACCACCAAATTGCATGGTAGTAAAAGCGTTGTTTCCATTGACGTCGCTTATGTCGGCGGTTTCGTTATGCGAGTAGTCGCCTGTCCAACAATAGGTGTTGATCGTAAATTCCGCCTGAGTATTACCCTGCGGAAAAGCTGTAGTCGGGCAATAGGTATCGGGTGGTTCGCCAAAAGAAATTGCGGCACCGGCAAGCATTTGTGTCGTCGATAGATTTGAAATTACCTTGCTCTTCTTCGGCAGCACGAAATAGTAAATTCCAGCTGCTGGATTGTTCCAAGTTATTGTCGTCGTAAATGGAATCTGTGTAGGATCGCTGATGGCGCACGCAGCGGGGTTTGGAATGATATTCATGTATACGTTTTGCGAGTAATTCGTAATGTTAGAAATTGCAAACTGCGTAGCTGTTGTGGGTGGACCGGATGTCCCGACGCCTTTAACTGTCTTTTGCTGAGAAAATTCCAAAGGGCCTGTCGGAGAGCCGTCTGTCACTTTAAAAAACAGAGTATTCATTACCTTGCGCACAGGACTGCCATTTACATAGATAGCGTCGGCAAGGAAGCGCCCGGCGTCTTTGCGAGCGGGCGGAGCGATTGTGATCTTTTTGATGATACTGTTGTCAGGGATGCCGAATTGAGTACCATTCAATAAAACGGTCTTGAATCCGTCTTTGCTTGTAGCAACAGTTTTGGCTTCGGAAAGCGAAACCGCCGTACGCATCCAACTACCCCTGGGCGGCTTGAACTCAATATAAGCGGCGCTCTGGTCCGAACCCTTGTAGTCGAAAGTAAGACTGTTGAGAAAGCGCGGAAAAGCCAGGGTATCAGGAGTAATGACCACGCCATTGTATGTTCCGTATGGCGCTTTGGCGTCATTAGTCAGCGCAAGATATGGAGAGCGTTTGCCGGTACTGACTGTGGTAGCCAGCATGCTCGGCGTATCAGGCGAATCGCTGGCGACAAAAGGTGCAGCGGAAAGCATCGCGACTTCCGCCTGAGCCAAAGCCATCTGCAAAAATGCACTAATCGCCAATCCCATGGATGCCGCCTGTAACAGACGGGTGCCTAGTTTCTTCAATCGCCTTCACCCGCTGTCAAAAACTGCAGCCCTTAAGTCCCTACAACTATTGTTATCGACGGCAGCCAATTTGTACAGAACCCAAATGGGTGAACCAGAAAGACACAGCAGGTCGCCGGCTCAAAATTTTAGTGCTTCGGATTGCGCAAAGCATTCAACTGGTGAATATCTTGCGCGGCCAATTTGCCGTTGCCTGCCATTCGATGACATTGCGCACGAATTTCAAAGCTGTGCCAGTCTTTGTCATCGAGTGCGATCGCCCTGGTGATGGCAATAATTGCTTCTTTCGGTTTGCCAGAACCTAAAAGAATTTCGGCTTTGTATTGCAGCGCCTTCTCATCTTTCGGATTGACCTTGATCATGTCGTCCAGGTCGGCAAGTGCCTTGTCATTGTGTTTAAAATGGTGATATGCAGTGGCACGAACAAATCTCGCCTTATCATCGGACGGATTCAATTTGATAGCTTCACTGCAATCGGCAACAGCCTTATCGCCGTCACCTTGTTTCAAATACAACTCACCACGTAGCGCATATAGTTCACTCATGCTGGGCGCCAGGAATTTACCGGCATAGCGACTGACGATGTTATCCCACTGCTCGCTAGTCGTCTTCTTGCGAATTTCAATCACACGCGAATAGTCGGCAATTGCTTTGTCGATTCGCTCAAGTTGACCATATGTCGTGCCTCTGTAATTGAGAACATATGGATCGTCAGGTTTCATAGAAAGAGATGTATTGAAGGCAGCAAGCGCCTCTTCAAATTTTCCAGCTTCAAAATAGGCATCGCCTAGAATAAACCAGGGTGCGTTCGAATCTGGCTGCTCCCGAATCAGACGCTTAGCATGGATGATTGTTTGCTCCGGCTTGTCCTGATTGCGTGACTCCATCGCTTCTTTGTAATGCCCCATCACCTGGCGCATATGTTGCACTTTCGGATCACTCTCGATTTGACGAACCTTCAATTCATCTGCTTTAGCCAATTCGTGCTTTCCAAGTTTTCTGTATGCCGTAGCGCGATTCTTGCGCATCCACACATTGAGCGGGTCCATTTCCAGAGTCTTGTTTGCATCGGCAATGCCCGCCTTTAGATCGCCCATGAGCATACGCGCATAGCCTCGCTGCCCGATCACAAAAGCCAGATGGGATTTCTTCGTTTTCTTGGGGACGGTATCAATCAGCGCAGTATATATTTTGATTGCCTCGGCATAATTGGTGCGACGCATGCAGTCATTGGCCGTTTCCCACTTCTTAAACCTGATCGCAGCTACCTCTTTCTCAGCTTCGGTAAGCTCTTCTTCTTTATCAGAATTCGATAGAGAACCACCGATATGCACGTTCGGCATTTTGCGGGATGGAGCCTTGCTACCCGCCGAAGCATTGTCGTCAGCAGGATGCGGTCTGCTCTGCGCAGGGAAGCAAAGAAAACACAGCGAAAGTGAAATCACAGTCGCCGGCAATAGCTTTGGAAAGAGCGGCTTGCCCACGCAGCCATCTCCAAAAGCTTCCGAAGAAGCATAGTATGGGTTCGAGACACCATTTTAATCTATACCCATCGGATGATCCCTCTATCTGACCCCGTTTAAAACTCTCGAGAAAAAGGGAAGGTTTCCCTTCCCTCTTTCCATCCTTCATTTAACTTAGTTGCTAGACCGCTATGGTGCTTGGGTGCCGCGGGTCATAATACAGCGGTTTGTTGCCGTTTTTCGTTTGCAGCTCCTTGGTCTTGGCTAGAATCTCGCTTGCAGTTGCTTTCTCTCCGAGAATGCGATTTGCAATTGTCCAATAGCTGTCGCCTTGTTTTACTTCCATCTCCGCAACCTTTGCAGGCGGAACCTGCGGTTTTACTTCCGGGCGCAATTCTTCGCCAACCTTGATTTCAGCCCCTGCAGTGACAGGTTTTCCACCATTGAGTTTGCTTATGCGTTCGGACTCTGCGCGAATTTCATCAGCAGAGTGGGGCTTTCCATCTTTGCCGAGATTTTTTTCCGCGATCTGCCAGTACCCCTCACCGGCTTTCGCAGTCACTTTCAAATCCGCTTTAACTTGATGGGTCACTTCCGACTCAGTTTTTTTACCTGCAGCTTCAACAAGACCTTGCTTGGTCAATGCATCGCCGGTAAATTCGTCACCTCTAAAGCCACCGCGCATCCATTTGCCGCTGTCGCGATTGTCCCAATCTTTGAGGATGTTCTCGACTACTTGCTGTTTTTCTTTAGAGTAGTGTCCGCTGTTGGCGCCGCTGCTTCTGGCGTCATTCAAGTAGTCTTGCAGTTCTTTCTTGGTCAGTCTTCCGTCGTTGTTTCCTTTGTCAATAAAATTGAACAGAGACTTATCTCCGCCACCCAATAGAGCTTGCGCGGTTTTCTCAGCACCTATTTGATTGCTTTCTTTGCGATGTTGCTCGTCTTTTGCCATCCTAAACGATTTCAATCGCTCAGCAATGTCCGCAGTACTTATGCGAGAGTCAGTTCCCCATTCTTCGTTATTTGCTTCGACCAAATTTGTGCCCTGATCGTAATTTTTGACCAGATATTGAAGCATCGCTTTATCTAGTTGTTTCGAATTGTCGCCACCTCTTTCCGCGCGACTTGCTGCTCTTATCTCCGAGTTCAGATCGCCCTTATTAAGATCACCACCAAGCTGACCGGCAAAAGCTACAGCTAAAACAGGAAGCTGATTTCTAGTCTCCAATTCCTTTGTCACCTGAGCCATGTACGCCTTCTGCTCGGCAGGATTCATATTTTTCGTATCTTCTTTTATTTCTTCCTGAAGCTTTTCCAGCGCCTTCATTTGCCCAGCTTCGTCTTTTGCGGAATCAAGAGCCTGGCTTACATGATCGACAGTTTCCTTGGCACGATTTGTAGTCATTTTTTTCTCCGAGTGGAAAGCAATAGCGATGGCAACGCCGCGGGGGGAGGTCGCTGGGGTTGGACCATTGGGAGCAAACGCTATAGGGGAACATTGATTGGCGCCAGCATGCAACGATAAGTTTCAAAAAATCTTGAAATTCGCTCGCCGGCAAAACGGAGCGCGCGAAAAAAGAGGGAAGGATTTCCTTCCCTCTT
>JBGAVL010000013.1:0-39594 GCA_044228145.1 Obscuribacteraceae bacterium (SeqCode)
TTGTAGGCTTCCTCCAGCGCCTGCTTGTGGCACAGTTCGCCGTATTCGCGCATTGCTGCGTCAGTGTGTGCCTGTACAGTCTTGCCGCCGTCGAACCGCTGGAAAGTGCTTGTCGGCGTCAGTGGTGGCAAGTCCACTATCAACCAGGAATGCCTTAAAAAAGAAGACTTCCAGCGCACAATGCAGCAAGTTTGCAAAGCCAGCGATGACCACGCGATGGTAGCGCTTCAAAGCTTTCAACTGGAATTGCAAGCCGGACAGCAATTGGGATCCAATCCTTATGCACCTGGAGTCGGTGCCGGTGCGCGCAGAATCGCCAATGCAAAAGCAGAAGTCTCGCTCCAGTTAGACAGCGTGTGCTCGACTCTGGCTAACAGCGCCGATGCCACTATGGACTCGATGAAAAAGATTGGATTGGACAAACCCATCATCATTCCGGCGCAAGCAAGCAATGCGGCAGAACAGCGAATAATTGACGAAGCAGTCGCGAAAAAACTTGAAGAATTCGACAATCGCGTGACGAGAGTAGAACAGAGATCTACAGAAGTCAATGTTACGACGATAAATGTCCTGCCCGAGCGACCAGCACCTGCCAAACCAGTTCATCGTCCTCATCCTCCAAAGCCGGCAAAACCTGCTGATGATTGCCCGCCCGAGCAAAAGAAGAAGTAACTGGAAGCATTTGAGGAAAACCCGATGATACCGATGGAATATTCTGGTGCCGATCTTGATCGGCATCAGGCAGATGAAAAAAACAATGCCAACGGGCTTGGTATTGAAGCATTGCAACTTTTGGACAGAAATGCGGCACGCAGCATTGATACGAAAGATGGATGGGTGCCGGCCGCCGTAATTGATTCGTCCGGTAAGAAAGTCTATGCCAGTTGGGCTGCCGAAATTTTGGACGCAAAGCAATACACAGTGAAAGCTGGCGACAGTCTCTACCAGATCGCCAGACGCTCTCTGGGCGTGACTGGAAATCCCGATGCTACTCAGCGTGAAATCAAACGCGAGATGCAGCGTATCACAGAGCTAAACAAGCAAGAGTTTCCGGAATTAAGACGCGGACGTGTCTGTGCCGGGGCCACTCTCAATCTGGCATCACCAACATCTTTTCACGAGACGAGAAGGAGTGGCGCATCTATCGCCCCGATCGATGCGCTGCCTGATTCTTCTCCTTCGGCGCGTGACAACGATTGCGCGCCGAAGGAAAGAGTCGCCGTCAAAAATTCCGTTGTGCACGCTGAAAAGTGCGACAACTTTGAAATTTTTGAAAATGGCATAGCAGTTGTCAGACCAGGAGCTGACGTAATTGTCAATTCAGGAGGGCGAGCCTTCGTCTTCGGCGGCAAAGTTGCCGCTCGTGAAGGGTCCGCAGTCGTCGCCGTCGGCGGCGATGTCGATGCGCAGCCAGGCTCTAGAGTCAGATATGTGACTGAAACGCGAACGCTGAGGCGTTGAATTTCCAGATTGTCTCTTGCCGTAGTTAAAACCTGAAAGTCGGGCCTGTTTTACCTTTGCCATTAGAGCGTCCACCTGATACGCTTTGGCAATGCAAGAAACCAGCCATGAATTCAAGCCCTACATAGCAGCCGAAGAGACCGTCAAGGAACTGACTCCAAGAGCAATAATTCTGGGCTGCATTTTTGGAATTCTCTTCGGCGCCGCCTCAGTCTATCTCGCATTGCGAGCCGGTCTGACTGTTTCTGCGTCAATTCCGGTGGCGGTCCTGGCAATCTCTCTGGGGCGGAAATTTCTTAAAACGACGATTCTTGAAAACAACATCATTCAGACCACCGCTTCTGCAGGTGAGTCGATTGCATCTGGTGTTGTTTTTACACTTACAGGTTTTCTCTTCCTGAGCCTCTCGGATAAAGGCGATAGCGTCGGCGCACCATTTTTTGATTACTGGACGATTTTCATTCTTGCTGCCCTGGGCGGAAGCCTTGGCACTCTGATGATGATTCCTCTCAGGCGCTCCTTGATCGTCAAAGAGCACGGCAATCTTCCCTATCCTGAAGGCACCGCATGCGGTTCGGTTCTTATTGCCGGTGATAAGGGAGGAAGTTCTGCCAAGATCGCATACCTTGGGCTTGGATTCGCAATGATTTATGCGCTTCTCCAAAAGATAGCTCATGTAATTGCGGAAACACCCACTTATGTGACCCAGCAGACGAACAAATTTTTTCCATCGGCTACAGTCAATGGAGAAATCACACCCGAGTATATGGGTGTTGGATATATCGTCGGATTTAGAATTGCCGGCACTTTGGTTGCAGGCGGTGTTTTGGCCTGGCTCGGTTTGATACCACTCTTAGCCGGTTTGGTGCCGATGGACACGATTGCTCAGCAGCTGGTAAAACTCGGATATCTGCAGAGTCTAACGGCTGTTGGCGGACCTGGAAGCTGGGATCCGGCCACTCATACTTTTGCCAATACTGCTGAGGCCGTCTATAGAGCCTATGTACGCCAGATCGGAGCTGGTGCCGTGGCCGCCGGTGGTTTCATCACACTGATTAAAACTATTCCAACGATCATTTCTTCTTTCAAGGATAGTTTGGGCTCTTTCAAATCGGATGGTGCAGCCGGAGCAGTTTCAAGAGTAGACAGAGATCTCTCCATCAAAACTGTCCTGGTAGGCTCCGTTGCTCTTGTTGTTTTGATGATGGCGCTTCCGCAAATACCTGGAGATTCGATTCTCCAGAAATTGCTCATCGGCATACTCGTAATTGTATTCGGATTTTTCTTCGTCACTGTATCAAGCCGAATTGTCGGATTGATTGGTTCAAGTTCAAACCCTATATCCGGCATGACGATTGCAACATTGATGGCGACATCTCTGGTGTTTATCGGCTTTGGACTGACAGGCAACTTTTATGAACCAATGGTACTCGTAGTCGGTGGCATCGTCTGTATCGCCGCAGCTAATGGTGGTGCGACCTCGCAGGATTTGAAGACAGGATACATCGTTGGCGCCACACCAAAAAATCAACAGATCTGTTTGTTTATCGGTGCCGTGGTCGCTTCAATCGTTATTGGATTAACAGTGAAGCTGCTCGATCATCCCTCGCCTGACATGGTGGCAAAGGGTATTGTTCACGCCATTGGCAGCGACAAGTTTCCTGCACCGCAAGGCACTTTGATGGCCACTCTTATCAAAGGTATGTTGTCGTTCAACCTTGATTGGAATTTCGTCTTGGTTGGAGTTTTCCTTGCCACGACAATGGAACTGTGCGGCGTCAATTCATTGAATTTTGCCGTTGGTGCGTATTTGCCACTATCAACGACCTTGCCAATTTTTGCCGGTGGTGTGATCAAAAAAATTGTGGAAATTACTGCGAAACGCAAGGGAATAGAATCAGCCGATGACGAATTAGGCAGCGGCAGTTTGTTTGCAACTGGTCTGGTGGCAGGTGGTGCACTAGCCGGAGTTATCATCGCACTGCTTTCGATACCGGAGCCGATTTTCAAATTTCTGCAAACGATAAGCTGCGAACACGCGCTTACAGGTATGCTGGGAGCAAACGGCTATCAATTGGCCGGCGTCATCTTTTTTGCGCTCATGGGTTTTACGCTGTACAGAGTTGCTACAAGTGAAAGCGCACCACCTGCTGAAGCAAAAATGGCTGAAACGCACTAAAACGTTATTACGCGGTTCCCAACAAAAAGCACAAAATGGCCACAATTGGGCGTAAAGAAATTGATTGCGCAAAAGCAGGATGACACAAAAAACAATCATAATCATCGCTGGTCCCAACGGCGCAGGTAAGACAACATTTGCCCGCGAGTTCCTGCCGAATGAGGCAGCATGCCCGGTTTTCATTAATGCTGACCTTATTGCTTCTGGGTTGTCGCCGTTTAATCCTGAACTGGTGGCAATCAAGGCTGGGCGGCTTATGCTTGAGGAACTGTCCGAGCTTGCTCAGCGCGGTGATGACTTTGCTTTTGAAACCACGCTGTCCGGACGGGCTTATGTGCGCATGATCCGCCAGTGGCGCCAGCAAGGCTATTGGGTAAGGTTGATATTCCTGGCGCTGGCTAGTCCCGAGGAGGCAATCGCGCGTGTGGCTCAAAGGGTCGCCCAGGGCGGGCATTTTGTCCCCGATGAGCTTGTCCGTCGGCGTTTTGCTGCTGGGCTGCGGAATTTCAAAACGCTTTATTGTCATGAGGTTGATGATTGGTTCCGGTATAATACTAGCGGTGACGAATGGACTAAGATCGACCAAGGCGGAAAGCCGTGAGCGCAGAACAAGACCGAGATGAATATAGCCAAGGCGTGGAAGCTGCACTGTCGAGAGCTGCGCAGAGAGCTAGGGAATTGGCACGCCAAACAGGCACGTGCATTGTCGTAATGCGCGATGGCAAGCTGGTAGAGGAAGTTCCACCACCTGACGAACAGGACCAAGCGACTGCTCGAAGCGCCTAGTCTGCGACAGTTTGTCTCAGAACCTGAGGCTCTGTCACGGCAAATGTTTGAAGAGATAGCCTTAATGCGTGATGGCGAGCTGGAGAAAGAGACGCCAGCGGACGAGAAGAAGTCAGAGAGTGCTTAAATCCGTGGATCAAAAGATCTCTTTAAAAAAGAAATCGGAACTCCGGGAGTGGAGTTCCGAATATCTGAATTCTGAAAAACTGAAAAATTCGAACTAATTCAATTACCAGACGAACTGAGCTTTTTGACCGCTCACGAATTGAATTCCGAATTGCTCAACGTCGCTGACTACGCCATTGAAGAATTCGACTGCATGAACGTCTTTCTTTGACACTGGAAGCGGTGCGCCCAGTGCACGGAAAAGCTCGATGGTCTTCTTGGTGTCCAAAACTACTTGGGTGGAACGACGGTCGTCACCGTAAAAGGATACGGAAGCCAGCCAGCCTTCATTGGCTTGACGCTTGATTTGGACGATTCCACGAGTTCCTACATTGGTTGCCGTGATCATGATTGACTCCACATAAAAAGGTGCGCCACTGAACTGGTGGCTGTCTCTACTACATCGCAAAGAGGGGCAATCATAAGTGAGAACCTAGAACCCGTATACATTTTGGGCTTTCGGTCCTTGACAAACTTAATATTGTTGCGGGTGCGGGGGGCGCTTTAGGCGGTATTTTGACCATTAGGCAAACGGCAAACAGGAGGACAGGCTCAGCCAATTGGGTTGTCAGTAGAATTTTGTGTCCGGCAGTAGTAGAAATTTCTGTTTACAACCAATCGGAAGATTGCATTAAGGCATTAAGGCATTAAGGCATTAAGGCTTTGATTTGCCAACCTGTTCTCGGCCTTACAATTCCGGCATAACCATGTGCACGCAAGTGACAGCCAGCGAGCCATCGCCGACTGCAAATCCGACGCGTTTTGTCGAACCTGATCTAATGTCACCGGCTGCCAAAAGTCGCGGAACGGTCGTTTCTAAAGGGCATGGAATGCGATCTTTCAACGGCCAGTGTCCAGATTGCGCGACATCTGTTCCAGTAAGAACGAAGCCCTTATCGTCGCGTTTTACTTCATCGGGCAGCCAGGTTGCACCAGGTTCTGCGCCAATGAAAACGAAGACGGCTTTGACGTCCATCTGACTTTCCTTGCCGTTTTCATCAACTACATCGACCGAATCAATAAGGTATTCTCCGCCGTTAACGCGCGTGATTTTTGTATTTTCGTGCACCTGGATGTTTTTCGTCGCTGCAATTCGTTGGCACAGATATTCGGACATGCTGGGACCGAATTTTCCACGGCAGAGAACATGCACAGTGCGTGATGGGCAACATTCTGCCAAATACATTGCCGCCTGTCCGGCCGAATTTCCTGCACCGACCACTGCTACATTTTGAGTGTCGTGCAGCATCACTTCGACATTCGTGCATGCGTAATAGACGCCTGCTCGCTCGTATTTTTGCGCATTTACTGCGTCCAACTTTCTCCAGGTCACGCCAGTCGCAAGAAGAACGGTTTTTGCGCTGATAATCGCTCCGCAATCGAGTGTGAGCTCATGGGGATCCTTTGCGTTCGCACCTGGTTTGAATGATTCTACGCGCGTCGGCGCAATCAGTTTTGCACCGAATTTGACCATCTGTAAAACACCGCGCATGGCAAGTTCCGCCCCGGATAATCCGGAAGGAAAGCCGATGAAGTTTTCGATTTTCGACGAGCCGCCGGCTTGTCCGCCTGGTCCGAGTTTGTCCAGGACTAACGTATTTAGTCCTTCCGACGCTGCATACACTGCTGCTGCCAAGCCGGCTGGTCCGGCGCCTATGATGGCGAGATCCACACTTTGGCTTGGACATTCGTGCCAGAGACCGCATTCGTATGCGAGGTCTTGCAAGTCAGGACGCACCAGTGTCGTTCCATCCGGTTTTTGAACGATTGGATATTCGCCATATTTTTCAAGGGTGGCTTTGCCGACTTCAGTGTCTTTGTCGAACCAGGTAAATGGAACAAAATTCTTGTGCATGAATTCGCGCAAGAGAGTAGTGTCACTGCATAACCCGCAGCCAATTATTGAGAAACCGACTCTGTCCAATTGGGAAAGAAATTCGCGTCGCATTTGGAAAGCGACAAGCAGCTTCTCTGAGAGTTTTGGAATCTTGATCATCACTTCTTGCAGTCGCGCGTTGTGCACTCTGAGGACATTGGTTCTGCCGCGAGCAACGCCATTAACAATTGATGGTCTGCGAATGATTATGTCGACGTCGCCGGAAAAACCGCCCACTTCGTGCACCGCCACCAATTCATTGTTGTCGGCAGGATTTCGAATTTCGATGGCGCCGGATTTTACGACAAAGAGATCGTTGTCTGCCTGCCCGGCCCGAAAGACGTAGTCTCCGTCGTTGACGTATTCGCAACTTGCCATCGGTTCGAGCTGTCGCAATTCTTCGTCAGTTAGTTTGGGAAATGCATGTTCCAGGGTTGCCGTAACCATAAATTCACCCCAAGGGCAGTGGATGCGGCCCAATGTTTCGCCGCCATGTGCGCTCACGCTGCGCATCACCCAGCATTATGACAGACCTTCCGCTGCCCCGTTTGTTGTTTTAAGTATCCTATTGGTTACTTGAGTGCTGCACGAACACCAGACCGGTAGCTTGTTTTACCGATTTTCCTGGAAACTCCTGCGATGGCTGACCCCTCTGGCGGAGCTAATGTGCTCTTGATAAGTAGATGTCTAAGTGATCTCTAGTTATGATATGCAGCTGTTCCTTTCGTATGCTGATCGTTCACAGAACGGTATTCAGGAGATATCCCATGCTCAGTCCTCTAGCAGGCAAGCCGGCTCCTCGTGAGTTGCTCGTCAATGTGCCCCGCCTCATTACCACCTATTACAGTGAAAAGCCGGACGTCAATGTGGCCGCCGAGCGTGTGGCATTCGGTACTTCTGGACATCGTGGCTCAGCCTTCAATCGCGCTTTCAATGAAGAGCACATTCTGGCGATAACGCAGGCGATTTGCCAATATCGCAAGGAGCAAGGGATTACCGGGCCGCTCTATCTGGGCATCGACACGCATGCGCTTTCCGAGCCGGCATTTGCCAGCGCCATGGAAGTTCTTGCGGCCAACGAAGTCAACGTAATGGTCGACACTGAGCTGAGTTACACGCCGACGCCGTCTATTTCGCTAGCCATTCTCAGTTATAACAAGGGACGAACCAGCGGTCTAGCAGACGGCATCGTCATAACGCCTTCGCACAACCCGCCCCAGGATGGTGGCTTCAAATACAATCCACCCAACGGCGGACCCGCCGACACAAATGTGACCGGATGGATCGAAAAGAAAGCCAATGAGTATCTCGGCAAAGATCTCGCCGGTGTTAAGCGAATTGGTTTTAGACAAGCGATGGCGGCCGCCACCACTCACAAATTTGATTACACAAAATTGTATGTCGACGAACTGGCATCAGTCATTGACCTCAAGTCAATTCAGAAATCAGGCATTAAAGCCGGTGTTGATCCGCTAGGCGGGGCTGGTGTTCACTATTGGGAACGTTTGATTGAAGTCCACAAATTGCCGATTGAAGTCGTCAATCATGTAGTTGATCCGACTTTCTCATTCATGTCGGTTGATTGGGACGGCAAGATTCGTATGGATTGCTCGTCACCATATGCGATGGCGGGCTTGATTGAGCATAGCAAGCGATTTGATATTTCATTTGCAAATGACACCGATCACGATCGCCACGGTATCGTCACTCCCAGGGGCTTGATGAATCCGAATCATTTTCTTTCTGTTGCTATCGATTATCTTTTCCAGAATAGGAAGGCATGGCGCAAGGATGCGGCGATAGGAAAAACAGTCGTGAGCACCAGCCTTATCGATCGCATTGCTGCAAGACTGGGAAGAAAACTTGTTGAAGTCCCGGTCGGATTCAAGTGGTTTGTCGACGGTCTCATTGACGGTTCTTTTGGATTTGGCGGGGAAGAAAGTGCAGGAGCATGCTTCCTGCGCATGGACGGAAGTGTCTGGACAACAGACAAGGATGGCATCATCCTTGCTCTGCTTGCCGCGGAAATCACAGCTGTCACAGGCAAAGATCCCGGCAAGCACTATGAAGAGTTGACGAAAGAATTCGGCAATCCGTCGTATGCGAGAATCGATGCTCCCGCTACGCCGGATCAAAAAGCAAAGTTGAAAAAACTGTCTCCTGAAGACGTGAAAGCGAAGGAATTTGCCGGAGAAGAGATTGTCGGCAAATTCACATCTGCACCAGGCAACAATGAAGCCATCGGCGGACTGAAAGTGACGACGGAAAACGGGTGGTTTGCGGCAAGACCATCCGGGACCGAAGATGTATACAAAATCTATGCAGAAAGTTTCAAGAGTGAAGCGCACTTGAAGCAGATTCAGTCGGAGGCTCAAGAATTGGTAACGCAGGTTTTGTCGCCGACCGCGCAAAAAGCCTGAAGCAAAAAAACTGTGGTCAGGGCTTGTGCCCGATCAATCGAAGCTATAAAAGGAGAGAAATGATGCCCGTTTTGGAATTGGCCGATACGTCTAAAATCACCGGCAAAACTCAAGAGATGCTTTCGACTCTGGAGAAAGGCATCGGATTCACGCCTAACATAATGAAGCAGATGGCCAATTCGCCGGCTGCTCTGGAAGCGTTTCTTTCATCGCGTGAAGCGCTGTCTCGCGGTTTTCTCGATGCGCAAATGATCGCCCTGATCGGCATCGTGGTCGCCGAAACATACTCCTGCGAGTATTTGCTGGCTTCGCGCGTGGCAATGGCTAAGAAAGCTGGAATCAGTGAAGCAGAGTTGAAGCTAGCTCGTCAACAAAGTTCTTCTGATCCTAAGAAAGACATTGGATTGTCGTTTGTTCGCAATATTGTCGTTCGCCACGCTTCAGAATTGCCGGCAACGGACATTCCTGAATTGAAGGCAGCCGGGTACACTGACGGCGAGATAGTTGAGCTGATCGCCAACACCTCGCTCAATATGTTTGTTTATTACTTGATTCAGATAGCTCAACCTGAGCTGGATTTCGAGAAGGTAGCCCTGCCCTTCCCTGTATAGACTGAATTCGAATATTAAATCTCTCAGGTCCGATCGTTCCAACCCTGGAACCCTCGGACCTTTTTGCAGTCTAACCGGCAGAAACCATGAGAGGGGGTTGTATTCCCCAGGGTTAAGGGGTTGATGACCATGGGAATTAAGCTCGATCCGAAGTACCTGAAGAGGTATAAGGAAATTGCCGGATTGCTGATGAAATACGGCAATTCGGATTTAGTTAAGAACGCGGGCTTGGAAGAAGCTCTCAAAGACGATGAAAATCTCTCCCGGCAAGTCAAAGGAACTGCAGAAGAATTGGCTGCGGACCTGGAAAGGCTTGGTCCTGCGTATGTAAAACTGGGACAGATTCTCTCTACTCGTGGAGATCTGCTGCCTCCAGCGTATTTGCTTGCCCTGTCTAGATTGCAGGACAACTGCGAGCCGATTGGTTTTGAGGAAGTCGAGAAAATAGTGGTCAACGAGCTCGGTGTCCGTCTCAGAAAGGCGTTCTCCGATTTTAATGTTCAACCTCTGGCTGCCGCATCGTTGGGTCAGATACACAAGGCAAGAATGCGTGACGGTCGCGAGGTCGCTGTTAAGGTTCAGCGTCCATGCATTCGCGAGCAGATACTTCAAGACCTGGAAATTTTTGCAGACGTCGCTGAATTTTATGTTTTGCACACTGAATTAGGAAAGAAGTACGAATTTGACGTTATGGTCGAGGAGTTCCGCAAATCGCTTTTGCAAGAACTCGATTATCGTCAGGAAGCGCAAAATCTCGATACGCTGCGCAGAAATGTCGCTGAGTTTGATTTGATTGTGGTGCCGTCTCCAATAAACGCTTTCACTACCACTAAAGTTCTGACGATGGACTTTATCAAAGGCAAGAAAGTAACTGCCATCACAAATTTAGAACGTACCGAGTTGGACGGTGCTCCACTTGCAGAACAAATTTTTGCCGCATATTTGAAGCAGATTTTAGTCGATGGTTTTTTTCATGCCGATCCTCATCCAGGAAATGTTCTTCTGACTGATGATGAGAAAAAGATTGCCCTCATAGATCTTGGTATGGTGGCGCGCCTGACTCCCAGAATTCAGAAGCAGCTATTGCAATTGGTTATCGCCATTGGTGAGGGGCGGTCCGATTCTGTTGCGAACATGGCAGTAGAAATCGGCGATCCGAAACCGAAATTTGATGAGCTATCTTTCCGCCACAAAGTTTCTGAACTTGTGCAAACTGATTTGGAAGCAAATATCGCACAAATGAAGGTTGGTCATGTTATCGTCGGCATTACCAAAGCCGCTGGTGAAACAGGAATTCGCGTCCCTGCCGAATTGACGATGCTCGGTAAAGCCATGCTTCACCTTGACGAAGTCGGTCGTTCGCTCGATCCGAATTTTGATCCAAACTTGTCGGTGCGAAGAAACGCTGGTCATATTCTTGAGCAGCGACTGATGAACGAAATCTCGCCTGGAAACATGCTGAACACATTAATCGAAGCTAAAGACAGTTTTGAGAAATTACCGCGCAACGTCAACAAGATAATGGATCTTATTGCGCAAAATCAATTAAACGTGAAAGTTATAGACGAGCCGCTTCTTGTTGATTCGTTCCAGAAGGTAGCAAATAGAATTACGCTTGGACTGGTTCTGGCGGCACTTATTATCGGTGCCTCCAATCTCATGAAGGTTCCCAGCAAATTTACGATTATGGGTTATCCGGGGTTGGCAATTCTATTTTTCATGCTGGCCGCCGGCGGTGGATTCGCGCTTGCTATTCAGATAGCCTTCTACGATCAAAAGCCTCAAAAACTGGGCGACCCTGACGTCGCCAGTCGCTAACGCTTGTAGGGGCGACGCACGGCGTCGCCCGGCTGTCATCTGACCATCACCAGGGCGACGCACGGCGTCGCCCCTACAGGCTTTCTTGGAGGTCACGATACCGTCACTTGGGCGATCAATAGTATTCAGTGGGATAGTCTCTCAATTCCGTTAATCCACTTCGTATCTAATCCCCGTTGTTCGTTTCGATCGTGGCAAGCCTACAGCTTGTACGTTACTAAGTGTGCATAGAGAAATTTGCCGATGAACATCCCTCTTTACGCGAGGATGAATGAATTCGCTCCTGCTGCTGCCGTAAAAGATGCGGTGGAGGATGTTCGTGGCGGACAAGACGAAGAGACGCATGAGGACGAGGGCGTGCACGGTACTTTGTTCGAACAGTGCGCTCCTGAGCGCGGCAAGTTGAATGCAAAGGCGAGTGAAAGCACAGGTTTATCCGCTCACGCAGATGCGGTCAAGCATGCAAATCTAACAGCAGATGTACCGGACATTAAAATTGGCAGCGCTCTCGCTGATGGAAATCTGACTGATGGATATAAACTGCATGAAGTAGCACTCTTTGACAGTGGAAAGTCCGACTGGAATCCTCTGGCTGGCGCCGTCACTGAAGCTGCAGCGAAAGGCTTTGAACAGAGTGTGTCGGAAAAATCTAATGCAGTTCCTCACCTAGAACTAGATTTTTCATCCGACGCGACCACTACTGTTACAGCGCATCACGAAGTGGCAGGGCCGAGTGGTGGGCGACAAGCAGTAGCCTAGACGAATTTCGCTTAACCAAATAGTGCTGTTTAAGCTTTTACAGCAGCCGGTGATCTATCCTTATACGCACTGAATGACATTGCTGGTTCAGGATCTGCAATGTATTACGGAAGGAGGAGAAATGGCCGCTGACGTGTACGAGTTTACTGCAAAGACTTTGGATGGCAACGATATTGATCTGGAGCAGTACAAGGGCAACGTGCTGCTTATAGTAAATACAGCCAGCCAGTGTGGTTTTACCCCTCAATACGAGGGGCTTGAGCAGTTGCATAAGGAGTTCGCTGCGAAGGGTTTGCGTGTGCTAGGTTTTCCCTGTAATCAATTCGGCGGGCAAGAGCCGGGTGGTGCTCCAGAGATTGGCGAATTTTGCCTGAAGAATTATGGTGTCGACTTTCAGATGTTTGCAAAGGTGGACGTCAACGGTAAAGATGCGCATCCTTTATATAAGTATTTGACTTCATCGGCACCCGGTGTTTTAGGCACTGAAAACATCAAATGGAATTTCACTAAGTTTCTTGTCGGCCGCGACGGGAAGGTGTTCAAACGCTACGCGCCGAATGTCGAGCCTAAAGATATGAGCAAAGACATCGAAAATTTGCTTCAGAAAAGCTAAGAACGCAGTTTTTCCATAAAGCTCTGCATGCGCGAAAGAGCCATTTCCAGTTTTTCCACTCCGGTCGCATAAGAACACCGGATGTGTCCTTTTCCACCTGCACCAAATGCAGTGCCGGGTACGACAGCAACACGCTCTTCAAGAAGCAGTCTTTCTGCAAATTGTTCGGAGGTCAATCCGGTTGATTTTATGGAAGGAAACGCATAAAAGGCGCCCAGAGGCATATGGCAGGTGAGACCGAGCTTGTTCAGACCGTCAACAATCAGTCTGCGTCTCTGGCGGTAATGTGCCACCATGTCTTCGACTTCGCTTTCCGCGTGCTTGATTGCTTCTAGCGCAGCGATTTGTCCCGTAATTGGTGCGCAGAGCATTGTATAAGAATGCAATTTCATCATCATTTTGAGAATTGGCTCCGGCGCGCATGCATAGGCAATTCTCCAGCCTGTCATGGCATACGCCTTAGAGAAACCGTTTAAAAGAATAGTAATATCTCTTGCACCAGGCACTGAGGCGACGCAAGTATGCATTCCGTCGTAAGTCAAACGATCGTAAATCTCATCCGATATGACGTAAATTCCGCGGTCGCGTGCGAAGTTAATGATCTCGATAATTTGTTCGCGACTGAGTACTGCACCTGTTGGGTTTGACGGATATCCCAAGAGGATCGCTTTGGTGCGCTCTGTGCATGCTGCTTTCAGTTGCTCTGCAGTGACCGCAAATTTTGCTTCTGCTCGAGTTTCCACACCGACTGGAATGCCGCCTGCAAGAGAGACGCAAGGTCTGTAGGAAACATAGCAAGGTTCCGGAATGAGTACTTCATCTCCCGGATTAAGAAGGACGCGCATTGCCAGATCTAGTCCTTCGGAAACACCGACGGTGATGAGTATTTCCGCTTCGGGATTGTACTCGACTTTGTAGCGCTCATTTAGATAGCGTGTAATTTCTCTGCGTAATTCGATCAGCCCGTAGTTGGACGTGTATGTTGTTTGACCACGCTCGAGTGAATAGATTGCTGCTTCACGCACCGACCAGGGTGTAACGAAATCCGGTTCACCGACGCCCAGTGACACTACGTCTTGCATCGATGCAGCAATGTCGAAAAACCGCCTGATTCCAGAGAATGGAACTTCAAGTGCTGTTTTTGACAAGGGTTTGAGACTGAGACTCTGGCTCATACAAAACCTACGGCGAAACTACAAGTCTTTGATCTTGCTCGGACTCAAAAAATAGGGCGCCGTCTTCTTTGTACCGTTTCAACAAAAAGTGCGATGTTGTGCCTGTTACACCATCTATAGTGGCAAGCTTTTCTGCAACAAAACTGGCCAGCTCACGAAGATTGGATGCTTCTACAACAACTCTTAAATCACTGCCGCCGGAAACCAGCCAGACGCTCTGCACCTGCGCGAATCGCGCGATGCGGCAGGCAATGGCGTCAAATCCGACATCGCGAGCCGGAGTGACTTTTACATCAATAAAAGCTACTACTCTTTCACTGCCGGTCTTTTCCCAATCGATAACCGTGTAGTAGGTCTTGATGACGCCAGACTGTTCATAACCACGAACAGCCTTCTCCACCTCTTCAACTGACCGCCCTGTCATTTTGGCGATAGTGTCATAAGGTGTGCGCGCATCTCTCGCGAGTATGGTCAAGATCTCGTCTGGTGCTTCGTGTGACATGCCGGAAGTCTACCATATACCCCTCTTTTGTAGGGGCGACGCCATGCGTCGCCCGGTTCTCAGTGGGTCCGCCATTCGTAGGGGCGACGCCATGCGTCGCCCGATGCAGGTTGTGGAGAGACTGTTTGAATGCCTGTTAAACTATTGGGCAGACGGTTCTGTTCCTAACCTTTCTGAACAGCGCTCCCATGGATGCTATGCAAAGGCTGAGGCAAGTTTTGTGGAAAGCGATCGGGAAAAAATAGCCATTTCGTCCAGCCGAGAGATTTACACGATCGGTCATTCCAACCATCCTCTCGAACGTTTTATGGAACTGCTTGAACGGTACGAGATTGAAGTCCTGGTTGATATCCGTACCAGCCCGTTTTCTCGGTTTTCCAGGCACTTCAGCCAGCAGCCCTTGAAAAATGCCATACAGGGCGCCGGTCTCAAGTATCTCTTTCTAGGAAAAGAATTGGGCGGCAAGCCCAAGAACCCTGAGTTCTACGATAACGATGGTCATATCGACTATGCTCGAATCGCCGCCTCTGAACCTTTTGCCGAAGGCATAGACAGGCTGATTTCGGGTTGTGAAAAGTTTCGCATCGCCATCATGTGCAGCGAAGAAAACCCGGTCGATTGCCACAGACGGCGGCTGGTCGGACCGGTTTTGGTGCAGCAATCAGTGGAACTTAAGCACATTCGTGGAAACGGAGAACTGCAGCTCGAAAGAGAGCTCTGGGAAGACGAGAAGTCCCTTGCCGAGGAATTCCAGCAATTGACGTTGTTCTCTGACCCATCTCCGGCAAAGTCCTGGCGCTCCTCGCGCCCGGCTAAAGGGAAACATTGATTGTATACTGACACATGAAATTTTGAACCGGGTGACGCATGGCGTCTCCCCTCACAGGTTTGTAAATGTCGGTCACATCTGAAATCGAATGGACGGATGCAACTTGGAACCCTGTCACGGGCTGCACTAAGATTAGCCCGGGCTGCGCCAACTGTTATGCCGAGACTTTTGCCGAGCGTTTTCGTGGGGTGCCCGCGCATCCTTATGAACAAGGGTTTGACCTGCGTATCTGGCCGGATCGGCTGGTTCTGCCTCTGTCATGGAAGAAGCCTAAGCGCATCTTTGTCAATTCGATGAGCGACTTATTTCACAAGGATGTTCCTCTGCAATATGTGCAGCAAGTTTTTGAAGTCATGAGAAAGGCTGATTGGCACCAGTTTCAGATTTTGACCAAGCGTCATGACAGGCTTCTCGAGCTCGATCAGTATCTGGAATGGGCGCCGAACATCTGGATGGGTGTGAGCGTGGAAAGCTGCGATTATGTGCATCGCATTGATTATTTGCGCAAAACGGGAGCCCAGATCAAATTCTTGTCTGTGGAACCATTGCTTGGTCCAATTGAAAACCTGAATCTCGAAGGGATTGACTGGGTAATCGTCGGTGGTGAATCAGGACGTAGAGTCAGACCACTTCAAGGCGAGTGGGTCGGCTTGATTCGCGACCAGTGTCGCAGTGCCAATGTCGCCTTCTTTTTCAAGCAGTGGGGTGGCCACAACAAGAAGAAAGCAGGACGAATATTTGAAGGAAGAACCTGGGATGATATGCCGAGTGTCACTCGATGATATGCTTTACAGCCGGCGGCTCGTTGTGGACCTTCAGGAGATATTCTTATGCAAAAGCGACAAGCTAGAGCCAAGACTGCAATATTGGCGGGGACTTTAATCTTCGGCATTCTTCAAATTTCCTCGAGCGCACTGGCGAAAGAGAAGGAAAACACCGGTGCAACCTTGCCGACACCTTCCACGGTCAAAGCTGGAAGTCCATATCCAAAAGAAGCGGTTACGCCTGAGATTTTGGAAAAACGCGCCCAGGACTTGGACGAGAAGCGCAGAGAATTAGACCAGCAGCGCCGTTTGCTCGAAGAGAGAAGACTAAATCTGCAGGAACCCCAGCAGAAGATCGATGAGATTCGATACAAACTTCAAGAAGAAAGATTGAATCTCGACAAGCAAAGATCGGAATTGGATCGCTTGCGCGCCGAGCTCGATGAAAAATGGCGGCAAACCGATTTCCAACGCCTGCCTCTGGACAAACAGCGTTTGGAAATAGATGTGGCCGGACGCAAGTTGGAGCTACAGAGATTGGAACTTGACAGGCAGAGAGTTGCCATCGAAGAGCAAAAACGTTTTTTGCGCGAAAAAAATTAGAGTTTAATCTAGCCGAGCGCAGCGACAAGATCAGTTGGACTGTTCCAAATCTTCACGGCGGGAGTTTCTCTCTCGTGCGATAGAACGGAAACAGTGCTGGTGTCCAGCATAAAATGCCTGCCGTCCTCTGGGGGTAATTTTAGCCAGGTGGCAGTCAGGATTCGCAGAATATGGCCATGAGCAACTAATGCGACTTTGCCGCCAATACCGCCTGCGGTATCAATTACATTTTGACAGCGTCGAGCTGCTTGTGCCAAAGTTTCTCCCTCAGGGCAACCGTGGGTCCAAACCGTCCATCCTGCAACTTGCTGGCGAATCTGGTCGGTTGTGAGTCCTTCATATTGTCCATAATTAAATTCCGCCAGATCGTCACAGATTTTTGCATCTTTCAGCCCCGCCAACTCAGCTGTTTCCTTGGCACGTGACAGCGGACTGACAAGTACCTGGGAGAAGTCAATGTGATTTATGACGTTGCGCAAAGCAAGCGCCTGTTCACGCCCAACCTCCGTAAGCGCAATGTCCGTGCGCCCGGTGTGTTGCCCCGAGAGTGCCCACTCCGTCTGTCCATGCCGAAAGATGTAGAGGGTCACGTTTGAAAAGCTGCTGTTCATTGGGTCTACCGGGGCGTAAAAGTGCGTGCCAGCACATACGATGAGATTCGAGAGCTAGTTTACTATGGCGGGCGCACTGTAAAATAACAGGCTATGGAAATCGTCAATATCGCAGCTTATAAATTCGTCGGCATTCCGGAGCCGGCTGAGTATCAGACTGTAATCAAGGAGCGTTGCATCGCGCTGCACCTTAAAGGCACTGTTGTCCTTGCTACGGAGGGGATCAATCTCTTTCTGGCGGGAAGCAGAGAGTCTATTGATGAGTTTTTGACATTTTTGCAATCCGATGATTTTTTTGGCGGGCGTTTTACCGAGTTGGACATCAAAGAAAGTTTTTCTTTCAATCAGCCGTTTAAAAAGATGGTCGTGAGAATTGCGAAAGAAATTATCACCATGCGCCATCCAATGATTCGCCCTGAGAATTTTCGCGCACCGCATATCGATGCCGCTACCTTGAGGAAATGGTTGGATCAAGGACGTGATGACGAAGGCAGAGAATTGCTCTTGCTGGATACTCGAAATTCCTTTGAGGTTGAGATGGGTACATTTGAAAACGCTGTCGATCTGCACATAGAAAAGTTCAGCGATTTTCCCGATGCAGTGTCTGCCACCATGGAAAAGTCGGAGACAGCATTGCACGAGAAGACTATTGTTTCATTTTGCACTGGTGGCATACGTTGCGAAAAAGCGGCTCTGTACCTTCAGGAGATGGGCCATCCCAAAGTCCTTCAGCTCGATGGCGGCATATTGCGCTATTTTGAAGAAGTGGGTGGCGCGCACTGGCAGGGCGAGTGCTTTGTATTTGACGAGAGAGTTTCTCTCGATCCTGGATTGAAGGCAAGTGGAAAAACATTGGCCGATCGCAAAGACGGAAAATAGAAGTAAGCTCAGAATTGGGGTGTGCATCACCAAAGGAGAATTTCATGTTGCTTCGCGTATTCTGGGCGTTCGTGGCAGTGGGATTGCTCATTCCTGCCAGACTTTTGCTCCCCGGTGCATCGGCTGAGACCGGTGAGCCAGAAAGGAAAGTTAGCAAACAAAAGTCTTCTTCTAAGGCCGCCAGGGAAATAGCCGCTTTAGTTGCTAAGTCTGAGAAATCCTGGAATAAGGGTGATTTGGATGCTTTTCTGGGAGATTATTTGCGCTCGAAAGACGTCACATACGTCTCAAACGGCACCGTTAAGAGAGGCTTTGATGCGATCCGCGACCACTATGTGAGTCGCTATGGAAATAACAAAGCGTCCATGGGTCAGCTGTTTCTCACAGAATTAGAAACTACGGATCTGAGCGACAAACATGTCTTGTGCATCGGTAAATTTACTGTTGTGCATCATTCGCATGTGCCAATTTACGGACGGTTTAGCCTGATCTTGGTGCGCACAAAAGCCGGCTGGAAGATTATGTACGATCACAGCTCTCAGTAAACTTCCACCAACTAGTGCTTGCGCAAGGCATGCGTGTCTGCACTGCAGTCCTGTGCATGCAATGCTCGGCTTTAGCGATTTTTCCGAGACTATTTATCTTGCTTGACTGGTTCTTTCGTCTCGGCTGTTTTCTCTTCAGCTTGTTTTTTGCCGAGTGCAGATCGGAACAAATCAATTGTTGATCGCTTCAGATGGTTGAGAGTCTGTTGAAGTGGGTTGAGCCCAAGGACGCGATAAACATCGTAAAGCCTGATCAGGAAAAAACGTGTTTTCATCGCGCAATAGACTTTCTCTTCTCTGGCACCTTCCAGTTCTGGGCGATACTTTAATTTGTGCCGCGCAAGGTTCTTGAAGTTGTATAGGAAATTGGCTCTCTCAAAGGCATATTTGAAGTGAGCTTTGAGCAATTTGCTGTGTTTGAATTCCTGTGAATCATCGACCTTTGCCAGTGGCGATAGCCCCAGTGAAAGATCTCTCTTGCCTTCTGCTTTGAACTTTTCCAAAGCTTCCAAAATAATGTAGTCGACTACTGAATAAGTTCTTTCCAAATTAGTGCGCAGGTGGTTGGCGATATAGCCAACTACCTTGCCGTCTTCGTACATAGGATCAAAGATAACGAATCCGACCACTTCTTTGTCCTTTATCGCGACAAACTTTCTCACGTCAATTTCGTCGACAAAAACAACTGGCCGAACAATGAATTGCATCTCGTTGTCGCTTATGACTTTCTCCTTCATCCATCCGTCGCTGATTTTCTTGAATGATTTCAGCATCGCATCATCCACGGTATCAATCTCAACCACAGTGACTTCATCTTTCTTTGCACCATTGCGTGCATTTCTCAATTGCTGTTTTTTGTTTCCGACGAGATTGAAGGTTTGAATCTCAATGATGGTTTCAACACCCAGTTCATTGACTGAAAATCCCATTTCGTTCAGCACTTTGCCGGTGTCATGCGAAATGTGCAAAAAGATAGGGTCGGGCTTAACCTTCATGAGTTCTTCGAGCAAAGGTTTGATGTTTTCTTTGCTGCAAATTGGATCAGCAAGGACGCAAATCGAATTTGGACCGTCGCGCAATGGAGTGTACGCAACATAACCAAGTTCCGGATGCATGAAATATTGCAGACCTTTTTGAAGAGACGAATAGGCGAGCGAGCCATATCCGTGCGCTTGCAATTTTTCAATTCGAAATTTCGCGGTCTCGGTGCTGTTTTTCAGTGCGCTGACGGCTGTCTGCAGCGATTCTTGATTCGTCTTCAAGGCCCTCAAAGTCATGCCCAGTTGACCTCTGGTGAATTTAAGGGTGGGTGGTGAGGAAACTGCGGCTGCTGTTTTCTTCTTTTCGTTCACTTGAAAAACTCCGGAATTCGGACACAGAATAATAGATTGGCAAGCATCTGCCCGCGAAATTTCGAGCATCTCCGCCCGGTGCTGCGCTTGCTCGACAAATTATCCCTGGATGCCCCCATTACTATACCCCAGGTGACTGTCAGGAACGCGGCAGTGCTTTGAAAAAGGTCGGTTTTAAAGAGTTGAAAGGACCAGCACGCGCCCATCCCACCTGTGGGCGCTTTGCATCTCGAAGGGCAAGCTGGGTTTGCTGAAGGGGTATTTTTAACCTTTTAGGAATACAATAAATGTCGACAGAGAGTTCCCCAACGTTTATTGCTGCATCTAATGTTCAAAGTCTCGGCAAAATGCCAGCTACGAGTACTTGCCGCCATCTGTTCCTTGTGGCTTTGCGCCGTCGTATTGCCCTGCCCTCCTGGGTTGGCCCAGGATGTTCTTTGGTCGTCGATGTACGACAATGCTGCCAAAGCCTTTGCTGATAGCGATTTCGCAAGAGCTGAGAAGCTGACTCTGGAGACTGTCGAGGAAGCCGAGTCCCTTTCAAAAGGTGGAAACCAGCTCGCAAAAAGCCTCGAATTGCTTCGAAAAATCTATGTGGCACAATCCAAAAACGTGGAAGCGGAAAAAGTGGCGGCGCGTATAGCGTCGCTTGGGGGTTTGAAGGAAGAAGCTAAGGAAAAGTCCGAAACCAAATCGGAAGCAAGACCCGAAGCAAAACCCGAAACAAAACCCGAAGCAAAACCCGAAGCAAAACCTGCAATCGAACCGGAAGCAGCGAGCGAAGCCAAATCTGAAGTGAAGGTTGAAGCGCCCCCTGTCTCAAAAATTGAAGCGAAGCCTGAAGTTAAGGCAGTGCCAAAGGCAGAAACCAAACAAGATCCAAAGCAACCCCGAATGACCGGTGCTGCCGCAGCCAAGACAGGCAAATTGGCAAGTAACATCGGCAGCGCTGGCGACAGCAAAGGGCTGGTTAGAGATAAAGAGCCTGCGGCGCCTGAGACGGTACCAGACTCATCCAGTCAAGAACCGAATAGGAATACATCTGAATCGAGGAGCGGCTCCGCCACAGAAGAGACGGGTGAATTGGCGATAGAGCGAGAGATCAGAAACACTTCGATTGCAACTACAACGACAAGTCCTGTGAAAACAGAAGCTAATGCACCGACCTTTAAACTGAAAGAGCTTTTGAAACTTGAAGGCCACATGGGATGGAGCAAGTGTGTGGACATCTCTGCCGATGCAACACATGCTCTGTCTGGTAGCGCCGACAATACCATGCGGCTCTGGGATCTGACTTCGGGTAAGGAAGTCCAAAAGTTTGAAGGACATGACGAGCCGGTCAATAGTGTCGCCTTTTCACCTGCCGGTGACCGAGCACTTTCTGGAAGCAGCGATAAAACAGTCCGTCTCTGGGATCTCGATGCCGGCACCGAAATCAAAAAATTTCTTGGACATGCAAACATCGTCACTTGTGTTGCCTTCGCGCCAATTGGAACATTGATTGCATCCGGCGGTTATGACGGCACGGTACGCCTCTGGGACAGTCAGACAGGCAAGGAAGTTTCCCGATTGGAGGGCAACCTCGGAACGATTAAGTGTCTGGCATTTACGCCGGAAGCAGACGAGATCATCACCGGTGGCACAGACAAAATTTTGACTCTCTGGAATGTCAAATCCGGCAAAAAGGTGCGAACCTTTACGGGACACTCTGCAGAAGTAGCAACAGTAGCAGTGTCCGACGATGGCAGCAGAGTTGTATCCGGCGGTCGAGACACCACGGTGAGAACCTGGGATATCGACTCGGGAGAAGAGTTGAAATGTATGACCGGACATACCAATTGGGTGATCAAAGTTCGATTCATATCAGTAGATAAAGCTATGTCAGGAAGTCTTGATAAAACTCTTCGGATTTGGGATGTGGATGAAGGTCAGGTGGATAAGATTCTGAACCTTCAGCACTTCGGCATGTGGAGTTTAGGTATTTCCGAGCTGGGCGATAAAGCTATAACCGGCAGTGACGACTTCACGTTACGCGTCTGGCAAACGAAGCAGTAACAACGGAGATTCGGAGACATAACCTTTGCCAGACCCAGCATCACCAGGAAATCAAGTCGATACGGTGATAGCCATGTCTGGTAGCGCCCTGGCATGTGTGCGACTGATCGCCTGCTGGTGTGTGGGTGCCTATGACGGGACTACTCGCTCTGCTTTTAAAACTGATTTGACAAAGTCAGAAGTTGCGGAGGTTTTGTCAAGCAACCTTGGGGGCTCCTCTTTAACTACATACCAGGGTGATGTTACCGAGAACGAATTTCGTATTTCTGTTGCGCACAAGGGGATGCACAACGCCTGGTGGCCGATTCTTTGCGGAAGGATTGATAAGGAGTTGGACGGCTGCAGAGTTACTACTTACTTTGACATTGCATCGTCCAGTAAAGTGTTTACGTCCAAATTGCTTTGCGCCCCTCTTGTCCTTGGCAGTGTTTTGTTGATGTGCTTCGATTGGAATCCCGTCACCATCCTGGCATTCTGCTTTCCAGTCTTCGGTATTTTGCTTGTCCGGCTGGGTAAGTTCATCGGAAAAGCCGACGAAGCGAGGCTGCTGGGATTGATGGAATCAATTCACTCACGCAGCGGCTAATGCTGATTTCTACTTCACTCGTTTGGCCGACGAAGCCTTGGCAGGTTTTACGCCCTCGCCACTGCCTGCGGTGCTGGTTCTGGGTTGATCGGGAAGTTCAATGTTGCCTATTCCTCTAATTGGTCGTGCCGGCGGCACGCCGATGATCAGATCGCTGCCTTCCCATTTACTCTTCATCACTGGATTTTGCAAAACTCCGCGATCTCGCATGACTTCTCGTTGTACTTCTTCATTTAAGAAGCCGAAGGCGTCGCCTAGTTTCGTCATCTTGCCATTCTTTCTCAAGCCTTCGATCAAGTGTTTTGTAAAAACACTGCCCTGGTATCGTTTTGATTCCCACGAACGCTGTTCCGGGCTGCTGGATGAAAGAACCAGTTGACCGGTGCCCTGCACAATGGTATCAACGTCGACGTTGCCCGCCCGGGCCAGCCCTTTTGAACTAGGTGCGGCTACACCGCTGTGGCAGGCATCAAGCAGTACCATGACTCGGTCGCAATGGACACGTTCTTTGATGATGCGTGAAAGATCTTGCATAGCAATTCCGGAGGTGTACAAATCATTGACGTCAGTGTCATGTGCCACCAGATAGTTGACACCGCCTACATCAAGACTTGATGGACTGCCGTGACTGGAGAAATAAATGACGACCAGATCATCAGGTTCTGCAACGCGAGGCAGCCACTTGTTTCCCAATAAAGAAAGAATATTGGCGCGAGTGGCAGTGCTGTCTGTGAGCAGCTGAACGTGATCGGGTGCGAAGTTTTTCTCATTGACCAGGAAGTCATAGAAATCTTTTGCATCTTTTGCGCAGTAGTGCAAATTGATGCTCGAATCCTTGAAGTTGCTGATGCCGACAATAAGCGCCCACTTGTCTCTGATCGGCTTTTCATTGCCTCTCCCTGCGGGTGCTATTGCGGCGGCAGTGACTTCTTCGACTGTCTTTGCCGCCACGCTTTCGGAGCCGCCACCTTGCTGGGCAACTTCTTCCTGCGCGGCTGCACGTTTTCTCTTTTTAAATGACTCGATTGCGCGGTCTGCCTTGCGCGACAATTCACCTGTAAAAGAGCGTTCGTTCATGCCACTAGAGGCTCTAGCCATGCGCGTGTCAATGAGAATAGCTCCTGCTTCTTCCTGATTGGCAGATTGGATGAGCAACTTTGCGCAATCTTCTAAATTGAAGATGGCGAACTTTTGCGTGCCGTCAGAGCTGTTTTTCAGCCGAGTCATGGCGGTGCGAAATAGAGCTTCTGCTTTTGTAGCAGCGCGTTTTTTCAAATAGACACGTCCCAGCATCATGTAGCTGTATGCCAGTTTGGGATCGTGCTTGCTCATCAATTTTTCTTTGATCGCCAGAGCACGTTTTTCCAGACCCTCGGCGCTGTCGCCATTGTTTTCTGCAATGTCTACCAGAGCCGCCTGTTCTAGAAGATCTGCCAGAGCGAGATCCTTTTCGCCTTTCGCTTCCTTCGCGCTGATCGCTTCCTGAAGCGATTGTTTCTTGCTTGTAATGTATTGGGCGCCGAAATTCTTTGCTTCTGCGATATCTGAGACAGCACCGCTGGTGTCACCAATTGCCAGGCGAGCCATGGCACGATTGTAAAAACCCTCTACTGTTTTTTCACCGTTGAGTGCAGCGTCCAGATCCTTTTGTGCATTCATGTATTCGCCTTGCGCGACATATGCTGCGGCCCGGTCCATTAGGGCCGGACTGTATTTGGGGTTGACGCGCAACGCTTCGCTGAGGTCGGCGATTGCTCCTTTGGCGTCGCCTTTGCTCAGTTTTAGCCTTCCGAGATTGTAGCGGGTCACCGATTCATCGGCTTTCCATGCCGATGCATCCTGTAAATCAGCAATCGCTTTGTCCGTATCGCCAAGCTTTGCATAGGCGAGCCCACGCTGAAGATAAGCATCTCCATTCTTCCGGCTGCCTTTCAAGTTTTTAGTGTGATAGGCGATAACCTGCCTGAAATTTTCGTCTGCTGATCCCTTGCTGCCTTTCAGCAAGAGCACCTCACCCAGTTGAAATCTGAGCGCTGATGCACCGGGTCGGTTTTTCTTGAGCAGAAATTCGTAGTCCTCGACTGCTCCATCGAGGTCATTCGATTTGGCGCGACAGTCGGCTCGCTCTTTGATGGCATCGTAGTTCTGAGAGTCTAATTTAAGTGCGGTCGAGAAATCAGTGATGGCTTTCTGATAATCCCCAATTCTCTTGTAGGCTGCCCCTCTGTTGAGGAGTGCGGTGGAATTTTTCGGGCTCAAGCGCAATGCCAGTGTGTAATCTTCAACAGCCGGCGGGAAGTCGTTTTGTTTGGCATGCAGCTCGCCGCGTTTGATGTAAGACTCGACGACGTTCGGGTTAATCTTTATCGCCTGGTCATAATCGGAAAGGGCGCCTTCGTAGTCGCGAATTTCCGACCTGGCCGCTGCTCGATTCAAATAGGCTTCGTAGACATTGGGGTTGTCTCTGAGAACCAGAGTGAAAGATGCGACGGCACTTTCATAGTCCTTCTTGACCATCTGGTAGAGACCGCGGGTCAAATCCTTCTGATAAGTCTTTGTGTCCGAGTATGCCGGTTGTACGGTTGCGGCAAAACCGCAAAGCAGGAAGGCGCCGAAAACCAAAGCGGACGCACCATTGCGATAGAAGTCCTTCACTTTTAAGCCCCACTGAAGGTATCGAATTCTACTGACCTATGACTCCTTCTACCTTATTCCCAGGAAGATTAGGAACACAAACGCGAAAAGCATGCCCCAGTGAGGGCTGAGCTTTCAAACCGGAAAGAAGTGACCCAATTTACAGGAAACTGCGAGATCAGTGCATGCTATTGCTTGAGCATCGTGTAGATTTTATTGGCTTCTGCAAAGCGCGATGACTTGTAGAGAAATTTCGCGTACTCAGTCAGCATCTCGGTCACATCCGGGTCGAGTTGATTCTTACCGGCCTCTTTTGCTAGTTTGAAGGCTTCTTTGAAATGTGTGTCCGCTTCCTGAGTCTTTCCGTGCGCTGAATGAATGATCGCGTAACGTCCCATTACTTTTGAATGTTCGAATTTCCTGTCCGGCTTTTCTTTGACCAGTGTCAAAGCTCGTTCATAGTACTTCTCTGCGCTTTCATAGTTACCCTGAACGCGGTTGAAATCACCCAGTGAAATCAAGGCAGCCACCTGACCTGCCTCATCTTTGGCTTTCTCCGCAGCATTGAGCTTTTGCTTGGCTTCATCTTCTATGGTCGCCAGGGAGGAAGTTGCCTTAGACCCGGAAGTGATCTTTGAGCCTTTTCCGAAAACGTTGTAATCGAATCTAAACTCTATCTTTACGGATTCTGGCGAACCATAGGGTAATGGCGCAAATGGTGCCGCGTTCTTGACTGCGGTCAACGCCGCTTCATCAGCGGCCGCAACTCCTGATGAAGTGAGAATTTTGAGGTCTTTCAATGTGCCGTTGCGCGTAATCTTAAAGTAGGTCTTCACTACTTTGGATTCGTTACCTTTTGGTGGAAACCATGCCTTTTTGATACGTCGTTGCAGATCTGCCATGAAAGGCTGAAAATCAACTGATACTCCGTAGGGTGCAAATCCGAGACTTCTGGCCAGCTCATATTCCTTGATAGCGCCATCCAGATCGCCAGTTTTTTCCTTGACCATGCCTCGGAAGTAAATTGATTCGCCATTATCCGGCTCCAGAGATATTGCCTTTTCTAGATCGACCAGGGCCTCTTTGTATTGTTTTAGTTGAATTCTAGCTTCGCCGCGATTGCAATAGGCATAGCGCAGTATCTTGTGCCCCTTTCCGCAAAGCGCAATCGACCTGTCCGCGTCTTCGAACGCTTGCTTGGGATTATTCAAGTGCAAATTGCAATCGGAGCGCTCGCTATATGCGACAGGATCATTTGGTTTTGCTTTTATGAGCGCAGTTTGCTCTGTTGCTCGTTTTTTGTAATACAGTATCACGACTTGATTTCGCGCCCAGGGATCTTTGGTTTTGTCATGGTCATGCAGTGCGTCGGAAGGATGACTTTCTGCGTTTGGGCTGGATGTTTCTTCTCTTTTTTTCTCTGCTGTAATTTCACTCTCTGCAGTTGCTGTGATTGTGCTGGTTGTGGCAGGCGGAGCGACTGTTGACGAAGCGGTTGCGATAGTGGTCGATGCAGGGGTAGGTGAAGCGGAAGTTGAGGTTGGTGTTGAAGTTGATGCTGAAGTTGATGCTGAAGCGGCTGCTGCAGGTGTTTCCACTCTTGGTTTTACCGATTCTGTTTTGGGTGGTGTTTCTGCCGTCTTAACAGGGGTCTCTGCGCCAGCAGCCGCCCTGTTGACGTAATCCTTGAATTTTTCGAGAAACTCCGGCGCGGTGCCCGGATCAAAGGAAAGTCGCGCCATGATGTGACTTTCGTGTTTTGGCGAATATGGAGCCAATACAATTGCTTCGTAGGTGATCAGATTGACACGCTTGGGGAGCGACTCCCTGCCTTTGTATGGGCCGGTTTTGACCTCCAGGTCACCAAGCACTCCGTCGATGCCGGGTGCCAGTTCACTCAAGTGAGTTTGCGTGCTGATCTGACTGTGCACTTTGTATTCGAAGTGCATGACGTTGCCGCTAATGGTTACTTTTGCGCGCGGGAAATATTCTTTGACCAGACCGGACAACTCTGCATACAGCGATTTAGCTGGTTCGGCTTCAACCTTTTGAGATGCTGCAGACGGTGCGGCCACAGTTGGTGTAAGACTTTGAACAGATGCAAAAAGAAAAGCAATCAAAATTCCGCAAGCAAGACGCGTACGTCCATTGTTTGGAAAATTCATAGTCAGGATTTTTCCCGTGTAAAACTCTTTTTGTCGGTGACAAAAGAGTGGTATGTCAGACCTGGGGACTCCGAGAGAACCGTAGATTCTAATGAGGACCAGATTTTACATGCCATTTTTTCGCAGCCGGCAATCTCCTAATATCCTTTTTCTCCTCTTTTCTTATCGGTCTCAAGTCCACCGATGCCAACCCTCCGACCCAACTAACCACTCCTGTCTGCATTTCGATCGATGCGTTCAGACAGCGACAGGTTTAAATGTCGTATGAGTCGGCTAAATTATCGGGAGTTGGTAGAGCACGGTAGGAGGGCTATTTTTGAAACATATCGTCTGAGGGTAGCCAATCTTCGACGTAGATTTTATCGAATGCCGTTGAAAACGCGCTCAAAGACAAGGTGACAGAGCCGTCAGGATTGCGATTGGAAGGGTCGCTAAACTGGTCGCCTGCGTTGTCCCTAACAGGGTCGTTGACTATGACGCGGCCATTGCGGTGGTCGAAATTTACGATACCGCAAACCGGACTTTTCGAAATGAAGCGTGATCCGACGACTCTTGGGCTATCATGCAGACCGACGGCGATCATCAGTCGGCGCTGTCTGAAAGCATCTCGCATCGAGTTGCCCAGGTTGGACAAAGGGACATCTTTCACTTCCATCCAGCGACCACTTTGTCCGTTCAAGAGATGTGAAATTCGCTCCACGGATTGCAGATGATCGAGATCTGTCTTGCCGTCATAACTGGCTTCGTATTGTCGATATGCGTTTTCTATGACTGCCATCCAGAAGCCAAACTTACTGCCGTGAATATATTCGGCAAGAAAACTGGTGGTCGGAGCGTCAACTATGATTGGCTTTTGTGGCAGACCAGGGAAGCTAACCTTATACTTTCCGTCACTAGTTTCGCAGATCATGCGAACGATCAAGTGTGGGCATTGAACGATTAGAGATTCGAAAATGGCCATGAAATTGCCCATGGAAGGGTCGGCTTTCGAATGCTTTATCGCTTGCGGCAGGATGCTCTCGAGCGGGTTAGACGGATCTACATAAAGTGTACGGGTAGAGGTTTCGCTTTGCTGCCAGCATTCATCCGTACCCCAACCGGCGATTTTTATCTGTCCGCGAATCTCTCTCTTGTAGCCATCTTTGTAGTGCTGCACAAGATCACTTCTGGTCAGGTTGCTTGCTTTTGATGCAAACCCACTATTGTTCGAGTCGTAAGCTCGCTTTAGTTCTTCATGCAGTGTTTGCAAAATGGTTCGGGAGACTGAATCACGCTCATGTCTTTTATCGTATGCGATGCGCACTTGATGTATGGTCACGGCGCCTTCGCCGGAGATGTTCAATTCATCAAAAAGCGTTTTTACAACTGTCACTGCATGTGGTGGCGCGCTGCAACGTGATTCTTGTTCGCTTGCCGTCATTTCATCAAAGGCAAGAATGTCATCAATGGTGATGCCATTTCCCTGGCGGCACAGTGCATGCCTGCGCGTTGAGCAGATCGCGTCAAAGTGCGATTGCAGCATGGAAATTAGTTGTACTGCGTCTGATTCTTGCCAGATTTGTCGTGCTGCCAGATCGAGCTCTTCTTTACTCAAGCTCGAATCCTGATTCTTGTCTATGCTCCTGAATATTGCAAACAGTGTGCGCTTCAGATTAAAACCAGCGGTAAATGGGGTCCACACGACAATACGTCCGGTAAGCGTGCACGTTTGAATCACTCCGGCGGAGCTGATGCATTGATATGTTCCGTCAGGAATTACAACCATGGACATATCGCATGTTTGTCCGTCAGTAGATTGCCAGGTAGAGATATTTTTGTGATCGGGATGCGTGATGCGTACCCATTCCATGCCGTCTCTGTCTTTTACGCGAATAAGCATTTCTGTTTCGTCGTATTCAAATTCGGCAGTGCTTCTGTCAGGGTACCGAATGTGGTGCGGCTTGATATTCCATCGCCCGTAAGAAATGACTGCGCCTGAATCGTCGACAAATTGTTTATCTGAAGATGCGGCAGAACGTGCTTCTGCTGCTAAAGACTCTACAGTCTTAAGTTCAATTGTCGGAGTTTCGACTGAGAAGGCTGCGTCTACCAGACTGGAAATGGCAGGAGGTAAAGTTGGAACGGTTGCGGCCAGCGTTTCGGCAATGGCAGCTTGGGCGACAGGCGAAACCGCAGCTGGTGCTATAACTGAAGTCACTGGTGTAGCTGAGGGTGCCGGAGCGATTGAAGGGGCGGGTACAACCAAAAGCTCTGGTGAAACTTGAGCTGCTGACTTTACCGGAGCAAAAGGCGCAAGAGGTGAAAGCGGTGCCAGTGGAGCAAGTGGTGTCAACGGAGCAAGTGGTTTGGCTGCCGAATTAGAACTTGCGGGGGCCGCATTGTTGGTGCTTCCAGTTGTGAATTCATAGTTGAGTGTTGATTCAAATACTGGTTGAAAGAATTCGTAAGCGAGTTCTCCTGCTGCCAATTGTTTTTTGTCTTTGTTTTCCTGGGAAGACGCCTGGGCTGATTGATTCATGGCAGTATGATCCGTCGCCGATGGCTTTTACCACCGGGAAAATTGGGTGTTTGAGGGACGAAGAGTTATCCTTTACAACGTATCATGACTAATCTGCAAATTAGCAGTTCTTAACACCGTGCTAATTATCGGGAAGCACGGTGAATTTCGCGTTTGTATAAGGTCACTTAAGAAATTGGTGCCTACTTCATTGCACAGGAAACATTTGCCGGATTTTTTTCAATCGCCGGATCTATATATAAGAAGCGATGCTATAGGAAGCGATGCTATGGGAAGTGACTACGCGACTGCGGTGTTGCCGTTTTGCTTCTGGAAGCTTGCCACAACGCCTTTTACGGTTTCGACATATTTGCGTTCGTTGTTGCCATCGCTGGACGGAGCGTATACAGAAATGACTTGGGACATGGTATCCAGTCCGCGTTTTTGAACATAGCTTTCGTCGATCAGTCGAGCCCAGTCACGAGCGCCTTCAGCCCAGGTGTTGTACTTTCTGAAAGTGCCATCTGTTTGACCTGATTCTGGAGACGTTCCTTTAATGTTGCCCAGGCTGTGATTGGCGACTGCACGGCCGAATTTGCCGCAAGTAGATTCTTGAAGGAAGAAGCCAACTGCCACTGCGGGGTCTATGCCGCGATTGGTGCAGGCATCGTACAGCGCTTGAGAAAAGCCTTCTTCTTTGGCCGCCGGAGAGCCCATCTTGGTCAGGAATTCCTGAATTTGTTCGACTGTTGCTGAAGGTGGGCCTTTAATATTCAAGTCACCGGCAACCGGTGGTGGGATTGCCGAACGGTCGATTGGTCCACCTGTATTATCGAGGCTTCCGTCGCGGTAACCACCTGATGGAGCCGAACCGATATTGCTGTTGCCGACGCGTTGTGGCGCTCCGCCACTTCCGCCGCCGCCGTTTCCGCCACCACCAGGGTTGGCAATTTGCTGCGGCATCTCTTGCGGTTGGGCTACTTGCTGCGGCTGAATTTGCGGCATTTCTACCCGCTGTTGCGGTTGAGCCGGGCGCGGTGCATCTACGTCGGCTGTTTGAGCATAATGGAGCCCTGCCTTGAGAAAATTCGGAATATTGGTTTCGCCAGGATGCGCGGCCATCCAATTGTCTATTCTCGCTTGAGCCAGTAAAACCTCGTATTGCTGTGCTTGCTTCTTCGAGGCCGCCGGGCCTTCGCTGTTTTCAACTTGAATGGTCACCGACCCGTCGGGAGACGGTGTAGTTTTGGCTGGATTCTTTACCAGTTTGCCGTCGTTGCCCAGTATGTAATCCGGAACCTGTACGCTGGCGGCAGTTACGAAATTGACCTGCTTGTCGTTTTTGGTCAAGTCCATTATCTGCGCCCAGGCTGCCGGGTCGATTCCTTTGGGAGGTGGAGGCGCATCTATTGGCGGAATGTAGAGAGAAGTGCCCGGATTATCTACCACAGTGCCTCTGGGAATTTCAGTTCTCTGGAAATCAGCCTGAAACGCAGCCGTGGCCGACGCTGCCGCCAATGAATCGGTGGCAGTGACAGAACTGATTGATGCGTCGAAATTCGCGTTAGCGACCACTACAAGTGCCTCGTAGGTGCTTGCCTGCGTTGTTTTTCGTATGGGTAGCTTAAGGGGCTATTTGGCCAAAGTGTAAAGGTAAGATTCAGTGGTGTCCATGGGAGAAATACCATGGGCTCACCCTTTCAGGGTCTGGACCTGAAATCCTTTGGGGACATTGGACACGGGAGCCTTAACTCAGGCTCCAAACTTCATGTTTGTGCGGTCGTCTCACGTGCTTGAGCTGGCAATTGTCGATTTCGCCATGAGGTAGCTCCAGGTGGCGGGCGATGCGGTGCCAAACACCTCCGTGGGCGACAATCAAGACGGGACCGGGGTGAGCCAGGGCGGCTGCCAGTCCTTTCACCACCCGACCAGCGAACTCGTCATTGCTTTCTCCACCGGGCGGATTGCCGATTCTGAAATCGAGCTCGTGCCAGGAGCGCCGCTCCCATTCGCCCAGGTGCCATTCTCTTAGTTCTTCGATCTCAATAACTGGCGCGTTAATGACCTCATTGATGATCTCAGCAGTCTGACGCGCTCTTATCATCGGACTCACACAAATTGTTTTCACAGAGCGAAAGTGCTCGATTGCCACACTTTCCGCAAGCGCTCGTGCCTGAGCCAATCCTGTGGCATTCAATTCGATGTCCCAGCCGGCTCCAGCGGCAAGCTCAGCCAGATTGGCGTCTGTTTGCCCATGCCTGACGAAGAAAAATTTCTCTTCTTGCAGCTCCTGAGCTGCGTGATTTTGCTTTTCTGCTTGCTGTGACATGAATCGTCTCCGCTGTCGTCCGTTAAAGCGTACCAGAAAAGCGCAAAACGCCCGCCAGTCGAGTGCCTAACATTTGCTTTCCGAAAACTTTCAACGAGCGTAATTCTCCCAATGACATTTAGGCGCTTTCAGCCTATGCTGCCGTCGATGGCTCCCGATAAACCCTCCACGCCACCCCTGCGCAAGTAAGGGGTCCCTCTTGCAACTTCAAATTAATGAGGCAACTCAATGGGCGGACAAGATTCCGTAGTCGGTCGTAATCAGCCAAATCTTCTTGAACTGGAGGGTGCTCGCCAGGAAGATCAGGCCGCCGAAGCGCGCAACGACCTGGTGCAAGCGGCTGGACTGGCGGAGAATGTCTCCGCAGCAGACATCACCGCTGCTCCCGATTCCAAATTCTCTCGCTACATGCAAGTAACAGCCGAAGGCGCCAAGAATTTACCGGCTGGAATGTGGCACGCTGTCGTCACAAATGTGACTCATCCAGTCGAAACTTTCAAAATGGTGGCAAGCTCTGCCGCACTAGGGGCGGTGCTAAAGACAGGACTGCCTGAGAAAGGCCCTGCCGGACTGATCGCCGGTACATTAATCGGCGGCTACTTTCTGGTCACATCGGCCGAGCCTATTGCAGAAGCATATGGAAAAGCGGGCAGCGCAAAAACGATGGACGATCTGCACGCGGCGGGAAGACAGCTCGGGGATGCCGGAGGCGAATTCATCGTCAATACTGGAATTGCAGTTGGCGGCTACAGATTGGGTGCCGGCGCCACCAACAGAGTGTTGGCAGGCGAGCGATTCGATGGATTTGCGGAAGCAAAACACAATTTCTGGACTAAAGTAGATTCAAAAATCAGCACAAAATGGAACGCCTGGAAAGGCAGCGTACCAGTGGTTGGTGAAAGTCTGCCGACTGCAAAAACTGTCGGGTTGGAGCCCAGAGTAAACATCGTCGGTGATCGCTCTCAATTGCTGTTTACCGATCGTACACCTCCTAAAGGAACGCTTTTAGGCGAAGTCGATCCTACACAAACTATAAACGTGACAGTGATGGCCAAAACCAAAGGCTCATCATTCTTGATGGACAGGCATATCAATCGCATTTCGCGCGGAGCTACGCCATTAACGGATGCACAAATCGAAGCGAAGTTCGGCGCGGAGCCGGCATCGGTCGAAGCAATCACAAAGATGGCCAAAGAGCACGGTCTCACTGTAACAGAGCAAAACATGGCGACCGGACGCATGGTTCTTAGTGGCGATGTGGCTGCTATGGAAAATGCTTTCGGTACAAAATTGCAGCACATTGAGCATGAAACCGGCATTAAGTTCCGCGGCAGAACCGGAACACTTTCGGTGGCAAACGAGTACGCCCCACACATTCAGAGCGTGCTTGGACTGGATAACCGCCCGCAATTCCACACCAATTATGTGCGTCTCAATCCGATAGGCGAACAGACTGCGGTAACAACCGGAACGAGACCAGGAACAGGGACGGCGACAGGTCACGGATTCATTCCCCACGAAGTCCTCGAAATGGGTAGGGAAACCGGCCCGGTATCACGTGCGGTGACCCCGCAAGAAATCATGAAAGCCTATAATGCTCCTGCCGATATAACCGGCAAGGACATGACGACTGGATTTCTTTCTCTAGGTGGCACTTTGCCTAAGGGTTGGGAAGCTTATCTTGAATCGAAAGGTATTGATCCGAAGACGGTAAAAATCGTTGCCACAAGCGATATCCCCGTCAAACCAGATCCAAAGGGTGCCAACGGCGAAAATGCCCTTGATCTGTTTATTCACAAAGAGCCGCTTCCGAATGCCACCACTGTCATGATCATGGCTGAAAACAACGATGCCGGTATGCCAACAGGTATATTGCGAGCAGCGTTCCCTAAGAATGGTGAAAAGCCGGTTTCGCATTTCAGCATTAGCTGGGGCATGTCTGAAGAGCACTGGACTGCCCAGGCGTTGAAGTCAACAGAAGATGCAGCAAGACGGGCAGGATTGAAGGGCACGACTGTTACAGTGGCTGCCGGAGACGATGGAGCCTGGGACGGATCGTCCACTAGAAAGCAACAGGTCGATGTTCCTGCCGGTCTCGCCAATGTCACTGCATCCGGTGGCACAAGACTCTGGTTGAATCCTGACGGCAGCTGGGCTAAAGAAGAAGTCTGGAGAGGCAACGGTGCCACGGGCGGTGGCAGATCCATGAAGACGCCCCGTCCTGAATATCAAAAGAGCCTGGAAATGCCTGCGAATCTAAACGGCTCTAAATTTGACGGCAGAGGTGTGCCTGATGTTTCTGCTGTAGCTGATCCAAGATCCGGTGTTCTCACCTATACCGACTTTGGTATTGATGCAATTGGCGGCACCAGTGCCGCCGCTCCTGAGTTGGCTGTTGCAGCTGCGATGATTTCTAAAGCCACCGGCAAGCCGACTGGATTCTGGAATCCTGAACTCTACCGATTGGGCAAGAACAACCCCAGTGTCTTCCGTGATGTCACGGTAGGCAACAATACCGATGGCGGTATCAAAGGTTATCCTGCCACCAGAGGCTGGGATGCCACAACCGGATGGGGCACGCCGCACATTCAAAATTACATTGACACAAGAAATACTCTCTTCAATCAGACCCTGCGCGCTCGGACTTTCAGCGCCATGCGGCAAGATCTCGTCAACAATCACACCAGTGTTCCATACTGGGCCGTGCCATTCCAGAGCGGCGTCGTGAAAACAGACGACACCATCAGGTAGCGAGCAAGCAGCACCGCTTAGGAAATGGCAACTGCTATACTCCTGAAGGATTGCAGAAAGTAAGCGCGACGGAATGCCCGATAATACCAAGCCAAAAGTACAAGAACCCATGTGGCCGACGCTGATTGCTATGGCTGCCGCCGGCGCTTTGTATGCTGCTTTGCCTGCGCATTTAGCATTGGGGCCTCGTTGGGGAGTCTTTGCCATAGTGCTGGCACTACTTGTGCCGGGAGAAGTGTTCCATGCGATCGGTGAGCACAAAGTGTGCAAAGTCCTAGCCTACATTGTAATCAGCGTGGTGACAATTGGAATGATTGGCTCCATCATATTGTTGCTGCGAGCAATACCCAATCACGAGGTTGCCCCGTTGCAGCTCCTGCACTCTGCAACTGTGCTATGGGTTACGAATATACTCGTTTTTGCAGTCTGGTATTGGAGACTTGATGCAGGTGGACCGCACAAAAGAAATATGCGAGAAATTCATATTGATGGAGCATTTCTCTTCCCGCAAATGACCATCGATGGTCCCACCGATAATCCCGATGATGATAAGAACTGGCACCCTTTGTTTGTCGATTATTTGTTTTTGGCGTTCAACACAAGCACTGCGCTTTCACCCACCGATGTGCCTGTACTTTCCCGTTGGGCTAAGGGTTTGATGATGGTGCAGGCGACAATTTCACTTACGGTTGTCGGCCTGCTGGCCGCTCGTGCAGTAAACATTCTTTGACCTACTAGACTATGTTAGCAAAAGTTCGCGAGTGCTCTTGTCTTTCATTCGCCAGATCGCATGATCGACAATTACATGATGAAACTGAACTGTAGTAAATATTGCCGTCACAGCCATTATGTAGTTGAATCCAAACTGCTGGAGAATGTGCGGAATGCCGATGAAAAGTGCGATTCCAGCGACAATTAAAAAGCCGAAATACCTGAGCGCTTTTTGTTGTGTCAAAAGCGTACAGATTTTTCGTGGTGGCACTTTCGCCAGTTCACCCTGCTCTTTCAAGTAAACAGATGTAGTTACTACCAGGTATTGACTGCCATGAAAAAATGCGGGTACATAGAGCCAGAGTGTGCCCGTCAAATTGGATCCACACACAAATATTGCCACGCCCGTGATCGTGAGCATAAGCGCTGGCAGTGGAAAAATCTCATTCTTAGCTTGATACCGAAATGCCAATCGTGCCAGGAATAATACTGCCGAAACGGCAAGCCATAACGAACATGCAACAAATATCCATTCCGGTAGTGGACCCCAGAAGGGGATTTTCTGACCGAGAAATTCTCCACCGCTCCAACTTTTGTATGTCAGTTGTCTGACGATTGCAAAAACCATAGTTGCTTGCATCAGCCACGCTAGAAGCCGTTTGTCCCATACTCCCATAGCGAAATTTCGTTTCATGCAATAGAGCAAAACTATTCCATAAGTTTGTTTAGTAAAGTGCTGAGCAACGATCAGCAAATAAATCTTAGCTAAAAGAGGTGGCACGTCTTTATTTGAACATGCCACCAGAGCCAGCGCGGACAGTGCAAGCGGTATCAAGTATGTGTAGAGAGAAAAATTGCTCTCGAATCGTTTTTCTCCATACAATCTGACCAGACTGGCAACAGTGTGTGTTTCGCCGAGGAAGATAGTGCCGAGCGCGGAGACCGTCAGTAATGATTGCACTTGAATGTTCGTCGAGTGTGGACCGAGTACAAAATAGTGAATGGCAAAGAGTATCCAAACCAATCCACCGCAGCAGAACAATAGATCAATGGCCGGATGAAGAATCCAGCCATATGCCATTGATTCTTTCGCTTTGCTGGCTGTTTTGATTTCCGATTCGAGCTCTGATTCGAGCTCTGATACCAACGGTGTTTCGAATTTATCGCTTGAACGATCCGGAAGTGTTGCGGCGTTTTGCCCAGCCACCCAAAGTGGCCATTTGGGAGTCACTATTGAATTCTCGAATGTGCCTGGTGCGTTCATGAAAATAAGTTTGCATCTCTTGCCATTACGACCAGCCAGTTGACGAATTCAGGCGCAGACAATCCGACTTTGATCGTCAGCAAGGCCATCCAGAACTTTACTTGTATCTTGTCTTTACGCTTCCAGGGTGGATCAAATGCAAAGGCTGCGCAGTTCAAAAGATTGGTGACAATCCCAAGTCCGCTCAAGAGAAAACTGAGGCTGACTCCAGCGGACATGAGACAGCGCTTGAAACCGTATCGCTCTCTGAACATGTAGTGCAAAACTCCAATCATCAGGAGCGAGCCCCACAGAACTGTGATCATTTCGACACCGTTTGCCACAATATTCAGCAATGCTTCCAGGTTTGAAAGCATGTTGACTCGCGCTATACCAGCAGTATTAACGCCGACAACGACTGTCGCGTCTTCGCCTTGAGGCCCGATTGTCCCCATAGTTGCGCCTTGCAGGCATGGCGGTGGCCCGATCGTGCCCATGGTCGCGCCTTGCAAGCTTGGCGGTGGCTCGATCGTGCCCATGGTTGCGCCCTGCAAGCTTGGACGCGTTTGGATGGCGGTGCAGGCATCGGTCCCACTCTGGTAGTAGTCGTTTTGAACAGTGTGACCAGCCGTGTATTGAGCAAAGCAAGGTTGGGACGTGAAGCCGATTGAAACTAATAAGATTGCGCAAGCAGCCGTTTTTCCGGCGGCGTGCCAGAGGTGTCTTTCCATCGCGATAACTCCGATGCAAGATGTAAGTCAGGTTGTTCGTATCTAGTAAATGGAACTCTGCCGCCGGGATTGCGGATTCAAACTGAATGCGATTCAGCGACAGTTCTCAATAACATTGTCGTCAAATGGAGGGCGTCATTGAATAGGGGAAACCCTGATCGATACCTGGGACGTATTCTGGTGGTTGGTTCGCTCTGAGAACCTGGTTTTCCTGCCGGACCCTGTTATTAAATTCATCTATTTGAGCGGGCGATTTACGCCGGCTGCCTCCAGGTTACAATCAAGAGTCATGAATACAGAGAAGCCTCCCCGCAAGTCGCCCGACAAAGAAGAGTACAGCCGCAGTGATGCGCTTAAAACAATTCAATTGCCTCCGGCGGAGCCATTTCGTACTTATGCATTGAGACTGAAAGATGCTCTGGCAAAAGACGAAAAGAGAGAAGTTCAAAACGTTTGCAAATTGCTAATTGATGAACTCAGCGTTGCATACGGTGTTCAAAAGCCCACGGTCAAAGTCCTCAGTGTTAGACCGCGCGAAGAAGGCGACAAATGGGTGTTTGAAACCTTTGGCGACTATGATCCGGAGACTCTGCGCATCCGACTCTGGATGAAGACCGCTATACAAAAAAAACCGACGTCTTATGGTGTCTTACTGAGCACTTTATGTCATGAATTTTGCCACCATCTCGATATGGTGTCGCTGGATTTTCCTAATACCTTTCATACGCGAGGTTTTTACGATCGTGTGGGGCTTTTGTATCATCATATTCAGAACACCCCGGTCCGGCAGATCGTTTGGCAGCAACATTCAGACGGGTCGCACAGTATCGACTGGGGGCGCACGATGAAAGGCACACCGAAGGTTTTAACCTGATAACAGCGTTTTTCCGTGTCATTTTTGACCTTTTGCGTTTTGCGGTCTGAAACATTCTTGAAACAAAACTGAAACCACTCTGAAGCATCTGGGCGGTAAAGTGGGCAGCATCGTCAGCATTGACGAAACCCCCTTTACTAAATTGCGCTGAGGCATTTACCATGTTTGAACAGCAAAACGAGAATTCTTCTTGGAATTTCAATCTGCAATCTTCCGATTTTAGTAACAACGCCGTTTATACTGAAATGCAAGGATTCATGAGCGATCCACGTGTGTGGGATTCGGTCCGACGCTCGATGGATGCCGGTCAAAATCAGAGCATGAATGGTTTTCCATCATCTGAGTTTCTTTTAGGCGATCTCAGGGACTCTACACACAGCAGGGAAGTCGATCTCTGCAAACATTCAGACAGTAAGGACAATTTCCTCGAGACCGCTATTAAGGCTCCTGCACTCCTTTTGGATACATGGAAAGAGATATCCGGAATCAAGATGGCTGAGCAAATGGTTTTGTCCGTGCTGCAGAATCCAGAAGCAATGAAGCTTGCTGTGATGGCGGTTCAAACCGGAATGTTCGTCTGAAGTGATATCAGTTGCTCAGCTCCGCATGTTCAGAAATAGCCGTTCTCAAAAATCACCCCTCTCAGGAGTCACCGGTCACTTCTGCGGCTTCTGTCAGCGGGAGGCGCAGCCAAAAGGTAGTACCTTCCCCTTCCACGCTGTGAAACCCTATCGTGCCGCCGTGCGCTTCCACAATCGATCTGGAAATGGCCAGCCCCAGTCCGCTGCCTTTGCCTGCCTTTCCATCCTCCTTGCTTGTTTGTTTCCAGCGTTCGAAAATGCTTTCCTTCTGCGAAGCAGGAATGCCTCGACCATAATCTCTTACTGAGACTTCGGCTGCGGATTTGAGCATCTTGATGGAAACCTCGACAGTACTGTCCTTACTTGAGAATTTGACTGCGTTGGAGAGCAAATTTACCAGAACCTGCATCAAGCGATTGTCATCAGCCAAAACGTTTGCGCTTTGAAGTTCGGTCTTTATTGTGATGTCCTTTGCCTCGCAAAGCGGCT
>JBGAVL010000140.1:0-15027 GCA_044228145.1 Obscuribacteraceae bacterium (SeqCode)
AATGCAAAACGATTGAGCATGTAGTGCGATCAGCGCTTGCGTCTTGGATCGAGCCTGGTATCGCCAAGGCCGAGCATGCTGTCGAAGGTATGGAACCTGAAACGACTGACGAGGCGTTTGCAGAATTCAACGCCCCGAACACTATTGCCGAGTTCATCAAGTAAAGGCGACCAAACGGTGATGCCACCAAGATTGGGAATCGCCAACATAATGGCTCCGGACACACCGCTTTTCGCGGGAATGCCGACGGTGAATGCAAACTCGCCGGAAAAATCGTACATGCCGCATGAGAGCATGAGCGACAAACAGTTTTTCACATGCCCGGGCTGAAACACTTGCACACCCGTGAGAGGGCACATGCCACCATTTGCCAGAGTGGACGCAATAATCGCCATTGATTTCGTGGTTGTTTCAATCGAACAGCACTGAAAATAAAATTCGAGCACATCCAATAATTCAACATCAGGCGGAAAAGCTTTTTTCTCACGCATGAAATAGCCGAGCGCAAAATTGCGATCTGCGGTTTGTCTCTCGGAAAGATAAACAGCATTGTTGAAGCCGATCTTTTGGCCGCCGGCTGCAACTTTCCACTTCTCCATTACGTAATCGAATCGGTCCGATGCAGCGCCGCCTTTTTTGATCAGCGCACCGCACATGATGGCACCGGCATTGATCATCGGATTGTGGGGAAGACCCTTAGTATTCAATGTCAATTCATTGAAAGTTTTTCCGCTCGGTTCTCGGCCTACATAACTGTGCACCACATCCTCACCTTGTTCTTCAAGTGCGAGGCAATAGGTCATCGGTTTGGAGCAAGACTGCACGCAAAAATAATCTTCGCTGTCTCCCACCGAAAATCTTTGTCCGTCCACCGTGCAAATCGACACGGCAAACTTTTCCGGATCGACACGCTCTAACTGTGGAATGTAGGTCGGAAGTTTTCCCAGTCGGATGGTATTTACTTCATCATAAATATCGGTCAGTTCCGCAGTAAAGGCTTTGAAGTCCGGTACGACCAGTCCTTCTGTTAAAGCTTGATCGAGAAGCCCGGGCGCCTGATCGTATAAAATCTGGAACTGCGCTTCGGTAATTTCAGGAGAATTGCCGTTTAGACCCTTAAAAAGGGACCGCACCCGCGGGTCATCTTCAAGGATGCCGCGTTCTTTCAAAGCCTCAAGAAGCGCCTCTCTCCTGACAATTCCTTTCTTGGCAAAAGACTTGAACAGGGCGGACTGCGAATCGGACATAGTTGCCTCCAAGCTCTCCTAAATTATGGTATTCCAACCAACCCGCATCCTCAATCCCCAAAGCGCCGTTTCCGGTAGTGTTTCGGCATTGATTTCCGGCGCCGTCCTGCTCTCCCTCGCCTGCTGCCAGCCCTGCTTCGCGGACGGATTCCCGGGCAGAGGCAATCATCAGGACTGGAGCGCCGCCCTTCCTTATTACAATCTCGCCAACAAATACATGCAGTCCGAGCGCTACCAGGACGCCATTCAGAAATACCATGAGGCAATCGGGAAGTATGAGTACGACCCGGATTTCTTCGTCAACCTGGGCGTAGCGCTGCGCAAAGTGGATGACTACGAGGCGGCGGAGGCAGCCTTCAAGACAGCGGCGTCGCTCAATGAGAAAGATTGGATGAGCTGGAGCAATTTAGCCAACGCTTACTTGAAGCAAGACAAATTGGAAGACACCATCAAAGCGTTCGAAACCGCGCTTAAGTGCAATCCGCCTGCTGCTGAGAAAGAAGCGATTCTCAAAGATATTGCCGATATCAAAAAGATACTGAGCGTGAGAGACGGCGACGTCGTGCCGCCTGCCGGCAACAATGCACCGTCTGGAAAAATTATCAGCGGCGGCAAAGGGGGTTTGAAACCGGGCGAAAGAAAACCACCGACAAAACCGGAGGCTCCGACTGGTCTTGTGAAACAGACCGCGAAAGAAGCTTCGGTTGGGCTGGTGAAGCAGACGGCGAAAGAGGCACCTTTTAGTCTACAGAAACAGACAGCGAAGGAAGCGGCAGTTCCTGCTGCCAAAAAAACGGCATCTCCTACAGCCAGAAAAAGTGATGAACTAAAAGACACCGGCTGGGACGAAGTGGCGAAATAGCAAAATGACGGAAACAAGCAAAACTCTCAAAGTCGATACATCTAATCCGTGGACCACAAAAGACACGCGGCACATTTATGAGAATCCGTGGATACGCATAAGAGAGGATGCGGTCATTCAGCCGGACGGAAAGCCTGGTATCTATGGCGTCGTCCACTTCAGGAACAAAGCCGTCGGCGTGCTGCCGATCGACGACGAAGGATATACATATTTGATTGGGCAATTTCGTTATCCGCTCGGTATTTATTCGTGGGAAATTCCGGAAGGCGGATGCCCTGAGGGTGAAAACCCCTTGCGCGCCGGGCAGAGAGAACTGTTGGAAGAAACAGGGCTGACGGCGGAAAACTGGGAATTGCTGTGCAAATCGCACCTATCCAACTCGGCAACAGATGAAGAAGCTTTCCTTTATCTGGCCCAGGGTTTATCGCAGGGAGTGGCCCAACCCGAAGGCACAGAGCGCCTCAGCTGCAGGCGAGTGCTTTTTGAAACAGCCGTTGAGATGGTTACGAATGGTGAAATTACAGATGCTATGTCAATGCTGGCGATTTTGACATTTGCGAAAAGGCTGAAGATGTAGGCTTGTAGGGGCGATGCCATGCGCCGACAGGGCGATGCATGGCATCGCCCCTACAAAAACCAAAAGGGTCGAAAACACCCACCAGTTCGGGAACAACAAGCACTTGACATTTGCGCTGAAATAAAGATGCATTTGGAGTAAAATCTTTTGACGCGCAGAAAAGCGCATCATTTCCCCGTTGGGAGCCATAATCATGTCTCAAGATTTGAAAAAAGCGTCATCAAAAGCCAAAGATGTTTTGGATTTGATTGCCAAACAGACGCTTTCAGAAAGCGAACGCAAGCAAGTTACCGAGGACTCAGTGAAATACTGGAAAGACCACGTTAACGAAGGTTTTCTGCAATACCGCAAGTCAGTGAGCACTGATTACACCGCCGTCGAGTGGCAGGATGAAGGCGCTGTCTTTCGCGACATCCACGGAAAAGAATTTCTCGATATGCTCGGCGGATTTGGAATCTACAGCGTTGGTCACAGACACCCTGTCGTCGTCAAAGCTGTAAGAGATCAACTTGAAAAACAAGCTATTCACTCGCAAGAACTCATCGATCCTTTACGCACATACCTGGCGCATTTGGTGGCATTGATCACGCCTGGCGATCTTAAGTATGCGTTTTTCACAAATTCGGGAACCGAATCAGTCGAAGGCTGCTTGAAGATGGCCATGTTGGCCACCGGCAGGCACCACTTTATCGGCACCATCGGTGGTTTTCACGGCAAGAGTCTCGGATCTCTTGGTGGCACCTCTAAGGCAGTTTTTAGAGAACCTTTCTTGCCTTTGTTGAATTGGTCGCACGTACCGTTCGGCGATCTGCAAGCACTAAAAACTATGATGGAATGCTGCGACTTCTCCGGTGACCGAGTAGCAGCATTCGTTGTCGAGCCGATTCAAGGCGAAGGCGGAATAAATGTTGCACCGCCAGGATATCTCAAAGCCGTCAGGGAATTGTGCGACAAATATGGTGCCATGCTCGTCTTTGACGAAATTCAATGCGGCATGGGCAGAACAGGCAAAATGTTCTACTGCGAATACGATGGTGTTACACCAGATTTGATGGCATTAGGAAAGGGATTTGGCGGTGGTGTCATGCCAATTGGTGCATGCGTGGGCACCGAGAAAACATGGAAGAAGTACATCGAAAATCCATTCCTGCATACAACCACTTTCGGAGGCAATCCGATGGCCTGCGCCGCAGCGATTGCAACTATCTCCGTGCTGCTCAATGAAGGGCTTGTCGATCAGGCGAAAGAGAAAGGCGACTACATGCTGCCCAAGCTGAACGATATCGCCAAGAAATATCCGAAGGTGATGGACAGCGCACGTGGCGTGGGTCTGATGTTGGGCATGGAATTCACCAACAACGATCTTGGGTATGCCGTGGCCAAAGAATTGTTCTCCCGAAATATTTTGATTTCAGGAACCTATATCAACGCTCGCGTATTGCGCATAGAACCACCACTGGTGATCACTTACGAACAAATCGACCACTTCCTCAAGATGCTTGAAGAATCAATTCAAGCTGTTATGAAGGAACAGAAGCTAGGCGACGTCGTCGGTACAAAAGCGTAGTGTCCCATTTCATGCGCCCTGTAGATAATCGGAGAGAAAGTTATTGAAGATAATTGCAGCGCTTGATGGCTCAGAACATTCCAGCGCAACTCTCAATTTCATACTCTCATATCACTGGCCCGCCGGCACGTGGATCAAACTGGTGCATGTGATTCCATGCGAACGCGGCATGATGAAATACGTCATGCACGCGTTTGGAAAAGAAAACGAGTGTGACACAGAGAATGCAGCACTTGTGATGTCAGCCATCGCGGAAGAAACAGCGCGGTCTCTGCAAAATGCATCAGTAAGTTCTGAAGTTCTCACTGGTGATCCTGTTGAAGCAATTCTTTCCTTCGCTGATACATTTCACCCCGATCTTATCGTTACTGGCTGCAGAAAAAAGACTGCCGTTGATACTTTCATGTTGGGAAGTGTTTCTCAAACGCTTCTTGAAAGAGCCGAATGTCCCGTTGCAATTGTTAGAGGCTCGTCTCTGGCTTTGTCGGCCGACGATGGATCGAATGTATTAGTAACCGTGGATGATTCAGAACACAGTGCCGCTGCAGTAGAATGGTTGCAATGGCAGGAATGGATGAAAAGATCCCATATTGCTCTCCTTTCTGTATCCGATCCACTCCATAGATCGGCTATTGAGGGCGTGCGGGCTGCTTCGGATCATTTGCTTGAATATCAGGCTGAGAAGATGCTGATCGAACGATTGCTTGATAAGTGGGCGGAGTATTTGCAGAAGAGTGGAAACGCACGTGAAATCACGCGTGGCACTGTTGATGGTGCTGTAAAAGAAACGATTTTGAAGGGCGCTCATAACTGGCCGGCCAATCTAATCGTAATGGGTGCACAGGGTAAGACAGGCCTGGTGAAACTGGTGCTGGGCAGTGTTTCGCAGCACATTTCGACGCATGCCGAGTGCACGGTTTTAGTTGTGAAAGGCATGGAGTCACTGCATTACGAAGAAGACCGTGAAAAAATTCTCGATACTATGGTAATTGACGATTTGGTCGCAGAAAAACATCGTCCGGTTCAAGAAAGTCCTCCGTCTGGAAATATGGCCGGCTCAAGCGGTCACGTACCTCCGACTGGGCTGTTTTAAAAATTCGCCAGCCTGACTTATCATTAACTAAGTGCATGCCCGCAAGAGCAAGATAAGGCGCAGAAGGGTCACTCCCTTGATTGAGTAGGTATGAATTTTACGCTATAGCTACCGTTGCAGGCACAGGCGCGGAAGCAGCGGAGTCATCATCGATCGTCTCCATACAGTGCTTCTGAACGATCTCATCGGTCTTCGGCATGAAAAATGAAATCGCTGCTCCAATCAAATAAACCGAGGCTACGGTAGATGCGCCGACGGCGTACGAACCGCCGCACGATGCAATGATCTGTCCACCAAATACGGCTGCCAATGCTGCAAACATTCGCCCAGAATTATAGCTAAAACCAAATGCGGTGCCACGAATATGTGTTGCATACAGCTCAGGCACATAAATAAAAAGTACAACGAATGGCAATATCGATGCGCAACCAAGACTAAAAGCCCAGATAAGCAGCGGCAGTCCGAAAGATTTCACTGTCGTGAACATACCTAATGAGCAGATAAAACTTGCCATAGAACCAGCGAAAAAGCAGCGAGATCTGCCAAACTTCTCGACCAGCTTACCACCGAAGATCCCAAACGTAATCAAACCAACGTTCATGCAGATCGTTGTGATGCTTCGCTCTGCAACTGCTTGAGTGCCGGTGATCTGATTGATCCACGCAGGAATCCAGGACAAAACTGCCCAATATCCCATGATGCAAGAGCTGGCCATTGTCGCAACTGTGAAAGTCGCACGGCGATTGTCTTTCGAGAACAACTCCAAAAAGGTATTAGACATAAGCTCTTTTTCCTGAGCGTTGCGAGTCTCCGGACTCTTCAATCGCGCACGCTTGCGAGCTTCGGAAATGAATTCGAACTCGTCGGTGTCCTTGAGTTTTGCTCTCACATAGAAGGTAAGCAATGCTGGCGTCACTCCGATGACAAAAAGCAATCGCCAACCCATACTGCCAAAACACATATTCAGCAATGATGTCGCCAAATACCCCCAGCCGAACGCTGACACCATAAAGCCCATGGCATGCAATCTTGATTTACCGCGCCATGCCTCAGCGACAATGATGCCGCTCAAGCCAATCTCACCGCCGATACCGCAGCCGACAAGAAAGCGATAGAAAGCTAATTCTTGCCAGCTGTGTGCGATGGCACAAAGTCCCGTGCACAGAGCATATGTGAGGATGGTTATCATCATCGTCTTGGCTCGACCGATGCGATCGGCAAGCATTCCAAAGATGACTGCGCCGACTGCCCAACCCATCATGAAGAAGGCCAGGACATAGCTGCCGTATTGACCAACCACGGCATAGTCTTTTGTGCCGAGCAACTCAGACAAGGCTGGAAAGAGCACCATTACAAAAATGGTGGCATCGAGTCCATCAAAGAAGGCTCCCAACCAGGCAGCGACAAATGCATGCCATTTCGCGACCTGTTCTGTAGTGCCGAGACATCTGTCCCGCACGCTCGATATTGATGAGTGCATGCCACCCCGCCAAACTGCTCATGTGCTGAGGTTATGCTATGGGTACGCCCGGCTCTTGACAAGCGGTGTTGACGTAAGCAGGGGGGTTATTACGAGGAAAGTTAATCTAGAGGAAAACACCTATTTATTAAGTGCGCTTATCTTTCCTGGCTTAATGGTTGTTTCTGACCTTTCGATGCGTTTTCTCTGAATTTACACGATGACGACGGCTGATGTTCACCACTGACGTGTGATTGGAGAGCGAAGGAAGTGGAAGGACATTGAGATTGGATTCGACTCCTGGATTGAGTTGCTTGCCGGCGAATATTTCTACCAAGACTTCTGCTGCATACTCGCACTCTTCGTATGAGTTAAGCGCAGATGCAGAGATGCGAGCTGAGCCGACGCCTTGTTGCTGAGTATAACCAAGCTCTTTCAAAACATGCGAAGGGTGCCCGCTGGAACATGCAGAAACGCTCGAGATAAAGACACCGGCATCACTTGCCGCATTGACAATAACTTCACCAACTAAATCGCCGACAATTACGCTTACATGTCCGGGAATTCGTTTTTCCGGGTCAAGCGCACCAGTCAAAGTTACATTTGAGAGAGTGGTGAATTTTTCAACAAACACTTTTTGAATGGAGCGCAGATGCTCATAGTTTGACTCATATTCATTTGCGGCAGCTTCTGCCGCCGCACCCAGTGCAACGATGTTTGCCACTGATTCAGTGCCGGGAGCAATTCCTTTTTCTTGTCCGCCGCCGAAGACTGTTGGCAAGACTGCCACTCCCTCGCGAATATATAGAGCGCCGATGCCTTTAGGTGCATGAAGTTTGTGACCCGTAATCGACAATGTATCGACTTTCGTTCTATTCACATCTATCTTGAGTTTTCCGGCCGCCTGAACTGCATCGGTATGAAAAAAGATGCCGCGCTCGTTTGCGATTTCGGCTATGCGATCTATCGGCTGGATAGTGCCGACTTCGTTGTTAGCCCACATCACTGAAATTATGCTTGTCTCTTCTGTAATCAATTGTTTTAACTGATCGAAGTCAACGAAACCTTCTGCATCAACATTCAAAATGTCCACCTTCCAGCCACGCGATTGTAAGTGTTTTGCAGGTCCAAGAGCCGACGAATGCTCGATGCTGGAAGTGATCAGATGTTTTCCCAACCCGTTTTCTTCGACATACCGCGCGCGACCTAATATGCTCGCGTTGTTGCCGTATGTTCCGCTGGGAGTAAAGTAAATTTCACTCGGTTTGGCGCCAATCAAGTCGGCGACTTGCTTGCGAGCCTGATTGACCGCTTGTCTCGACTGCTGTCCGAGGGTGTGAATCGAACCAGGATTGCCAAACGCGTCTTTTAAATATGGAAGTGCTGCTTCAAAAACTTCTTCGCTAACTGGTGTGGTGGCACTATTATCCAAATAGATCTTCGGCATCATTTTTCCTTTGTAGAAACGAGTTCAGGCATCTGAAACTCAAAACGCTTGATTGATTCAAATCACATCAGGCAACAAGGTAAATCGAACAATCAATTTTCAATGTTGACCAAATCAATCAAGTTTGTCCCATATTGCCATGAGAGAACGCAGAGTTCAATTATTGACTTCCCAATTTTTGAATTAGTTATGAAAAACGTGAATCTCGAGCGCTTGGCAATCAACCCCAACAGCAAGGACCCGTTCCATATAAGGTGTAATTTCCCTTGGCTTGGGGTATGACAACTAATGTGGACTAGAACCAAACGAACCAGATTCTCCCCTGTAGAGAATGAGCGCTGACCACGCCACCTAAGCGGTTTACATATGTCCGAAAAAGCTGTTATTGACGTCAATCAGCCAGAAAAGCCCAAAGAAGCAGGGATTGGGTCTTGGAGCGATCTTGGTGTCGGCTTTGTCGACAGTGCCGTCGCAAGACCGTACAACGCCACTCTCGGCCTGGTTTTACCAAAAATTGATTTATCCGAGTCGTACAATCGCGAGACAGTTGCGGCTCGTATAGGCGATTTCGGTGGTACGGTCGCCGACTTCGTTGTTCTCTCCAAAGTCACAGGCGGGCTTGTGAACAAGGGACTGGGGACGGCTGCAGAAAGAGGGTTGATCAGCAGATCGCTGGCGGAAAGCAATATGTTTGCGACTTCGCTTTCGATGGGCACGACCGGCGCTCTCTACAACGGTGTCTTTACGCCAGGCTCGGCAACAGATCGCTTAAAAGGCGCGACAGTAGGCTTCGCCACCTTCAGCACGCTGGGTGCAACGTCAACAGCGCTGGGCAAATCCCAATTTCTCGGGCAGCCAGGCAGTAGAACCTTCATGCAAAATGTAAAACTCGGAGGGCTGTCCGGCCTTCCTGCAGGATTTGTCGATGCACAGGCAAATTCGCTTGTAAATGGCAAAGGGTTCAATACTGACGTTGTTGATGTTGGCAAAACAATGGGGTATTACGGACTTTTCGGTGCCACTATGGGCGGTGTCGCTCACGGAGCCCAAGAATATGGACCAAGAGCACGAATGTGGCTCTCGGAAAATCTACCCAAGCGCAACATATTTGCTCCGTCAGAGAATGTTTTCCGCTCTCCTAATACACCTCGCCCTGTTGAAGCAGAACCGATCATAAAAACTGCCGACACTCAAGTTCAGCAGCCCAAGAAATTCAATATTCCTGAAACCGGCATGATTGATCTGGGCAAAATGCTTCAAGAAGCCGCTCCCGCAGATCGAATCGCGTTGATCCAGAATGTCTTTAAGAGCCGCCCGCAGGTTCCCGTCGGCAGCTGGATGAGACATATTGAAGAACCTCACATGGAGACATTCCTGAGAGCAGGACATCAAATGTATCCTAAAACAACGCTACAAACAGTCGATTATCTTCTACAAAAGAGAATGGTGCGACCGATATCGGATTCTCAAAGCATTAATTTCGATGCCTGGGAAAAAGCGCTAAGTAAAGTCAGGGCTGAAGGTTAGCTCGAAAATCCGATTCCCATCTTATCCAGAAGACGCAACAAGATATTTGGGTTTTCGCCGGCATCTACCTTTTGCAACGAGCGAGTGACAGCAGCCACCGACATTCCTCTTATAGGTTCTGGAGGATAAGGAAAAGGTTTGTCAGTCACCATCTTTAGTGACAGCAACTCGCTTTCTTTTGAAAGAGCCAGATGCGCCATGATCTTTCCTGCCAGACGAGTGGTGCCAATTCCGTGACCGGTATAACCAAGTCCATAAATTACACGCCCGCCGTTCAACGTTCCAAAAAATGGTGTCAATCTTGTCGTAGACGCAATCGGACCACCCCAACCATAGGGAAAGTTAATTCCGGCTAGATATGGGAAATGGCGATCGAAACTCTCTTTGAGAGTCTTGTAGTGTTGCTCGGAATGATCGCAGGTTTCATCCACTTTGTTAGGCGGATAATAAACAGCCTCACTGGTTCCCCACAAAATTCGATTGTCAGCGGTGAGGCGATAATAATTGAAAAACGTTCTGCCATCCACCATGCCCTGCCGGTGGTGCCAACGAATATTCTCTTTCTGTTCCGGCGTCAGAGGATCGCTGACCAGAATGTAGTCATACAACGGAATGAATCGCCACAACAATTCAGGCAAAAGATGATGCGTGTAAGCGTCAGTGGCCATGATGATCTTCTTGGCGTGAATCTCCCCTTTCTCACAGCGCAGTAGTCCATCACCAAGTTGTACAACACGAGATTTCTCGTAAAGCTGTACGCCTAGCTTCTTCATTTCGGCAACAATTCTGTCGACCAACTTGATTGGATTGAGAATGCCACCACCCGGAACAAACAGTCCGCCCAAATACAAAGGCGAATTGACTTCAGTTTGCATCTCTTCCTGGTTAAGCATGCGATAGCCCGACAAGCCAATGTCGTTTGCCACTTCGAGATTATGTTTGCAATCTTCAAGGTGACCGGGTTTTAGTGCCACTTGCAATTGCCCAGATCGCTCAAAATCGCAATCTACTGCAAACTGTTCCATCTCGGAAATGTTTTGCATGCCGATTTTCGCCAACCTTTCCGCTTCCGGTTTTCCGAAATGAGAAATCGCCAGAGCGTGCGAATGATCGATTGAATTGCTGACAATGCCGGCGTTTCGTCCGCTGGCTCCATAACCGGTGACTGAGCTTTCGACGACCACCACGTGTGCATTCGGCTCAAGCTGTTTTAGAAACAACGCCGTCCATATTCCGGTAAAACCGCCTCCGACAACAACGTAATCGGCATCGACCCGCTCTGATAATGGGGCAGATGGTGTGTAACCCTGGCGCGATGCCAGCCAATAGCAGGATTGCTCAACCGGAAGCATGAGGGGAGTCTATCACGAGACGAGTCTAAAAGATTCGCCGAAACAGCACAATGATCGGCTATTCTATTAAGCCTTGCCGGCCGCTGGTGCCGGGCTTCGACATCATCCGATGCGCGTTGTATTTGAGGTAGTTGCAAGAATGTTCAAGAAAAGCTCGACAACTTTGACCATGGCGTTGACCACCGGACTGACCGCAGCCTTGATATTAGCCTCGTCAGGGTGGAACACGGCAATAGGCTGCGAAGAACAGCAGGGTGCTTCAAACGGGAAAGTCTTGGGGGGCTGGAAGGACAACAAACTCAAGCAAAGTATTCTTGACTTCGTCCAGAGGGTCACCGACCCGAAAAGCAAAGACTTTGTGCCGGCAGAAGATCGAGTGGCTGTGTTCGACAATGACGGCACACTTTTGTGCGAAAAACCCGCATTCTTCCAGGTCATCTTTGCACGAGACAGCGCTGTCTCACGGCAAGGAGAGCACCCTGAGTGGAAAGACGATGATGCGATAAAGCCTTTTCTCACCAATGACGATGCAGCAATTGCAGGGCTGCGCGGAAAAGACGCAAGCAAATTGATCGCCGCCTGCCAGAGTGGTTTGAGTTCTGAAGAGTTGCCACCACTTGCAGATAAATGGCTGAGCGATGCAAAACACAAAAGATTCAATCGCCCCTACATTCAACTCAAGTATCAACCGATGGTTGAGCTGCTTTCGTATCTGCGCCAAAAGGGTTTTAAAACATATATTTGCTCTGGCGCAGGCGCTGATTTCATTCGCCTCTATTCCGGCAATTCATACGGGATTCCTGCAGAACAAGTAATCGGCAGCAGCTTGAAGCGCGAGTACATAGAGAAAGATGGTAAGTCTCTTGTCGTCAGTCGTCCAGTTGTGCATGTGTACAATGTCGGTCCGTTCAAACCAATCATGATTGACGAACACATCGGAAAACGTCCTTTGATCGCGGTAGGTAATTCCGATGGCGACATCGAGATGCTCACCTACTGCACAGATAGAAAAGGACCGTCTCTGGGAATTCTCTTGCACCACGATGACGATAAGCGCGAATACAAATATGATTCAGGCGCCGAAAAAGCGCTGAAGAAAGCGAGCGAACGCGGCTGGACTGTAGTCAGCATCAAAGACGATTTCGAAAACGTTTTCGCCGCGGACACGAAGTAATTGAGGGGCAACGCCCCTACGAATGTTTCAGCCTGGCCATTTGCTCTTTGGCTACTTTCAGAATTTCGTTTTTCTGATCGGAGTCAGGAGCTTGCTGCAAAACTTCCATTGACTTGCGGTAGTTTTCTTTCGCCTGGCGATAATTCATTTGATTGAAATAGATATTGCCGTTGCCGAAATATGCCGCACCGAGTTGCATTTGGCACTGCCCGATGTATTGAGCGCTTTGCGCCGACAGGGCATTTGCCATCAGACCTTTCTTCGGCTTCTGCATATTAGCGACAGCGCGTCCCATCGTTGTGATGGTCCGCTCGTTCCAGGTGAGAGCACCCTTCACGTCACTCTCCATTTGATATGCAAAGGACGCAGTTGCACAAGTTGGACCGAGGGTCTGATCGTTCTTGTCTGACTCACCGTTTTGCTTCCATTCGGCTTCAGCCACTTCAATGGCTTCTTTGTACCTTCCGCGCGATGCCAGACTCTGCGACAGAACCATCGCTGCCCACGCGGCACCAGACGGCATCAGTCTGCGCATCTTTTGAGCCCTCGCACAGATCTCGTCTTGCGATTTCCAGGACGCCATCTTGCCGGCAAGAAGTACAGAGCCGAGCACTCCCATCCATGAGAGTGTTCTGGCAAACAACAAAGTTACAGTCAAGGTCAGAGTCATCCAGATGCAAGTCATCCAGTCAATCGGTTGAGCAGATAGAGCGCGCATCATGCCGTTTGAGCTAAAGGCAATGCCACCGACCAGAAGAATTACGGAAAGCCCCTGTACGCTATAGAAAAGAGCCGTCGCATACCGGTCGCCCACCTCGTTGCTCGGCGCCGTGTTGACCGGCGGCATTTGAGCCTGGGTGAGTTTTTTGACTTTAGGTTTTTCGCGATTCTTCATTTGTGGCACAAACTTGCTCCCAGAGGTGCGATACAGAACTTCCGCCTTTCGGATGTTTCTTTCGGAGTGCTCCAGGTACGGGGAATTTCCGCACCGACCATCCTATATATACAGTTTCGCAAACCAAGAGCCATAATTGACCAGTTCTAAAGAGTCTTTCAACAATCGTCAAAATGGCAGGTTTTCGGGTTAAAAACGCCGTCCGCCTTATGGGCGCTGCATCCTAAAGCATCTCTCAGGCAAATTCACCCGAAAGAACACGCCCTGATGGCTTAGACTTCCCTAATAGAGACCAGCGGTAAGAAAAGAAGCTCTTCTAGAAAAGAAAAAGTGCCGGATAACGACCCCTCGAAAGTACCGCTCAAATCCCCAAGAATCGCCGTCATTGGAACGGCTTCTTTGGACACTATTCACTCGGAAGTAAATGGTGAGCGCAGCACATTCCACACAATCGGCGGTTCCGGACTTTATACCGCGCTTGCTGCCAATGCATCGGGCGCACGTGTCACGCTAATGGCGCCGGTTCCGGACACCTTTTCCGAACGCTTCCTGCGTGTATCGCAAATGATCAATTGGAAGGGTCCGCAGGTTCGCGAAGCAGATATGCCGCGCCTGGAAATCATCCATCATGGCGGCGGGCGTGCCACCTTGCTAAATGCAGAATGGGGGGCGGAGTCCGCGCTGACGCCCGATGAGATAACTGGCCCGCTGGCGGAATTCGACGTAGTGCACATTGCCGCACTCAGTTCTGCAGTTAAACAAAAGGACTTTTTGGATCGCTTGCGCCAATTAGGTGCAAAAACAATTTCGTGCGGCACGTATTTCCGGTTGGTGAAGACTGCACCAGATATAGTGCGCGGTCTAGTGAAAGAGTGCGAATACTTTTTTATGAACTTGAATGAGTTTCAAACCCTTTACGAAAGCAGAATAACGCACGACGAGTACAAGCAGGCAATGTTTGTCACGGAAAGTGCCGGCGGCTGTTCGATTTACAGCAAGGGTGAAGCGTGGAAGCTTCCTGCCGAAGGTGTTACGGAAATTGATCCGACCGGCGCCGGGGACACATTTTGCGGTGCCACACTCACGGCATTGGCTACGGGTGCCGATGCAACGGATGCGGCGCTGGAAGGTATGTGCCTGGCAGCGCTGTGCGTCAGGTCGCCGGGACCGCAATTTATGATCGGCTAGGAGCGTTCACGGTCTCTTCACACCTCTTTTGTTATTGTCTTTCCGTGGACCTCCTCCTCATCTTCCCCAGATAACCAATTGAGAGCATAAGAGCGCTATAAAAGGCGCATGCAATGCGCCGCTACGAGCTGTATGCAATGCGCCGCTACAAGCGGCATGCAATGCGCAACTCGGCAAGCTCCAGCGAGCCTGCAAGCGAACTGTCAGGCAGTTCGCAACCGAATGGCGCAAGCGCGAGGACCAAAAACTGTAGCAAGGGACACACTGCGTCGGGCTTTAATCGGCTCGGCGCCGTGGCTATTTTCGCCGGGTGATGCATGGCCACTTTCAGCCGGGCGATGCATGGCATTTTCAGCCGGGCGATGCATGGCATCGCCCCTACGAAACACGAAGTATTCGAAAATGCCCTAAATCTGCCGCGTGGAAGCCCACTTTTCCTGGGTCACGGGCTGGAAGCCGGAAAGAAGCTCGACAAGCTGCTCGGCTTCATCCGAAACAATAATCATCTCCCGATGATTCGGCGGGACAAAGCCCTGCTCGACCTGCGCAAGCGCGGACTGTTGCAATACGTCTCCCCTCTCCTGCAAGGAGAGGGGGCGGGGGTGAGGTACGATATGCACCCGATCGTGCGGCATTATG
>JBGAVL010000141.1:0-15000 GCA_044228145.1 Obscuribacteraceae bacterium (SeqCode)
ACAGGGCAACGAGCGCGTCATCAAAGCACGCCTGGCAGACGGAAAGTTTTTCTATTTCGACGATCAAAAGACGAAATTGTCCGATCGCAAAGAAGACCTGGATAAACTAACTTTTCAAGAAGGTCTGGGCAGCTACGGCAACAAGGTAGAACGTCTGGTCATGCTGGCCGGATTGCTTGTTGATACGCTTTCGCTGGACAGCAATGTAGCCATGTGCCTGGAGCGCACCGCAAAATTATGCAAGCTCGATCTGGTCAGCAACCTGGTTCGCGAGTTGCCGGAATTACAGGGTTATGTTGGCTCATGGTATGCAAAGAAAGAAGGAGAGCCGCCCGAGATCATCACTGCCATCTCATCGCACTATGCGCCCAGACACACAGACGATGACATTCCAGAAGATGCAGTCGGACAATTGATTTCCGCTATCGACAAACTGGACAATGTAGTCGGACTTTTTGCACTGGGCAAAAAACCGTCTGGATCAAGCGATCCTTACGCACTGAGACGACAGGCGCAGGGACTCGTAGACATACTTGTTCTGGGACTTTCCAGCAAGGCGCTTTCAGTTTCGTCTCTCATCGATCGTCTGCTTGATGAATTCGAACCTAAGCTGAAAAACTCCAAGCGCGGTTTCAAACGCGATGAGATTCGCTCTGACGTCAACGACTTTATTTCTCAACGACTGAAAGCGCGTTTACTGGAAGGCGGCAGAAGCAGAGAGATTATCGATGCTGTTCTTTCAATCAAAGACCCGCTGGCAGACGTAAGCGATGTTTTGAAACGCCTTGCCTTGATTGAATCCCTTGCCAAAACAGAAGAAGGACTGGCGCTCTTCAGAGTCGGAAATCGAATCGGCAGAATACTGCAAGGACCAGCCAGTGATGAGGTTTCCGAATCACTCTTCAGTGAAGATGCAGAAAGACAATTGTGGGCGAAATTTTCAAAGGAAGTAGAGGAAGTTCTTGCCAAAGAAGAAAATCCGGACTACGAAAAAACCTTAAGACTTCTGACAAAAGTGACAGCAGAAATCGACTTTTTCTTTGAAAAGGTCATGGTCAACGACGAAGATGAAAAGAAACGCGCCAACAGAAGAGCGCTGCTCAACCGCATCCACAAACACTTTGCCGCTGTTGCCGATTTCCCGAAATTGCAGCCGATCATTCCCGGCGGACAACCTTAGTCATTTTAGTCTTAATGAGTTCTTAGTCAAAAAATGGCGAAGAATTTTGATTTGAGATTGAATGAAGTTCGAGAGATTTTAGAGGTCTGATCCAGATGGCAACCAGTGGCAAAACATTGAAAACGCGCACAACTGTCCTAGCCTTCGCGGTTTTATTTTTGGTATCGGCACTGGGCTCTGCGGCAATTATCAAGCCTGCACACTCACGCACAATGGTGCCTGAGGCGGTTTTGAAAAAACCGATCAGCGTTGTGGAAAATTCCGTAAGCACATATGTTCCATCATCTGTAGCACCGGGAAACGGCATCGCAGTCAATATCATTTTTCCGGAAAAACCGCGCTACAAAGCAGGGGCGCCAATCGCTATAGTGGTTAGCGGAAATGAATCCACGAGCCTGTCTATGTCTATGCACGCCGCTAACTGCGGCATCGCGGAAGTGCGCTTTGCGTATCCGGGTTGCGGCATGCGGCAATTCCACTCAGACGGCATCTTCGACAATTTCGGCGACAATTGTAACAGCGCACTCAAAGACGTCATTCTTTTCATGAAGGGCGAAACCAACGACTACAAAGGCCGTACAGTGCGCGAACTGATTCCGGTGGCGCTCGATCAAAGTGTAGTCGGACTGGTCGCCTGGGAAACCGGCGCCAACATAGCGCTTGTCACCCTCGGCAAACATCAAGAAAAAATCCCTTTTGTTTCATTCCTGGCATTTTTTGAAGGTGCTGCCGGCAGCATGTTCAGCCCTGACAATCTGGGCACTGTCAAAGACATGTTTCTCAACCGACACTACCGAGAAGGCAGCGCCGCTACTGGCGAAATACTCGTCGACTACAGAAGACTTATGTTCTCACCTAGTGCCCGCCGGCATCCCGGGGTCGCGAAAAAGCGCGGCGAAGCCGAGTTGAAGGGCGTGCTTTATTTCGACGAAAACAACAATAAGACATGGGATGAAGCCGCTGAATACGCCTTGAGCTATGCGTCTGAAGTCGGGCTCGACAAACAAATTTACGCACCTCCCATAACAGAAGCACTGACGCGCCATCGAGTTTTCGACAAGGCTTTCCCTGGTCTCGCTTTGCCAAAGCCAATGCTGCCTGCAAAAAAAGAGCAAAAACCGCTTGGCGGAAAACATGCACAGCTAAAGAAAGACAAGGAAGAAATCGCCGCCCTCTTCAGGGAAAAGTTGGCACTTTTGCCGGAGAACAAAAGGGAGGAGTTTACTGAAAAAATGACGAAAAAGGCGGAAGGAAAGACGCCTGAAGAAGTCAAAAAAATGCTAAACAGCATAAAGATTGAGAAGTCGAGCTGGCCGGACAGTGTTGCCAATCTTGTCGTGAGCAAAGCCTATTTCGAGTCCAGGGATGGTGCCCTGTACGTAAAAGATGTTGTGGCTAATTATCCAAAACTTCTGATCGGACTTTTCGGTGCCAGAGTGGCGCACACACAAAGGCAAGCCGACCACCCGCATATTGCATTTCTGTACAACAAGTTTCTCGAGGCCAAGCCCAAGTGGCTGCGTTTGAATCCTGAGCCGGTTTATGTCTCCACCCTTTGCCGCATGAACGTCAACAATTTCAGCGCCAATGAGCCCAATTCAGCCCTGGATGCCGCCAATATCGTTGAGCACCTGGCTCCACTCGGGCTCGTACCTGAGTACGCCTACATGGACGCCATGGTGGCGGAGCTTTCCGACCGCGCCAAGTCGGGAAATCTCAAATTTCCTCTTACGGCGATGCTTTCGGACTACACGCCCATAGCCGATCCGAGCAAAGCGGCTGCAAAGACGGACCCCAAGCCCGATGCCAGGCCGAAAGCTGCAGGCACGAGCGAGGCGGAGCAAGGCAATACGAAGCTTGAACGTTAGCTTTGGACGACGACGAGTAGAAAGTACCCGCCTCACATTCATGTTAGGATTAGGTTGCACAAAGTGTATGGAATTGAGGACTGTCAATGTTCAACGTAGGTCCCGGTGAAATAGCCATAGTTTTCACGCTGGCGCTCGTGTTATTCGGCCCCAAGAAATTGCCGGAGCTCGGCAAGGCTATCGGACAGGGTCTGGGCAACTTCAAGAAGGGTTTGACGGACGCGCAGACCGAAATGAAGGCGGCAATGGAAATTGAGGACAAGACCAAGTCTCAGACACCAGAAGAAGACGCCAAACCGCAAGCCTGATCTGGTTTTAAGTTTAAATGCCGCGCAAGACTGAAAACACTAATAACGGTCCCACAGGGGGTCCGAAAGCAGGCAGCCCGAAAAGGGCGAAGAAGACAGGGGGAGTTGAAAACGTCTCCTTCGTGGAGTCCGCCGGCGAAGAGAAAGGCAAGACTCGAGAAAATCGGATCGCCAAAGACAGCGAGTTTCGAGTCGAGTACAGCAAACCAGCACCCAAGACTCCTGATAATCCGAAAGTTCCATTTGAAGTAATTTCCAGCTTCCAGCCGGCGGGCGACCAGCCCAAGGCTATTGCCGCATTGAAAAGCGGCATCGAGCAAAATATGCGCTTTCAGACATTGCTGGGAGTTACAGGCTCAGGCAAAACCATGACGATGGCGCAGCTCATTCAAGAGACGCAGATGCCGGCGCTTGTTCTTGCGCACAATAAAACGCTGGCGGCGCAGCTCACCAATGAGATGCGCGAATTTTTCCCCAACAACGCAGTCGAATATTTCATCAGTTATTACGACTATTACCAGCCCGAGTCGTACATTCCTTCGACTGACACTTTCATCGAAAAGGAAGCCAGCATCAACGATGAAATCGATCGCTTGCGGCACTCGGCGACACGCTCTTTATGGGAGCGTAATGACGTTGTCGTAGTCGGGTCGGTGAGTTGCATTTACGGTCTTGGTGTCCCCGAGCGTTATCTGTCTGCGGCAATCGAGCTAAAACTCGGTCAGATCATCGACCGCCACGAGATTCTTACGTCACTGGTAAACATCCATTACGCTCGCAACGACATGGTCGTGGAGCGTTCGCGCTTCCGCGCTCGAGGCGACGTTATTGAAGTTTATCCATCGTACGAAGAACGCATCTTGCGCATCGAGCTTTTTGGAGATGAAGTAGAACGGCTGGCCATAGTCAATCCTGTCACCGGTGAAATTGAAGAACTGGCCGATGTGGTGAGAATCTATCCGGCAAAACACTATGTTGCCGATGAGCAAGAACTGGAAAGATCGATCGAGCAGATTGAACTGGAGCTTGCAGAACGGCTTGAAGAGCTGGGCAACCAGGGCAAACTTGTGGAAGCGCAGAGATTAAAACAGCGCACTCGCTTCGATATCGAAATGCTGAAAGAAGTCGGTTATTGCAACGGCATCGAAAATTATTCACGCGTTTTGGAAGGAAGAGAGGCTGGTCAGCCGCCTCAGACTCTCGTCGATTATTTCGTTCGCAAATTCGGCAGAGACGGTTTCATAACTTTCATTGACGAATCGCACGTGACGCTGCCGCAATTGCAAGGTATGTATGCCGGCGACCGATCGCGCAAAGATACGCTTGTAGAGTACGGTTTTCGCCTGCCCTGCGCGCGCGACAATCGTCCACTCACATATGACGAGTTTTTCTCAAAAGTGGGCAAGACAGTTTTCGTTTCGGCGACACCCGGAGACAACGAACTGACGATAAGCAGCCAGGTGGTCGAGCAAATCATCCGACCCACCGGTCTTGTCGATCCTGAAATAGATGTCCGCCCGATTGAAGGGCAAATTGATGACCTGATCAAAGAGATAAAAATACGTTCTCAAATCAACGAAAGAGTGCTGGTTACGACTCTGACAAAGCGCATGGCCGAAGACCTCACCGAATATCTGCAAGAACTCGGCATTCGCGTGCGCTGGTTGCATAGTGACATAAAGGCACTGGAGAGAATCGAGCTTTTGCGCGACTTGCGACTGGGCGAATTCGACGTATTGGTTGGTGTCAATTTGTTGAGAGAAGGTCTCGACCTTCCGGAAGTCAGTCTCGTGGTCATCATGGAAGCCGATAAAGAGGGCTTCTTACGCGCAGAACGGTCTCTAGTTCAAACAATCGGGCGGGCGGCAAGAAACTCGGCCGGACGAGTAGTCATGTATGCGGACCGCATGACCGACTCGATGTCCAGAGCGATTGGCGAGACACAGCGCCGCCGGACAATCCAGAAGCAATTCAATGAAGACAATAATATTGTCCCGACAACGATTATGAAGAACGTCTCGAACCCCATCCTGGAAGCCTTGCGCGGCAGGCCGGAAGAGTCGGACGAGTTGTCTATCGGCGAAATGATTTTCCTCGAGGGTGGGGAAACCCGCCGTGAAACTGCCGGCAGTAATCAAAGAGCCATACCGGGACTGATTAAGAAACTCGAGAAAGAAATGAAACAAGCCGCCAAAAATCTCGATTTCGAACGCGCCGTCGAACTGAGAGATCAGTTAAAAGTATTGCAGGAACGTTCTTTGAAAAACCGAAAACAGTGACGGGTTCAGACGCTCGGACCACGCCACTTTTATTTCCAGTGGCTTAAACTCCGTTAACAAGACGAGCACAAGTGCTGATCCACACTTATACTGCAAATAGGCGTTGCCAAGAAACTTTTGCATTGCTTGTTTTTTGGCGCTTGGCGATCTCTTGACGACCCTTCCGTTCAGAACGCTCTAAACAAACGCTTATAGAAGGTACGCGAGGCCCAACACCGAGCGTAGATATAAAAGACGCAAAGCCAAAAACTTAGCGTAAAAAAAGGAATCTGGATTGCTCTCTCCTATCTGACCCCGCCCAGCCTTCGAGCACTGTGACGTTTGAAACGGTCACAAAAACACATTGCGCGGAATTGTTAGGGAACTATTTAGAAACCACTTGAATACAAAAGACGCACCTATGATGCAAAGACGGAGTTCGCTAGGAATTCTCCTCCATCCATAACAATTGGTCCGCTTCGGGGACATTTAAAAACCATTCGGATGGAATAAGAGCTTTCTAATCGCGGCGAACAGTCGATTTTGGTTTGCGTTGCTTACCTGCTCGGAAACGAAACCCTTATATAGAGGCAGTTATGGCGAAAAAGTCCCCGGATAGCGAAAAAGTTATGGGCGGTGCACTCGTAGAAGACGAGAACATTGCAAAAAGAAACGAATTAGAAGATCTGGACCTTATGGATGATGGCGATCAATTCACCATCATTGATGACGAAGAAGATCCGTTGGCAGATGACGACGACACACCTGTCGAACTTCCTTCCAGCAGAGAAATTGCAACCGAAGATTCGGTAAGACTGTATCTCCGTGAGATCGGTCGAATTCAACTGCTCAAGCCGGATGAAGAAATCGAGCTGGCCCGCAGAATTCTGCAGGGCGACATGATGGCGAAAAGAAAGCTCGTTCAAGCGAACCTCCGCTTAGTTGTATCCATCGCCAAGAAGTACATCGGACGCGGTCTTTCCTTCCTTGATTTGATTCAAGAAGGCAACCTCGGACTGATCCGCGCCTCCGAAAAGTTCGATCATGAACGCGGCTACAAATTCTCGACATACGCCACCTGGTGGATTCGTCAAGCAATCACCCGCGCTCTTGCAGACAAATCGCGCACCATCCGTGTGCCTGTGCACATGGTTGAAACCATCAACAAGCTGAAGAAAGTAACGCGCCAATTGGCTCAAGAACTCAATCGCAAGCCGACCGAACAAGAACTGGCTAAGTCGATGGATGTTTCGCTGGTCAAATTGCACGAAATCATCAAAGCAGCTAAAGAGCCTATTTCACTGGAAACACCAATCGGTAAGGAAGAAGATTCCCGCCTTGGCGATTTCATTGAAGACGCTGAAACTGACAGACCGGAAACCACCGTCACTCACGAACTTCTCCGTCAGGACCTGGCGAAGATGCTCAACGAACTGACTCCTCGCGAGCGCGATGTGCTCCGCCTGCGTTTCGGTCTCGATGACGGCAGACAACGTACATTGGAAGAAGTCGGACAATTGTTTGCAGTAACTCGCGAACGAGTCAGACAGATTGAATTCAAGGCACTCAGAAAACTGAGACAGCCAGGTCGCTCCTCAAGACTGAGAGAGTACCTCTAAAAAGAATCGAGGCGCCCGAGTTCACAGAGCTCGGGCGCACTCAACTTATAGGGATCAAAGCGGACCAACGGGGGATAGATGCGTGAGCTACTCTGATGATTATGCGGCTACATCAAGTACATATGATGCGCAAGATCCGATTCAAGACTCGCCAGTAACCACCGAGCGTGTAGTCGACACGCAATCTGGATTTCTCGTTGTCATTAAAAGATTGGAAGCCCGTTTTGCGTTGTCCGTAAAGCGCCGCATTGGCACACCTCCGTCGAGTTCAATTCTTCTAACTCAAGATGAGTCTCTGAAGCTGGCTCGCATCCTGGCCGACAGCCCGACTCCAGGTGAAAACGGCAAGGGACAGAAAAACAGTTTTGCTCGCGACATCGACACCTGGATAAACACCCTGTCGAGTTCCAAAACTCATGAAAAACGAGAAGTAAAGGACGCCGCAGCCGGCGAGCTGGATGCTTACAATCAGCTAGATCAATATGAGTCAGGTGACGCGCAAGATTTAGATGGTTTGGAGCGTTCGCCAGCATCGCGCTGGGATAAGTTTATGATGGACGAGCCCAGTCCGGAAAGCCGTCGTGCAGCCAGAAAGCGCAAACGCCAACCTCTGAGCATGCCACCCGGCGCCAAGAAATTGGCTGTTGGCTTGGCCGCGACCCTGGTAGTGGTGGCAATTGCCGGTACGGTGATTGCTAATTTCAAAGCTCCGGAAAAATCGGAACCAAAGCCGGACATTCTTGCTGCAGCACCGCTATCAGACGCGAAAGTCGACAAGTTCGCCCGCACATTCGTCTCCAACATGTTGGATTTCGGACCATCGACCTATCGCATGTCGCAAGTTCAAGCAATGTCGGTGATGAAGGCAGAGCTTCTGGACAACTACTGGCAAGAAACCAACTTCCCGCTCTCCAAGCGGCAATTGGCTGGCCTTCCGCAGAATCAAACCGTTTTGATCACCAAGGTTACTCAAGAGCGCGTCAATGAAACGACTAAAGACGTCGACATTTATGCCGAGCTTGTCAGTGCCGACAACAAGATGAGCAGCCCCGTTCATTTAAAACTGAAAGTGGCTCAAACTCCGGACAACGCACTGCAGGTAATCGAGCAGAAAGATCTGACAGCCGGAACTCACGAGTAATCGAATTTCCAATAGTTTCAAAACTGGCTAAAACGGGCGCAATATAAGCGCCCGTTTTTCTATGGTGAAATAATGAAACGCTCAATTTTGAAACAGATCATATTGACTTCAGTGCTTTCGGTTGTTTTCCAATTTTGTCCAGCCGCACAAGCAGATAACGTAACCCTAAACAGCAACCAAATGCACAAAGTCACAGATCATGTTTCGTTTGGAATCCGATTTCACGGGGAGAATTATTTGAGTTTTGAAAAACCATCGGAGAAAAACGGAAACAACATCGAAGGCTACAAGCAGATTGTTGTGTGGGATAACGGAAAACTTGTCACCATCAGCGTTTCAGATGAAGATTGGCAAGAAACCAGAGTGCGCACCACACATGGTTGTGAAATTGGAAGGAGCCTTTCGAAGGCGAAATTCACCTATGATGTAAAACCTCAAGCGCAGCCGGGCGGAAGTAAGCCGATCGAAGGAACTGACGTGAAGCTGGTCTCCATCACGCCCTTTGCGAAATGAAGTGGTGGCGCATTTGAATTGTTCGTTCTACTAATTTTGAACCTCAACACTAGTCTGCGCGCCTACGCTGCTGCCGAAAGTTGACAATTTGCACCCTTGAGGCAATGAGCGTTTGAGCGTCTCAAGACTCTTCTCGCTCCATTTGCTCCGGTCTAATCTCAGCGTCTTTAGTCTGCCCAGTCCAGCCAGGACAGGAAGAGACTTTTCAGTGACACCGGTGCCGACGACCGACAGATATTTCAGTCCAGGCAATGCCTTCAAGAAAAGCATACCATCATCATTGATCTTCAAATTCTTATCTATGCTCAACGAGGTCAGATTCGGAAACTTTGCAATCTCGCGCAGATGCTCATTGCTCAAAGAACAATTGTGAGCATACAGTGTTTCCAAATTAGAGGAGTGCTTCATTTCCGCAATGACGCGATCTGCACCTTGAATAAAACCCACATCAATAGCCTTCAGATTCTTTAACTGCGGAAGTTTCATCAGTGCAGCCGGGCTAATCAGAGTTCTTGCAACATAAAGAGCTTTGAGATGCTTGAAGTCTTTGATCTTTGCCAGTCCAAAATCAGACAGATCGGTATCGTTGGCAAACAGTTCTTTCAATGCAGTCCATTTGGAAATGTAATACGCTACATCGTCGGCATTTTCAATCCAGCTGAGACCACCACTTCCTTCTCCAATCACGAGCCGGTCCACATCATCAGCAGCAAATCTGCGCAAAAAAGGAGCGTATAAGCTGCAAGCCTTGTTGCTCAAATGGAGAGAAACTGGTTCTTCAAGAGGAAATTCCACGGTGGCGACGGCATCTTTTTTGCCGCTACTTTGAGCACCAATGAACCATCCCAGATTTACTCCCTGAGGCAATTTGAAAATCCTGTAAGTGGACTGCCCCCGCTTTTGTAGAGATGATAACTTCAAGCTGGAAACATCCAGTCCGGCATTTATAGCAAACTCATTAGGCAAAGCACTAAAGTAAGTCGTCTCTCCTTTTTTGGCTTTTGCGTTTGCAGACGCTGCGTCAGAGGAGCCGACGCTGGCGGCTCCGGCTTTACGGTCTTCAAAAATGTAGCCGTGCTTCCAGAGCACATACATTGCCAGACTGCCAATCAAGACAAGGCAGGCAGCGCAGACAATCTTGCCGGTGATCACATCGCCTGAAATATCGCGGTTGCCGGTTGCTTGAATGAACGCAGCCCAGACAATCGCCATCAAAACAACGGATAATCCGGCTGTAAAAAATGGCAGCGAGATGTTGCTTAAACTCAAGCAGGCAGCAACAATGCAAGAGCAATGGCAGAGAGCCGCCATGAAAATGCAAAACGAAAGAACATTCACACAACCTGATGTAAGTTCTCGAGCATTTCGCGATTGAAACTGTACTTTCAGGCACAATTCGCGCATGCGATCGTTGATCATCATGCATGCCAAAAGACTGGCTGTTGCCGGCAATAGAAGCAAGAAACGGTAGTAATTGGGAGAGACAATCTCATCGGATACGAAAATGAGAAAAATAGAGAGAATAGACAAAGCACATAAGAACAAGAAAGTTCCGCGCAGAGGATCCAGCCTGCGTCCCGTAGGAGTTAAGACAGGCGCTGCATCCGGTGCATCATCAAGCAAAGCACGCAAATCGGCAGCCACAAGTTCGGCGCTGAAATACCGATCGGTGGGCTCCTTTTCCAGGCACCGGGAAATGACTTTCTCCAGCCCTCGGTTGAATTTCAGACCCTTGGACGTATCACAAATTCTCAGAGTCGGCACGTCTGAGCTCAGATGTTTGGCAATTAGTTGAACGGGATTATGCCCTTCAAAAGGCGGCTTTCCCGAAACACATTCATACAAGACACAACCCAGAGAGTAAATGTCGGAGCGGGAGTCTAGATCAAATCCCAGGCACTGCTCCGGACTCATGTAATGAGGACTGCCGAAAACATCGCCAGTCTTGGTGAGATTACTCGTCTCGCGCTCAGACAGGGAGCGAATCTTGGCGATACCAAAATCAACCAGCTTTGCCGATTGCTTACCCTTCTCGTCTTTTGTAATGATTATATTTCCGGGCTTCAAGTCCCTGTGAATGATGCCGCTTTGATGTGCATGAGTGAGCGCGCTGCAGACTTGCAGGAAGATTTCAACGGCATCCGCGGCCTCGATATATGTTTCTTTTTTCAATATTCTGTCGAGGGATTCCCCCTCAACGAACTCCATCACCAGATAAGGTGTCCCATCCTCTGCCGTACCGCAAGCAAGCGCCTTAACCAGATTTTCATGAGAGAGCGAAATAACAGCCCTTGCCTCTTGCTGGAAACGCGACACAGACGGGCTATCGTTTTTCAGGTGCTCGTGCATTACTTTGACGGCCACCGGGCGATCGCTCTCCACATCAAGAGCCCGATAGACCGAACCCATTCCACCCTTGCCTATTCTTTCAGTTATTTTGAGCTGCTTTCCAAGGTCCGGAAAGTCGCTGAAATCGCCTTCTGCGTGCTCGCGTAGAAGCCCTGTTTCATCGCTTTCTCGATCGCTTCCAATACCAGCCAAACCACACTGGCAAACCGCTTCTTGAAAAAGCCAGTTCGTTAATGAGCCCAGGTTTTGCTTGCCAGTGGCCTTCCCACAACGCTTACAAAAATTTTGGTTCGGCAATTTGAGCTTCGCGCTCGACTTGTTCATGCTCACAGTTAAAGGGGTGCATCGAACATATGCCCGGCAAAAGCAAAACTTACTCTATATAACCCGGTCTCCCCGCCGCTAAGCACCACCGGTTAGCAATTTAGCCCATTCGCGTGCGACGCCGGCTGTGCTTTCGCGCAATGCGCGCAAGGCTTCAGTGCGCTTCATGATCGGACCGACGGCATCCATACCGCCAGATCGCATCGCGGCAATGCCTTCCTGTTGCATGCTCACTACTTCTGCATCGATTGCATCCATTACTGCCAGAAGCGAGTATGTAATCGTCTCAGCAGGGCTCTGCACAGGCACGGCGGCACCACCGGGTATCGCTTGCTCGGCAGCTTTTTCAGCAACGGCGTCAAACACGAGCTGTTCGGTTTCACTCACGTCGCCACGAGAGACGCGAACCAGACGAGCAAAAATCTTTTTCGAGAGAGACGAAACTTGCGAATTTCTCAGCGGCTTGCCATCAACAGACCAGCCTGGACCTTCGTTGAACATCTGAATGCTTAGTTCAATAAACGCAGGAATGGCCGGGCGATTTGTTTCGTCCTCGTAGAGGAATTTAGGTGGAATAAAGGAGAAGCGGACGGACTTAGTGTCACCGCGCACTTGCATGCCCCATACGCTATTTTGCAAGAATCCTTGATAGTTATTGCTCGGCTCTCTCAGTCCGTCTCCAGCCGGGCGGCGGCAAGTCACCACAAAGGCACGATTTTCCTCAGTCTGATTATATTGATAGGCATAACGGTTGAAGTCATCGAAGAGCGTATCCATGAGCGCGACCATACTCAACTGGCAAAGCGGATCTTCCATCGTCGCGGTGGCTGTTGATTTCGAGTCGACGTTCTCATTGACGTTCTGCAACCATGCCATGGTTTGATCGCCAACGAATGATGTATTCAAGGAGGAGAGAATTTTTCTGGATAGATCTTCGGTTTGACGCCGTCTGATCTGATTGAATACTTCGCCCTGATCTTTACTCATACTCCCCCCTGAACACTCCCGTTCGCCGACTGGCTGATAGACAATCGTGGCTCCTAACTTCGTTGTTCCTCAAAAAAACCGCAGAATATCTCTTGATTAGTGAATTGTTTCGCTCAAATTTCCGTCGAGCAAGATCACCCGAAAGGGGAATATTCTCGCTTCAAATCGTTAGATATTGGTAGTTTGGGCTATTTATTCTTTCTTACCAGAAAGTAAACAACAATCCAGGCAATCAGGGCTCCGCACATGTCAACTGCAGCGTCTGACAAAGTGGCGCTGCGGCCCGGTACCAGCGATTGATGCCATTCGTCGAAGAAGGCATTGCCCAGGCAGAACATATAGGCCGCCACGCACAGTCGAGTGTTTTCCCAGCCAGTGGAAAAGTCTGTTGCCGAAACAGCATATCGCGTCAGTAAAAACAAAACTGCATACTCGAACATGTGCGCGAGTTTGCGAACCGGCACATTCGCGTCTCCGAGATAAGCCTCTGTTACGGCTCCCGAGTAAGGTTGATTGGAAAACAGAAAAATAACTATCACCCAGACAGCGACGGCACTCCAGGCAAGGAGAGGCTTGTAGCTTGAATATTTAGGCAAAGAAGTCACCTGATACCCGTCACTTTCACTTTGGATTTGGATTTGGATTTTGCACTTCTCTTTTTACACGAAACATGAGGGTGGTCGGTGACAAAAAATCGCCAGGGACGCTCTACTGCCACGTTGATGCCAATTCTTTCCGTGACGCTGATTTGCCTGGCACCATATTTAATACCGGCTTCCAAATACAAGGGCGATGAAGGATCGAGGAGATCGACGCCATTTTGCGTCTTGTCGATATTCCACAGACGACAAAGCTTGCCCGGACCATCAGCGCCGGAAATTCCCAGAGCACGAATCAACACCGCCCCTGGTGTGCCGTCATTTTCAGTTACGACATTCAAACAAAAATACATGCCGTAGATAAAGTAAACGTATGCAAATCCGGGCGGTCCGAACATGACGCGGCAGCGATCAGTTATGCCGCGAAAGGCATGGCAAGCAGGATCGTCCTCGGTGTAAGCTTCCACTTCGACGATTGGGGCGCGCAGAATTTCTCCGCCAGTGAAAGTCCGAACCAGTTGAACGCCGAGAAGATCCGGCGCCACACTTACTGTCGGTCGCGCGAAAAAATCTCGTGTTAGTTTCGTACTGACTTCCACAAGTAGATAGTCTAACAAATTGAAGTCGTAGTCAGCTATCTCATCGCTCGGACAAAGGTTTGAACTCCGCGCCTGGCGAAATATCCGGCGCCTCTATTCATCATTTTGCCCCTGGCAAGTTGTCCTTGTTGTTGCCTGCGAGCCCGTCTGGCGGCACCCGGCATTTCTGCGGTATTGCCCATCAATGGCTGTCCCTTGACCAGATCTTTATTGACCTCGCCTGTGGCAGTGCGCTGATCTTCATTCTTGTTGTAGAACGGCCTGCCGTAGTCGGTGAAGGCAACCACGTCAAACTGCTGATACGGTACAAACGGGCGCTGCATCATGCGGTCGTGCATGATCTGATCGGTAGTTTTGAAAGCACCCATAGGCGGCTTCATGCCTTTTTCCAAAACCACGCTAGCCAGTCTTGAATCAAGAATGCAGTCGGAAGTTTGCAGTCTGTTTTTGGCTTCGTACTTCTGGTCGAAGCCCTGCATGCGACTTCTTCTGACCATCTGCGCAGGATGCGAGCGCAAATGTTCTTGCTGCATGTTACGGAAACGCGCATCTTTTTCGGCGCGAGACAAATATCTATCCGACCAGACTTTATACAAGTCTTGTCCCAACTTTAGTTCAGAGACAAGGTCCTGGGGAGCCCAATAACCCGGCAAGCAGGTCATAACGGTTCCATCGGGCGCCAGTATGAATGTCTGCAAATTATGCGGGCCGGCACCATTTGTGGTGGGCACAGCATTACCTGTAGGCATGTGCACGCCGGACACACCGGCATATGATTCTCCGGTGATGTCTTTGTAGCCGACGACAAAATTGTTTTTCAAAGTAGAGAAGGCTGGTTCCTGCGAGAGCGACACGGCTCTCAGCGAATTACCGGCCGATCAGGTGGCGCCGTCGATTTTGCCGAGCATATGAATCCAGACCACAAGTTTTCCGGTGCGAGCACCTTCTTGAAGCGCCTGCGGCAAGCTGGTGTACCAGTTTATGCCGGTGGATAGCTCTCGAACTCGATAGGATGCCTCATCGCCTTTGATTAAAGGCACGGCAAAAACCTGCGGTATCGCGATAAGCGCCAACGCAGCCAGGCTTAACAGATTTTTTTTCATCAACTGACTGGCTCCAATGAAAGAGGGGATACTTGCCCGTCAGGGGGGTCCTATCTTTGAATACGTATAAAGCGACAAAAAAGTTCAAATTTCCTAGGGTCTGAAAGATTAAATCTGAACGCCGATAACACATATGTACCCGATATAGCCCT
>JBGAVL010000142.1:0-14903 GCA_044228145.1 Obscuribacteraceae bacterium (SeqCode)
GTATACAAACAGAGAAAGCTTGCGCTTAGCCGTTTTACGTGGATCTTTCTGGCGCAGAGAACCACTGGCCGCATTTCTAGGATTAGCAAAAGTGGGCTCATCTTCATCAATGAGTGCTTCATTCAGTTGTGTAAAACTGCTTACCGGCATGTAGACTTCGCCGCGCACTTCAAGCATGTCCGGAACCTTCAAAACGCCGCCGGAATAGGCATTTACTTGAGCTTTCAACTCCTTCGGCAGGGCTGAAATCGTCTTCAAATTATGAGTGACGTCTTCGCCGACTTCACCATTTCCTCTGGTGGCACCTTCGACAAACTTGCCGTCTTTATACGTAAGCGCAATCGACAGTCCGTCGATCTTGAGTTCGCAGACGTACCTCAGCTGTTTCAACTGGTTTTCATCCAGTTCCAACCCGCGCCCAAGGCGTTCTTCCCATTTATCGAGATCGTCTTCGGACATCGCGTTGGCAAGACTGAGCAGAGGAACGCGATGTTTTACTTGAAGAAATTCAGTGGAAGGGACAGCCCCTACTTTCTGAGTGGGGCTGTCCGCGGAAAAGAACTCAGGGTGCTCTTTTTCCAGCTTTTCCAGTTGATGAAAAATGACATCGAAGTCGGCATCTGAAATCTCGGGACTGTCGAGAACATAGTACTGAAAGCGGTGATGCTCCACTTCATTTCTCAGTTTCTCGATAGTTTCCCTGACATCGAGATTTAGCTGTTTACTCACCATCTGCACCCCAAGCAAAAAAGGGCTACCCTCTGGCTATTGCGGCTTTTTTGATAAGAAAACCTGTTAGATTTTTCTGTGAGAATCTAACAGGTTTTCGGCCTCGTCTTATTCGAGTCCTTCGCGCGAGAGAATGACTGCGTCACCCTGCGCGGTGCCTGAGCAAATTGCAGCGGCGCCCAATTTTGCGCCACGCTTTTTCATTTCCATCGCCAGTGTAAGAAGTATACGCGCACCGCTGGCTCCGATCGGGTGACCGAGGGCAATGGCGCCGCCATTTACGTTGACCTTCTCTTCCGGAATTCCGAGCATGCGCATCGATTTCAAAGCGACCGACGCGAAGGCTTCGTTGATTTCCATCAAGTCCAGATCTTTTGCATTCAATCCGGCTTTCTTCAAAGCTTTCTCAGTAGCCAGTGCAGGAGTAGTTGCCAGGTAAGGAACGTCTTGCCCGATGGAGGCATGAGAAACAATCTTGGCGAGCGGCTTGAGACCGAGAGCCTTGGCCTTGTCAGCGCTCATGATCAAGAGAACTGCAGCGCCGTCATTTACGCCGGGAGCATTGCCGGCGGTGACTGTGCCTTGCTCGTAAAACACAGGTTTCAATTTCGCAAGAGCTTCCAAATTGGTATCGCCACGCGGACCTTCATCGACCGAGATGCTCTTTTCTTCTTTTCCCTTCTTCACCGATACCGGCAAGATTTCCTCGGAAAAACGACCTTTGGCTACAGCTTCAAGCGACTTGAGGTGACTTCTCAATGCCCAGGCATCTTGATCTTCGCGGGTGATGCCGAATTCTTCAGCCACTTTGGCGCCATGCACGGCCATGTGTACATTGGCGACCGGGCATTCCAAACCATCGTGAATCATGGAGTCCTGAAAGGCGACATGACCCATGCGCTTGCCGAAACGGGCCGCATTTGCGTCTACAAAATAAGGAGCCTGGCTCATCGACTCCATGCCGCCGGCAATGATAATTTCACCGTCATTGGCGCGGATTCTCAAGTCGCCTAAAGTGACGGCGCGCATTCCTGAAGCGCAGACTTTGTTGATGGTTGTTGATTCGCAGGTGTTGGGCAGGCCGGCCTTCAAGAGTGCCTGGCGGGAGGGAATTTGCCCGCACCCGGCCTGAACGACCTGGCCGAGAATAACTTCGTCGACTACTTCGTCTTTGAGGTTGTTGCGCTTGACCAGCTCAGCTATGAGCGAGGCAGCCAAATCAACTGCCGAAACCGTGCTCAGCCCGCCGCCGAGCTTTCCAAATGGGGTGCGCAAACCGTCTACGATTACTGTCTCAACCATTTTCAGCGATCCTCTCAGATAAATGCAGCCTCGCCGCAGTCAATAGCGCTCGGCGTAGTGGTTAAATCGTACATTTCATGGAGCCCAAACCTCGAACCCATCACTATTTGTTCAATTTCCCGGCAAGCTTGTGCCAAGAATGCAGGGTCAGTCTATTAAATACGGGTATAGATACCAAGAGAGGCGAGTTTCGTACAAACTTCGTGATCGAACTATGTATGATTAGGAAAGCCCGAAAAGCGCTACACGCTTAAGACTGCCTGGTCTCAGCGAAAACCCAGTCAGCGAAAACCAGAAGGAAGGACAGCAATAATGAAATCCTTTGGCAACCGAGGAGGGGGCCCTGAGAAACAGCCTGGAAAGCCCGTGGGCAAGCCTCCGCAAGGCCAGCGTGCTTACAACCGTGCCTATCTCAACGAGGATTATCAGCAAGACGACAATCAATACCCTGCTCAATTCCCCAATCAGCAAGGGATGCAGGGGCAGGGCATGCAAGGTCAAGAGCAATGGCAAGGCCAGGGTCAAGAGCAGTGGCAAGATTCCGAGGGGGGGGAAGCCCCTGCGGTTCGGATTGAACCAGGCAAGCGCGCCGGCGCCTTGCTCATAGATTTCGTCTGCGCCTATTTTATCGGCGTAATGATTTCCGTGCCTGTGACCTTTATCCCGTTCATGAACCAATTTTTCGATCCAAAACTAATCATGCCAGTGATTGTTCTGTTCAAAGACGCGCTTTTCAATGGGCGCGGTTTCGGCAAGAACCTCATGGGATTGCAAGTGGTGGATGCCCGCACAGGCAGACCGTGCACGACGGTGCAGTCGTTCAAGCGCAACATCATCCTTGTTGCACCTTACATCGCACTTTTGCTTGTGCAAATCATTCTCAACCTCTTGCAACTGGTCAATCTGCCATTCCCATGGTGGCAGCAGGCTCACAAGATGGTGCACGACTCTATTACCGGCTTGATTAATATTGTCGGCATGATTTATGTAGCCGTCGTTTTACCAATGGAATGTTATCGAGCCTGGCGCAGGCCGGACAGTTTGAGGAAAGGCGATGAATTTGCCGGCACTATGGTTGTTGATTCAGCTATGGATTTCTCCAACCCCTTGCCAAGATAGGAACCAGAAAGCAGTTTGGTTAGTCAAGCAGCGGCGAGGGCTTAACAAGCTGGCATGCCATGACCATTAATTGCTACCATTTATGCTGCAATTTCTAGCTGCCCACTTGTTTAGGTGGACTGCCGGTAACTATCGCTGCCTATTGGGCACGACAAAATGAGACCTCACAGCCGGCAATTTGTTCAAAGGTTAATTGAATGACGCAGAAAACAGCCTATATCTGGGGCCCGGTATCCAGTTTTTCTGGAGCGCTTGCGGCGACCTTGGTGACGCGCGGTTGGACTGTGCACATCCCGACCAAGTCTTCCCTAAACCTCTTCAGTCTTTCGCCGCTCGATTTGCGCTCATCTGCAAGAGGCGCACTCGAACAAGCTTTTGGCGGGCGCGAAAAATTTCGCATGTTCCAAGATCGAATCAAATTTATCGATCAAGCCGAAGGAGCAAAGCAGGGCACCACATATGATGCGGTAATTTTTTGCGGATTGCCTCCCAATTTCGACGAACCAAGAGTGCCGAGAGCCCCATGGGCAGCTACCGAATTACCGGCTATTCTCAAATACTTCAAGGAAAAGCCGATTTTTGTCATTTCCTCGATCTGGGGCGGTGTGCAAACCGACGGCGTCGTGCCTGAAGAGTTCGAATTCGATCGTCGCAAACCGACCAGCCATTTCGAAAGCATTTGCCAGCAATACGAAAACAAAGTCATGGAAGCGCTCGAGAAATCGGAGTCTCCCTGGTATTTGATTCGCCTGCCTTTGATTGCACCGGATTCGCAATCCGCCGACTTTGTCAATTACTCAGGTCCGCTTACTCTCATCAGAGAGTTGGCGCTTGTACATCGTCAACACGAGTCGAAAAACAACAATAGCAATAATCGCGACAATGGTGAGCTCAAAGTCTCGTACAACCCGGACTACACGCTGTGGTTCTCGCCGTCAGATCAGGTGGTCAACACTTTCTGCCGCTATCTGGAAGACGAGTCCAGACCGCGCGTGCTCAACCTGGTTTCCACCGAATCTACTTTGAACAGAGAGTGGCTTTCTACACTGGCATCCGAGATGGGCTTCAGATCGGTGGTTGAAAGCGAGAAGGACTCTCTAAATCTTCCGGGCGTGTTGCGCAAAATGCTCAATGACAATTTGCAAGTGAAGACGCGCAATCTGTTCGAAGTGGCAGGCAGATATGGAATTCCGCGCGCCCGCATCGACAATCAATATTTTCATAACGTCGCTGAAAAAGCGGAGCTGACAGGCTGGGGAGTCCCTCAGGACAAGGAAAAGCGAAAACTCTTCAAGTTTACGGAACGTCTGGCAGCCTACTACTTCGAAGAATTCATTCCATTGCACTTCGACGAAGGGCTTTTGAAACGCGCCACCTCCAACGGTACCACGATCGGATTCATCATCAAAGATGCCGACGGTCTGGGTTGGATATTGAGAGCAAGAAAAGGCAAAGCTGTGGTAGAACGCTTCGATCCTGAAGACGAGCGCCCGCGCATCTGCTTCCACCTCACATCAAAGACAATGTCCCAGATGATTCAGAGCAAATTACCTCTGCATCGCGCTCTACTTTTGAGAGAAGTAGAAGTGGAAGGACCGCTCCTGCATGCGCTCAAAGTTGCAAACACTATCGAGCAGTTCCTCAAAGAACATCCGCTGGCAGAAGCACAGATTCTGGAACTGCAAGAAGCGCATTAAAACCGGGCGATGCATGGCATCGCCCCTGAAGTAAAACGCTGTTATTTCGCCACTACGTGATTCGTTTTTATCGACGAGATCAAGTTAACCATTTCGATTGCAGCCAGTGCTGCATCGGCGCCTTTATTTCCAGCTTTTGTCCCGGCGCGCTCGATTGCTTGCTCGATCGAGTCACAGGTCAAAACACCAAATATGGTTGGAACACCTGTATCTAGCGGAATACGGGCAATGCCTGAGGCGGCTTGTCCGGCTACATGATCGAAGTGCGGAGTAGAGCCGCGGATCACTGCGCCGAGGCAAATAATTGCATCGTATGCTTCTGTTTCTGCGGCATGTTTTGCCACCAGTGGAATTTCAAATGCACCGGGGCACCACATCACATCGACTTCTCCGATATCGGCACCGTGACGGCGCAGCGTATCGAGGCAGGCGCTGAGCAGCCGCTCTGTGATGAAATCGTTGAAGCGGCTTACGACGATACCGAATTTCAGTCCGGTGGCAATCAAGCGTCCTTCTACCGTGCGCGGTTGTTTCCCGTCGCTAAAACTTCCTTTGTCCGGGGTACCTTCATTCTGGCGTGGCATGCGCTTCTCCTATTGAACTGAGCGAAAAACCTTCAGGTGTCGTTTTCTCCTGCCAGTTTTTCTCGAGACCTTCCAACCAGTGACCCATCTTCTCTTTTTTGGTGAGCAGATATTGCAAGTTGTGACTGTTGCACGCAGGCGGCAAGCCTACTCTGTCTGCGACTTGCAAGCCGTAGCCTTCAAGCCCGACGATCTTGCGCGGATTATTTGTGATGATGCGCACTGAGGTGAGTCCCAGGTCGCAGAGAATCTGTGCGCCCACTCCGTAGTCTCTCAAATCGGGCTTGAAGCCTAGGGACTCATTGGCCTGGACGGTGTCTTGTCCTTTGTCTTGCAACTGGTAGGCGCGAATTTTGTTGAGCAGTCCGATGCCTCGACCTTCTTGTCTGAGATAGACAAGCACGCCATTTTCATGCCTGGCGATCATAGCCATCGCCGCTTCCAGCTGCGGACCGCAGTCGCAGCGCAAGCTGGCGAAAACATCGCCTGTCAGGCATTCGCTGTGCACGCGAATCAAAACATCTTTTTTACCGGTCAGATCACCTTTGACAAATGCCAGGTGCTCTTGCCCGTCCAGAGTGTTTCGATATGCATGCACTTGAAACGTTCCATACGCAGATGGAAACTCTGCAGTTGCCACACGCTCGACGAAGCGCTCACGCTGCAAACGATAGGCAATTAGCTGGGCGATATTGATAAATTTGATGCCGTGCTTTTTGCAAAACTCACGAAGCTGAGGAACACGAGCCATCGTGCCGTCCGCATTCAGGATCTCGCAGATGACGCCGGATGGATTCAAACCGGCAAGCCGGGCCAGATCGACGGCAGCTTCGGTGTGTCCGGCACGCTGTAAAACGCCGCCCGGCTTGGCAACGAGCGGCGAGACGTGGCCGGGGCGACGCAGGTCTGCTGCCTTGCACATCGAATCGACGGCTACACGAATTGTAGTGGCACGGTCGTAGGCACTGATGCCGGTGGTGACACCAAATTTAGTATCAGCATCGACAGTAATCGTAAAGGCGGTAGATTGCGACTCGGTATTGTTGTCCACCATCATCGGCAATTCCAGCTGCTCAGCTTTCTCTTGCGTGAGTGCCAGGCAGACCCAGCCGCGCGCTTCAGTGACCAGGAAATTGATCATGGCAGGGGTAACGAGCTCGGCGGCGCAAATCAGATCGCCTTCATTTTCGCGGCTCTCATCGTCAGAGACGACGACGAATTTACCCTGGCGAATATCGTCCAATGCCTCTTCAATCGAATCGAAATAGTCTTCCGCGTCACCAATAAGTTCCGAACTCAAGCGTGCGGATTCGTGGGGGCGCGTTTCATTCACTGGGGCAACTGTCATTGGTTCCGACTCTTCCTTCATTATCATTGCCTCATGTCGCCTGGATTCCGTTTTCAAGCACACCCCAAAGTCTATCCGGTAGGCGCCCCTGAAGATATCTTCGCCGCCACTTTCTTAAGTTTCTCGTCCAAGTGCGGCTCCAGCCAGCGAGCCACATAGCGGGCGATTACGTCGGTTTCTACGTTGACCTTCAGTCCAGGCTTAAGAGACTTAAAGGTTGTTGCTTCCAGTGTGTGCGGAATAAGAGCGACGCTGAAATGAAATTTGTCTTCGCCTCTGGGCACCGGGCAGTCGACAACAGTGAGGGACACGCCATCGATGGCCACCGAACCTTTAGGGACGAAATAAGGAGCTAGCTCGCCAGGCAATTCAAATGTAATTACTTTCGAGAAGCCATCGTCTTCTATCTGAGTCACGGTAGCGACTGCATCAATGTGCCCGGTGACCAGATGCCCGCCCAGCCGGTCGCTCAGAGTGACTGCGCGTTCTAAATTGACGCCGTCGCCCACTTTCTTGTCACCCAATTTTGTGCGCCGCATCGTCTCCAGTACTGCTTCCACTGAAAATGACTGGGCATCAAAACTTACTACGGTCAAACAAATTCCATCTACAGATATGGAATCGCCGAGATTAACCGGGTCGACTACTTTCTTTGCACCGATGGTCAGGCGGCACCCGTCTTCTGTCTGTGTGATCTCAGTTACGCGACCAACTTCTTCAACGATTCCGGAAAACACAAAAAATCCTCGCTTTTGTCCGCCTTGCTGGCAACTGCCAAATTGTCCGCCCCGTGGACCTTTGGCGTAAAGCAGTATGTGTCGAAGCGTAACGACAGCGCCTTTGAGGGGGAAAATTCCCATATGCAAAACGGGGCGCCGGTTATTTAATACTCCCAGCGGGCGTAAGCCCTTCCCTCTCGCAATTCAACTTAAGCCACTGGACTTCAGGTCCAGCAGCTGAAATAAGGGTCCTAAAATGAGCACAGACAATGGCGCCTGGCGAAACTCTGAAAGAGATTCCAGTCAAGAAAATTCGGCAGCTTGCAACTTCAAACCAGACTTCGAACTCTCCACTCCTCGCGCTCAAGCATGGGCAAAGGCTTCGGATGCCCAGAGAGCGACACCTCTAGACTTAAATCAAAACGGCGAATACAAAGTGAAATTCGGCGACAGCTTATCGACCATCGCCGAACGCGCCCTGAAAGGCTACGGCGAACCGGTCAACAGAGATTCTCTGAAAGCCATGCAAGATGCCATAGTTGAAGCTAATCATGATCGATACAAAACGCTTGATTGCAATCGTGATTTCGTAAAGGAAAACTGGTGCTTGAAGATTCCTGGCGCCAGAAACGCAGAGCCCCCGGCAAGGGTTGAACCTCCAGCGAGAGTTGAACCTCCGGTCACATATGAACCACCGGTCAGATACGAACCGCCTATTCGAGTAGAGCCCATTCCTGAGCCGGACTATCGTCGGCCGATGCCTCCGCGCGACTGCCCTCCTGGTATGCCGCAAATCAACAACTATGAAGGTGGAGTCGTAAACATTTTCATGGGCGATTTCGGCAGACCTCGCCAGAATGACTGGGGTCGTGAGCGTGACTGGGGACGTGAGCGTGATTGGGGTCGCGATCGTGACTACTATCAATGGAATGACATGCCGCGTGGTTGCAATCGTCCGCAGCCTATCCCGTATCGCCCTGACTATTATCATGAGCCTTATCGGCCGGAACCGGGCGGCTGCAGTCCTTGTGAAAGACGCCAATATCATCACAACCAGCGCATGCCGCAAGTGCTGAGACGCAATCCCTCATATCCAAGGTAATTTAAAAGTCAGCTAAAGCCTGTGAAGAAAACGGCCGCAACTGGGAAATAACCCAGCCCACGACCGCATCTTCTGTGCATTGGGATATAAACTAATCTGCCTGCAAGATGGAATCGACTGCGCGAGCCAGGCTTGCACCCTCATCTCCGGGTGCGGAGATCATCTTTGCGGCCAGGCGCGCTTGCGTGGTGCCATGGTTCATGGCTACGCCCAAACCCGCCCAGGAGAGCATGGTGACGTCGTTATTGCTGTCGCCGAAGGCAAGCACTTCGTGCTGGCAGATGCCCAGGCGCTCTGTCAAATCCATCAAACCTGATGCTTTGTCAGCCCCATGGAGAGTGAATTCCAGATGATCGGGATCGGTGATCACAGTGGTCAACTTGCCCGCAAACATATCGTACACACGGCGAAACTGCTGGCGGATGATTTCTTCATCGCCCATCCAGTTGACCTTCTCGGCATGAGTGAAAACGTAGTCTTCAACTGAATTGCAGATATTGGGGCGGTCAAAACAAGTGCGGCGAATATATTCGGAAAGCCAGTATTCCGAACGGCAAAGGTGAACGCCACGCTGATCGTAAACAACCCAGGAAAGCTCGTTTGCCACAGCTTCTTGAATCAAATGCACGACCACTTCGCGAGCAATGAAGCGGTTGCTTATTACTTCGCCTGTGATCGGATCCTTCACCAGTGCGCCGTGACAGGAGAGAATCGGACTCTCCAGCTCGAGCTCCTGGTGAAATCTTAAGATGTCTTCGTGCTTGCGGCCTGAAGCCAGGACTACTTCTATATTGTTGGCGCGTAGTTTAGCAACGGCAGCTTTATTCTCGTCTGAGATGCGGCGTTCGGGATTGAGCAGGGTGCCGTCCAGATCGATCGCCGCCAACTTATATACTGTCCGCACTTCCTGAGTCGTCTTCTTGAATCCGCTGCGTTTATGAGGGGCTTTTTTGCCTGAAATCTTACCTGACGCCTGGATTTGAAACATAAGACCACCTATAATTACTGCACATACCAGCAAGAACCAGCACACTCCAGATAATACACGCAAAAACCCGCATTGACAACCATTTAAATACAGATGCTTAATGACGAAAGGAAAAATCGCATACTGGAGTCTCTCAGCCAGAAAGGGAGGGTTATTTCGCAAGAACTGGTTAGTGACCTCAGGGTTTCGGAGGATACCATCCGTAGGGATCTCAAGGATCTGGCCGAAGCCGGTTTGTTAAAACGAGTGCACGGCGGTGCGCTGCCGGTCGGCAAGGTAACTTTTCAATTTTCGAAAAGAGAAAAAGAGTCACCCGCCGAGAAAAATACCATTGCCCGGCGTGCCGCTTCTTTTGTGAAAGACAGGCAAGTGATTTTTATCGACGGCGGCACCACCACAGCTCAAGTGGCCGCGCATCTGCAGCGTGATCTAATAGCTACTTTCATAACCAATTGCCTGCCTACAGCCATGCGCCTGTCCGAGCTTCCCAGGCTCGATGTGCGCGTCCTGGGCGGTCATGTGACGCCGGAACTTTTGCTCACTTTCGGGCCCGAGACGATAAAAGAAATATCCAGCATTCAGGCCGATCTTTGTTTGATCAGCACCGAATGCCTCGATCTCCAATATGGTGCAACCGTATCCAATTACGACGACTGCCTGGTGAAAAGGGCAATGATCGAGCGTTCGGCTGATGCCTACGTGCTTGCCGAAGGACAGAAATTCAATCGCGTCTCACCATATAAGGTGGCGGATATAGATGCCGTAGGCACTATTGTCACCGATTCATCAGTGGACGAAAAGCATTTGGAGGCGTTCCGCAAGAGCGGCGCCTCAATACTTATTGCATAGAATTCGGCAGTTAGTTTTTGCCTGCCGACATATCTCTGAAATCGACAACAATCGGCCGTTTCTGCTCCGGATTTTGCGGATTGCCTGCCATTCCCACTCTATACACAAAGCGAAAAGCAACCGGGTTGCCGGAAACCGATTCGTCTGCCGAGTGAATTGCCACCATGCCGCTTACATCAAGAGGCACGATACCCTTGTCGTCAGGCTCTCCCTGATTGACCGAATCGATGCGCACTGCCGAGACCTGACGCTGGGATTCCAGCGTCCTTGCCGTAGCTTTAAGATCTTCCATAGTCTTCGGCAATTGTTCTCGCTGCCTGAGCAGGGCTACTACAGGCGGTGCAAGCTCACCGGGAACACCTCCATTCGGCAGCAAGGATCTTGTCGAATTTTCATAACTGATAAAGCTGGTATCCAGTATGTGCTGCGTCACGTTGCGTGCGAAAACATCGAGATTGGTTTTCAGCTCAGCGGACACTTGCTTCTGAGGATTTGGACGGGTGATAAGCAAAAACCCGTTGACCAGAAGGCTTACTGCCAGGCAGGCATGCACACCATAGGTCTTAACCACTTGTTCGGGACTAACTCTTCTTACTCTCCAATACATTAGTCAAACTCCACTTTTCCGAGGACCCAGTTGCGATTAGATCGGTAGAGCGTAAGCACGCAGGCGGTATCACTCTGGCAAGCAGCACCACTAGCCGGCTGAATATCTGGGCTGGTTGATTTTGGATCGTCTCTCTTTTCCGTCTTCTCGGCGTCATCGCCAGCCAATTTCGTCAGAGTCTGTTTGGCCTTTACTCTCACTTTGGCTTCATTTTCCGACTTAGCGAGGACCGAGACATCAGTTATCTCAACATTTGAGGCAACCTGCCCTGGCCATCTCCAATCGAATACTTCAAGCGCTTCACTTCTCGCCGCTTCGCTGATTCGTATGTTGGAAACATATTGCAGTCCCAGCCAGACAAAAATCAGAAGCAGGCAGAAGATAACGAATATTCGGTTCGGACGAAAAAGTTTCTCCATCAGTTCCTTTCCAGATGCCGGATTTAAATCGACCATTCGTCATAGTTTTTCAAACAAGATTCCAGACAAACGTTCAGACAGATCCGGACTCAACCGTCGTGTTGCAATCCGAGATAGTACACGGACTGGCGACACGCGTCGGTTTCGCTCAAATTGGGATTCTTGAGTTTTACCTCCTTGATCATTTCTTCGCGTCTAGGAATATCGCGAATCGGTTCGGAAGTGCAGATCCAGTAGTCCATGGGGCTCGGCACCAATCGAATCGTTCCGTGTACAGATCCTACAATGAGCAGGAGCTGTGAATCCCTTCTCTTCTCCTCGTCCTTGGAAAAATTTTCTATCGCTGCTACTTCGGCGTCACTGAGACGCAGTGCCTCTTTCAACATGCGCAGGTCAGACGCATCTTGACGGAGGATCAGTTTCATGTGTGAGTTTTTCACAACAGAATCAGCTTGCTCAGCCTGTTTGAAGAAGTCCTTCAATTGCTGAGTAATGGAGACGAGCATCATACCGTAGTGGCGAGCTCTTCTGGAAAGGTCATCCAGAAGCCGGGCTCCGGCTTTGAATCGCATCAATGTAGCGGCTTCGTCGATGATGGCGGCAAATCGTATGCGGCGCAGCTTGCACTCGGCAGCGCGGCGTCTGATGAATTCAGCCAGCATATAAACCGCGATTCTTTCCAGACGCGGTTCGTTTACTTCTCTGGTATCAAATACAATGAATAACTTCTCGGTGTCGATATTCGTGTAGCCGTCTACAAGTCCGCCGAAAGCGCCCTGACGAGTAAACAGCGAAAGTCCGCGAGCAAATGTCTGCAAGCGATCGCGCTGTACAGGGTCGACTTCATCAGAGGCCGCCTGAGCGGTCACCCGAGCCAGGTCGGACATTGTCGGAATGGTCTCTCTAAACTGCGCGTCCATATACGCGACCCGGATCAAACCATCAAGAAGTGATTTTTCCTCCACGTTCATTTCTTCTCGCCCTTCAGGCGCAAGCATCAAGTCGAGCAGAGACAGGAGTGTAGAAACCTTGTCCGCAGAAGGCTCGCCCGGCTTATCTTCAGGGCCAAGATCAAACGGGTTCAAAATATAACCGGACGATGGACCAAGGTCGACATACGCGCACATTTCCGGTCCCAAAAGTTTGGTAATGAACCTGTATGCACCGTTTTTGTCGACTGTTTTATCAATGAGCACAAAGCGCGTGCCCAGAGGCAGGAGGCGCAAAATCATCATGGACACGGCGAAAGATTTTCCGGCACCGGTCGTTCCTACGACGAACATATTGTTTGCGTCTTTGCCCTGTCCTCTAAAAAACGGATTGAGAAGCACAGGTTCTCTCGAGGCGCTGGCGAAGCCAAACGGGACACCATCAGGGGTTCCGCATGTGGCTGTGAAGAACGGCCAGAACGTCCCTACTACAGGCGACATGATTCTGTGAACAATCGCCAGTTTATCGACTCCGACAACTAGAGTGGATTGCCAGGCATCAAGCTGCAGCATCTGCGCACGATCGAGCAATGCACCGCGGTTTTTAAATACGCGCCTGACTTCGTCCATGTTGGAAGCCAGCTGCTCAGGAGTGTTGGCGAGCGCTCTTATATAGAGACTGGTGTCGAATGCCTTGTTTGAAGAACGCAAGAAATCTTGAATCGCAGTCGCGGCCGACCGCGTGTCTTCCATACCTTCAAGGTCGGGACTGGCTAACTGTGTGGATGTGACTCGTCCGAAGTGGTGCTTCCATTTCAAATCGTTGCGCACTTTATCTTGATTGCAAGTGTGAACGAAAAGCGAAAGCTGATATTCGACAGAGAGCGTAAGCAAGTCTACGAGCCAGCCCATCCACGTTTCGTGGGGCAGCGTTTCCATGTACTGAGTGCCGATGTACTTACCGTCCAGCCAGATTGATTCGTCAGAAACCTTCAGTGCAGAGCCAGCCAGCGATGATGCTTCAGAGATGTCGGGACGACTTGGTGGTGCTTCCGGGTCTCTTTCGGCCAGGCTGGGATTGAGATCGGAATATATAAGATTGCGCACCTGCCTTCTGTTCAACATTTGCGGGCGCAAATTGGAAACGCGCAATTGCTCGTATGCAGTGCGGGCCAATCGATCGAGAATTCCTACATACTCTTCGTGTTTTTGAATTGAGCGCCTGCCGCTCCAACCCGTGGTGCCCCTTGCATCTGGCGGTTGGTAGCTGATCGCTATATAGAAGTCTCGTTGCGGAACGAAGCTGACGTCCTGCTGGCGGCGGAACCATTTGTCTGTGTAATCCGCGTACCATTTGAGATAATCGTTGTCGGTTTTGATCAAAGTCTGATAGCGGGACAGATACTCATCTACAGGCAAGTTGCGTGATTTGATGATGACTTGAATATCTGATTCGCAGGAATTGACGAAATTGGTGAACTGCCTGGCCATCGACTCGCGGTCGGCTTCGTCGAATAGCAAGGCATTGATGCCCTTGCAACTGATGTATTTGCGCATGCTGCCGTCTGCCAGGACAACCAGACCTTCGTCCTCGTCGTCTCCCGGAATGGCGAAAAGGTAGCAGACGTCTTTCCAGCTGGACTCGGGGCGAGCGTCCTTAGGCGGCGAGTCATCGTCGTGATTGTCACCGTCGCTTGTTTCGCTGCCGAAAGGCAACATGTCGCGCACTGGGGCGGGCAGCGAATTGTAGAATCCAGCAAAAACATTTTGTATGGAGGGCTGAGGCGTGGTGCGCAAAAGGCGCCCAGTAGTCTCGCTTTTTATACTGGGCGGTTTGAACTCGTCTCCGTAATCGTCGTCACCGTCTGCGGCATAACCACCCGATCTGCCTCTGGAGCCTGTGCCGGAACCGCCGCCACCACGACCGCTGCCCCCGCCTGGGGGTCCCGGGCGTTTTCTTCCTCCTCTTGATGCGGCGTAGCTCTGTGCCATTAGGTTTCCTATTTAGAAATCGTCGTCAGGATCGACGACTGCTGCAGGTGCGTTCTCAGCTTGAACATAGAAGCTTTCTTTAGTTTTTTTAACCTCAATTATATTCCCATCGGGATAGATCGGAGCAGGTTCACTTCTAGACACGTAAAGGGTTGGTGCCAAACCGAGGCGATAAGTAAGAATATTTTTCCACCACGAGAAGGGCTTCAGTCGAGTGCCCATGACCACAGCCACGGCACCGCACATCCAGAGAATGAAAAACCATACGCCGATTGGAAAATTGTGGAATTTCCAGTCCTGCGGGAAACGACCGGCCCCAATCAGTCCGGTCACCACCCAAATGGACAGCATTACCAACTGTTTGGGCTCAAAACCGAACACCTTGAGCGGCTTGTTGAGAATAATCACTCGTTGAACGTAACCCAAAAAACAAACTCCTTAAATCGAACTGTCGTCTAAAGTCTCAGCCATCAAGCCAGAGGTGGTGCCCCAGGCGGGGGGGCGGTAGGCGGTCCTTGT
>JBGAVL010000143.1:0-14874 GCA_044228145.1 Obscuribacteraceae bacterium (SeqCode)
CATCCAGTCGGGCTCCGGCTCTTCGTATCCAATCGTAGAGTGCTCCGGATACGACGGTGCCTCCATCTGGTGTTCCCCCACCGCTATACGTCATGGGGACCATGCTGGCGCCTGGCTCAGGATAGTCTCCGTTGTCTGACTTGGTCAAAGTCATCGGAACGCCGGACATTCCCGGTAAACTGATTACTGTGCCGAGGTTAACGAGTTCTGTTGGAGTACCGTCAGGACAGCTGAGTGTGATTGTTCCTGGCGCCGGTTTTGGGTCATAGACGCTGGCTGGGGCTGCGCAGCTGACTGCGTGCACCACATTTGTGGTTTTGCGTTCAGGATCTTGCATCTTTTGATCAGCTTCAGCCTTTACTATCGACTGCATCTGATAAGGCAAACCTCCGACAGCATCTGTGAATTTCTTGGGGTCGACTAGTTTTAAGCTGTCACTGACAGCAGCAAAGACGAAGTCCTCACCATCGTATGGAATGTTTTGTCCGGACATGTAGCATCCGTTTTGCGACTGATTGCCGCTAACATGCGAGTAGCTGGATGGTTTCGGAACGGGAATGTTGGTCTGCATGGTGCCATCCAGACTGCCCAGTGTCAGTTTCATAGAACCAGCAACATAAGATGATCCGCCTGTCAGCCTGACTTGATTTTGCTTATAGGCTTGTTCTGCAGCGCTATATGGATTTACGATCTGTCCGTCCGCGTCTTTGCTGCTGCCGGTGCCGCTCAGGGATGTTTTCAATTCGGCAATCAGTGAATCTTTGGCTGACTTCAAATTATTGAGATCTCGCTTCGCCAGCGTCTTCATGGCATTGTTGCCAATCGCGTCAGCGATAATCAGGTCGAGCCTGATCGTTCCCATCACGGTGTTGAGTCCGTAGACAGGCATGAAGAAGTTGTCACCTGCTGCTGTCGCTTTGCCTACGGGTGCTGCATCGGACAGAGATATGTATCCGAAATTTGGGTCATTGATGACGATTCTCGACACTTCTTTTGCCGCGGCAAGAGATGCCGCCTCAATCGCTGTGCGCTGCTCCGCGCTGCTTCCCATCAATCTGGTGTAGCCCAGAGCAAATAAGAGGATAGCAATTAGTATCGCCATGACTGCGACGATGAGAACTAGAGTGTTTCCTCTTGCTCCGCCACTGCGATGGCACTGAATTGGCTTTCCGGTGATTCTGTTTTTGAAAGAATGAGACATAACCCTTTCCTTATTTAGCCGGATCGATACCCAACCACGAAACTGTCCCAGGGGACCGAGGTAATTCCTACTAATAACGACCAGGCGGTGCTCGCACAACCGAACCAACCATTTTCGCATTCCACTGGCACGTTAGCGAATTTTAACTCGCTTCTAAATTATATATGGCAGCGAGTCTCGGGTATCACCCGGGTGGGTTACTTGGTCTGAAAAATCCGGATATCAAGTCTGGCTCATGCAAAGGGGGCTCATCCGCTGTACATTCCGCTTGATTCTCAAGGCCAAGTCATTTGCTTCAGACAACACACACACAATCAGCAAAAACTAAAAACGAGACTGTCCTTTCGCGGGTAAGGCGAGCGAGTCCGGCGCCAGTACTTGGTGTGGTTTCGATTGTCTTCGGTTTGGTCGCTGTTGCGCGTGTATGCCAGATTATCTGGACGGTGGGCGGCAACAACATCTCTAACGACTATCTCGATGTCGTTCCTTTCATAAACAGGGTATTCGGCGGGCAGGTTGATCCATCCAACTTGTTGTCCAGCTTCAAGGTTGGCCAACACGTTGTCGCGCTGCCGATCGCATTCCACCTGCTGTCCGCCTATTTGTTTGACTGGAATGCACGCGCGGAATTATTAATCGGCGTCGGAATTAATCTAATCAAAGCACTTTTGCTCTGGGACCTTGTAGCAAGAGGTCATAAGAAAGAATGGCGACCTTTGATATTCGGCATTGTCTTGACCCTTGTTTTTTCCATGACCCAGGCGTCGGTACACTTCTTCGGACAGGCATGCTATCCGGTCAGCCTGACGACTTTGGGATTCACCATCGCTTTGTGGGGAATCTTGCGTTTCAAAAACGACTGGCGCGGTGTTGTCCTGATGCTGGCTGGTGGGATAGGCTCCGCGGCATCCATGGGAAACGTCCCGCCTTGCTGGTTTGCGTTGCTTCTCGGCCTTGTTTTCTATGGCTACGGCGTTAATCGCTGGCCTGTGTATTTGGCATGGTTAGCCGGTGCGGCACTTTCGATGGCGCCGTACCTGTACTTCGTTTTGGCCAAACCTGCCTATCTGAGCCATTCTCAGAATGCCATTAATATGACTTTCATCGTCAACTTGCTTGGACGTCCATTTTCCAATCAAGTGGGACTTATTGTTGGGCGTCTGCCGATGGCTGAATACATTGGTATTGCCGGGCTGGTCATGTTTGTAGTGGCGCTGGCGGCAAATTTCCGCATCAGGAGCTGGTCTTTAGCAACAAAAACGGCGCTGGTATTGTGCGCTTACGGGCTTGGGACTGCGGTCATGCTCAGCTGGGTGCGTGCATTCGTCACCCCCTGGTACGGAGCGTTTGTAATTTATTTTTGGCTTGGTGTGATCGGGCTGCTCCTGTCTGCTCTGAAAACTGACGCTCCGGGTAATCCGGTGCAGACAGGGCGCCTAGACATGACCTGGAAGTTGGCTTGCATTTTATGTCTTGCCATAATCCCGGTTTTCTATTGCCTGTCCAACCGAGCATGGGAAGACAAGCATGTCTACCTCATTACTCGCTCGCCGGCTTCAGAATCGGCTCTGCGTAATTTTAGAGAGGCGCCTAGTTATATTGAGTCACTGCTTTTTCAATGGGGCGATGGCAAACCGAACAACGTGACGAAGTTAGCGCTGGCTCCGGAAAGGTATCAATTGTCTGCCTTTTCTCCGCATCAAACATGGACCTTGCAAGGCGATTTTGTTCTGCCGCGTGTGCGAGTCTTCAACGAGGATCGGTCGCCGCCGGTTCGTTTTCTTGAAGATAAGACCGCTGATCATACTGTTGCCTGGTCTCATTACGAACATGCAAATCTGTACCTGCATGCCCCGAATACGGTCAGCTGGACGCTTGCACTGCCTGCCGATATGCAATCAGCCAGGTTCAAAACCGCATTCACGATCGGCTCGCCGGCTAAGCGCGTCAAGCCCGCCATTACAGATGGTGTCACAGGTAAAATTTTCGCTGTTGCAGGTGATCCTCTTTTGACCGGCTCAAAAGAATTGCTGCAAGAAGTCCATGCGTCAAAGGCCGGACAGTGGCTGCCGATCGAAATTGATCTCACACCCTTTAAAGGAAAGACAGTGACTCTGGTTTTTACCTCAGATGGCGGAAAAGACAAACAAGACGACTATTCTGTTTTCCAGTACCCAAGTATTGATGTAAAACTGAGACGCCGAAGTGCGGATGAAAACAGCGCTTTTGCGGCGCGACTGGACGCGCAGCCGGAATCCTGGCTGCCTGTAAATACTGACATGAGCGCTGAGTTCGGCAAGAATTTTGACAGCAAAGTAAAAATGGACTTGCCTCCTCTTTCTGAATCTTCATGGCGACATGCACCACTTGAGGTTTCTCTTCCTACCGACATAAAAGGTAAGAAGTCCGGCTTGTGCTCCAACTTCTCAGCCATGTATTACAATCCTGCAAAACCAATACCTGTGAGTAACTACAGCCATTTGACTCTATCGCTGCAAGCGCCGAAAGCCATTGAGTGGCGCTCGCTCAAGATCGACTTTGTGCTGGCTCAAGGGAAGCACCACAGCTTCAGTATTCCACTTGCATTCGATGACTCTAAGCATTCGTGCAGTTATGACCTGAAGCTCTGCGAGTTGCCGTCTCACTGTCTCGTCAAGCAATTGGTGTTATATCCGGTGGCAGCGCCCGGCTCTCCTTCGACGGAATCCATCACGGTAAACAGTGTTTCACTGGTGAAAGAGAAAAATCCTGCATGGCTTGGTCATTAACTGTCTTTCAGAAGGTTTGAATGTAGATTCTATAGACTCTTTGGTATCCTCGAAGCTGTAGGCTGCCTCATTTGAAATACGCGTATCAATATGAGCAAGGGCAATTTGAAAATTCATAACTCAATAGCGGCTGTGATTTGTATGGCCGCGCTTGTTTGCCCGCAAGCATCGTTTGGCGCCGATCTTTCGATTGCCACCAAATCTGATGGCGAAAAGGCTGCCTCCGAAGATTCTGCCGCATCCAAATCTCATGCATCCAATTCTGCGGCATCCAAACCTGCGGCAACTGCTGCTGGCTTGCAGAAATCCGAGTCAAGTCCACCACCATTCAAGGTGGCGGGCACAGTCTCTCGCACCCTGCAAACAGTGACTGGGCTTAACTTGCTTGCTTCTGTGGTGGCTGGGCAAGCTGCCAAAACAGTGCTGAAAAAGCAGTTGGGCGGCAACGTAAAAGTGAAAGTAAAACTCTACAGTTTTACCGACTTGCTCTCAGGAAAAGTCAAATCAGTCGATTGCACCCTTGCAGGATCGAAGATTAAAGGTGTCAACGTCGGCCATGTGAATGCCTCTACCAATCAACCTATCTGGCTTGATTTGCACGACAAGCGGCACATTCAATTGAAGACACCAGTGCTCGTCTCGGTCAAAGCTGCACTCACACCTGAGGAGATTTCCGCTGCCCTCAAAAGCGAGAAAGTGGCAAATTCCCTGCGCGGGCTGAATCTCGATCTGCCGGGACTGGGCGCTCAGCAATTGCAGGTAGTCAATCCAAAAGTCGAATTCATTGATGACAATGTGTGCATCCAGGCTCTTTTGAAGGCGCAGGGCGCAGATGATTCGACTGGCGTGCCCTTGAAGATCACAGGAAAGCTCAAACTTAAAGGTGACGACCGCGTTGAAATCGCCGACATGAAAGTGGAAGGCAGCGACATTGTCGAGCCAGAAAAATTTGCCAACTTCGCTGAGGAGCTGCTCAATCCAATTATTGACTTGAAGCGGATGGACAGAAAGGATCATGCATTTCGCTTGAGTTCGCTTGATGTAGGTGAGGGAGGGCTGACTGGTGAAGGGCGCTTGATCATCGCGCCGAAAAATCCGCAGATTGCGCTGAAAACTTTGCAGAGCACAGGCTCTTGCCAAGCTAGTGGAAACGCTGGAATAGCAGGTGTTTCGCAAAAAAACAAATGAAGTTTCGTCCAATGAGGCTAAGGCAGGGGGATAGATGGCAGTAAAACTGAGAGCGACAAGGCTAATTCAAATTGTTGCGGGCGCGCTGGCCTGCTCGGCGATGTTTCTGACTGGATGTGCTGAACGAAAGATCCTGACGGGTGCTGCCGTTACGCATGAAAACAAGACTGAAAGCTCGGTGCAGGCTGAAATCCTGGGAAATTCTGCTGAGGTCTGGTTTGTAAAACCAGGCACGGACAATATCGAACTAGTAAGAGTGAATAGAAAACTAGTCGGGCAGAACAAGCTAGAATCCGCGCTGACCGAACTTCTGCGCGGTCCTACCGGAGAAGAAGAGGCTCAGGGATTGGCTTCCGAGATACCTAAGGGAACCATTCTTCTGGGTGTGAAGCCGCTGGATGATGACTATGAGATTGATTTGTCCAGGCGCTTTAATTCAGGCGGCGGAGAAGCTTCAATGCAAACCCGCATGGAGCAGCTGAAACGCACAGTCGCCTCGGTTGTAGGTGATAAGAAGGTGTTTCTAAACGTCGAAGGCAAGCGCCTTGTCGCCGCCGCCGAAGGTCTGGAAGTACAACAACCGATCAACTTCTGATTGGCGTCGGTCGGTTTATGCCTTTGTAGGGGCGACGCCATGCGTCGCCCGGCCAATATTAAAACCGGTAAAGCTGGCGCTGGCGCTGCAATTCGTATTAACAAAGCATGTCGGTTCGGGCGGATACGAAATCTGTCTGCTATCATTAGCCTTCGCTAGGCGCTCAGGCTTCATTCAAGCCGTGAGCTTAGTTTTGAACCCACGAAAACGTCTGGGTTTACTGCAAGAGACCTCGATTCTCTTTCGGGACCCAAAAATCTGGTTGAAATATAGATATGAAAAACGGAATTCACCCCAAATACCAAGAAGTTAAGGCCACTTGTGTCTGCGGCGCAGAAGTCTTGACCGGCTCCACCAAACCAAACATCCGTGTTGAAATTTGCAGCTCCTGCCACCCTTTCTACACCGGACAACAAAAGATTGTTGACACCGAAGGTCGCGTAGATAGGTTTGTCAAGCGCTATAGCAAGCAACAAGGCAAAGCCGCAAGCGCCAGCTAATGGTGATCGACCAAAAAACATTGAGACTTGGCAATCTAATTGCCAGGTCTTTTTTGCTGGCATGATTTAGTCTTTTAGGAGAACTATAGGAAGAGATCTGTGCAAGAAACAAAAGCGGCAAAAATGACTGAACTAAAAGGAAAAGAACGGCTGATCGTGGCGCTCGACGTGCCCTCGATGGAGGAAGCATTGGCGCTGGTCGACGAGCTGAAAGACGAAGTCGGCATGTTCAAAGTCGGTCTCGAGCTTTTCACCCATTGCGGCACAAAACTGCTGGATGAGCTCAAGCGCCTGGAGGCGCCGGTCTTCTTCGACGGCAAGTTTCACGACATTCCCAATACCGTGGCGGCTGCATCCAGAGAGATTGCCGGTCGCGGTGTCGAGATGTTCAACGTGCATGCTCAGGGTGGCAGCGAGATGATCAAAGCCGCTCAGAAAGCCGCGCACGAAGCGGCAGATGCAGCTAGCGTCAAGCGTCCTATTCTACTTGCTGTCACTGTTTTGACCAGTATCTCCCAGGAAATTCTCACCAACGATTTAGGCATTTCCGACAAGGTCGACCAGGTTGTCGGTCGCTATGCGTCGCTGGCGTTCAAGTCGGGTGCAGACGGAGTGGTAGCATCAGCGAAAGAAGTGCCGATCATCAGATCGCAAGTAGGCAATAAGTTCATCATCGTCACACCGGGAATCCGCCCGACATGGGCTTCCGACGACGATCAAAAACGGATCGTCACACCGAACGAAGCTGTGAAGATGGGCACCGACTACGTCGTTGTCGGACGTCCAATCACGCGTGCCAAGGATAGAAAAGATGCGGCCAAGCGCATTGCAGAAGAGTTGAACAGCTAATCAGGTTTTTTACGGAGCATCGGCATCTGGTCTGTATGACGGAAGCAAGGAACACACACAAGCTGGTCAATGCTTTGTTCGCGGGCGACGCCATGCGTCGCCCCTACAGTCTTTTCATAAGCGCTCTATTGCTTTCACTTTTCGCATTTGTGGTGCCGTCGGCGCTCTGGGCACCCGCAGCCTGCGCGGCTGAAGAGCGAGAAAGACCGGTAAATTTTGTATTCCTTGTCGACGTTTCAGGCAGCATGGTTCTAAAGTCGACGATGGTCAAAGGACCGGACGGAAAGGACATTACTCTCTTTGAGGCTTTGCGCTCCGCGCTCAAACAAATGGTGGAAGATAATCGCTTGATCGGCGGTGCCAGCCGGGTTTCTTTCATCACGTTTGGAACAGCCGTGACTGAGAAATCCGATTGGCCGACAAAGCTTGCCGACGCTGCGCAGCGAGCCGATCTGGTCGGCAATATAATTTCGCCTGAAACACTGGCGGCAGACAAACATGGCGATACGTACATGGGCGGTGCGTTGCATGCGGCGCTCGAAAAGGCGCGGGCAATGGCAAAAGACAGCGATGCCTGCACGATGACCTTCATCGTCATGTTTACCGACGGTTGGGATGAGCCGCCGGCGGGTGCACCGCATAGAGTGCGCGACGTGGCGAAACAAATTCTTTTGGAGAAACGGCTGGCAAAAGAAAAAGTCGGCGTGGACACATGGCAGACGCGCGTGGTTGGCTTGCAGAGACTGCCTGACAGCAAGGCCGGAACAACCACAGCTAAAGAGCTGGCATCGCTTATCGGCGGCGAGTTTATCGATGTGAACTTGCAATCCGGTGGCACCGTCAGCGACAGAATATTTATCGCGCTCAAGAAAACAGTCGAAAGCATGAAGGGAGATATAGTCCTTTCAAAGTCGGATGCAGGGGAGCCGCGGTCCTCATTAAGTTCTGGCCAGGCAGGCGGTGAAAAAGGCTTGAAATCAGGCTTTGTGCATTTCGGTAACGTAGATGGAAACGGCATGTCCGAGTGTTCATTTCCTGTAGAACTGCGCTCTTGCTATGCCGAAGAAGTCGACAAAGTCGAAGAGTGCTCGCAAAGTGTGCCGCAAGCAGTGAAGCTGAGGGAGCTTGGCAGATTGTCCTCTACCAACCTGGTCGCAGCAGGAACGCGGCTTGCCTCTACACTGCCGCCTGGCGCGATAACGATTGCGCTCACTCAAGCGGACGTTGTCCTGGCGCCGATTATTCCAGGTCGAATTTATGAAGGAGAGAAGCCCACTAATCTTGTTGCCGTGACAGTTCAAGCGCACAGCAATTGTCCAGCCGGTCATTTCCTGGGTTTCCTCAAAATGTCTTCGACCGCACGTGTGCCTCAATACGTGCCGTTTGTTGTTTCTGTCCCCAGTCGCCTGGTGATTTCTCCCGAGAGCATCAAGGTGAAAGTGAAAAAGCCGGGATTTTTCTGGCCAGAGTCGACCTCTGTGGAGCTCTCAGCGACGCTTGGTCAGTCGGAAGGAGCAAAGAGACAGACGGCGGTTAAAGTCGAGGTTCAGCCGGAAGCACCCACGCTCAAACTGGAGGCCGGCAAGCCTTCCTCAACCGAGTTTCAAAACGAAAAAATCGATTTGACCAACATCAATGACGGAAAGCCTGTGACATTCACCTATGACGCTTCCAGGGCTGAAAAACAAGAAATCAAAATGACGGTCGCCATCCCCGGCAGGCAAAAGCCGGGGCGCTATGCCGGAAAGTGGACGGTGAAGGTGACTGGTGACTCGGAAACCATGGCGCCCAGCCAGATACCGTTTGAGATAATCGTCGATCCCAGCCCCTGGGAAGAGGTGGCACCGGTTGCCGTGCCGCTAATAATCGTCTGCCTGATAGTCTGCGGACTGGGCATTTTCCTTTGGTTGTCCACCTTGAAACGCGAAAAATAGAAATGCGTCGACGGGCGAGCGGAGGACGCCGAGGAGGCGTTCGGAGCGAGATTCGGATGCGCGCGGAGGGTGAAGCGCAGCAGAATCCATAGCGCTTACAACCTGTATTGACGCCAATTCTTGTGAGATTCTTAAGAGTTAGAATTAGGCGTTTAGGAATTTTCCCAAGCGGGCTAATGCCTATTAATTAGAAATCAAAAGCAAACCAATTGACCTGACAAGGGGAAGGACGTTACAGAGCATGGACACTACGTGGTGGTATGGAATTCTCGCGATAGTTAGCATTCTCATCGCAGTTGCCCTCAGGTTCGGCATTTATACAATTCTCGTCAAATTCAACCGCTGGTTGCCGGAGAAGGCGACCAGGGTGGCGAACGTCTCCAGCATGGCAGCCGGCGGCGTAGCACTTGTAGCGCTGGTAGGAAATTTTCTGCTGTCGAAGCACTGAGTCAAAATTTTTGCGGCACGAAACCTGAGACTACGCGCTCGGGACGTTGCTGATTAAGTTCGCTGTAAATTGGTCAGAGTATTTGGGTTTGGTAGTCCGGTGGTCGTCAGAAAAGAGTAGTTTTAGAGGACTCGAAAGTCATGGCAATTAGAACAATCCCATCGCTGGTTATAGGTCTTGGTGGTACCGGCAAACGGGCACTGACGCACCTGAAGCGACGCATATTCGACACGTACGGGCGAGACGATTTGCCCTGGATTCGCCTTTTGTCAATCGACACCGACAGCGCCGGCGTCAATAATCCACCAATTATCAGTCAGACGACCGGTGAATACATCAATCTTGGCAATACCGAGCTGCGCGTCATCGACCAGAGCGACACGCCGCAGGTGATCAGCAATCTTTCTGCGCCGGAGAACAGGCACATTCTGGATTGGTATCCGGATCCTGATTTGAAAGTAGATTTCCCGAAAGCTGCTCGCGGCTCCGGGCAAGTTCGCATGTTCGGGCGCATCGGCCTGTATAAAGGAGACAATCTCCACACTACCTATCGCTGGCTGCAACAAGCCGCTCATGATGTATCCGATCCGGCGTCCTGGGAAGAGTATCCGGGCTTCGACATCGATCAGAATCTGCAATTCGTATACATCATCTGCTCGCTTTGTGGTGGCACAGGCAGTGGCATGTTCCTGGACGTCGCTTATATGCTCAGAAAAATCTGCGGCGTAGATCCGTCGACAAGAAGATTTGTAGGCATGCTAGTGATGCCGGAAGTTTACGAGCCGGTTGTCGAAAACGCTCATATCAAGCGCATTTACGCAAATGCTTATGCGTCTTTGAGAGAACTCGATTATTTGCTGAACAGCAACAAACGCTCGTACAAAATCCGCGGCAAGGATCATACATTTGTAGATTTTTCGGGCGATGTGACACCGTTTGATTTCACATTCCTTTTCAGCAATAAAAACCGCCGTGGCGCAGTCATATCCCAGCGTCAGGTCTCCGGCGACAAACCTGTGGCGGTTGACGACAGAGTCGCGCAGTACATGTCTGAGACGATCATGACTGATGTTCTGTCTCCCTTGACGGAACGCAGCGAGTCTATCTTGAGTAACATTTTTACTTCGATTGCAGAACCGGAAACAGTTGAGGATCGCACCTTCCACAAGTCATATTCGGCTGTGGGTGTGTCGTCAGTCAAAGTTCCGCCGATCAGTCATTTTGAAGGCATGATCGAATCGAGAGTTTGCAACTCGGCGATTGACTTTCTTTTGAGACCGGACCCGGAAATCACTGAAAAGGCTCTGGCAAAACAGTTCTTTGCAGACCACCTTGCGAAAATTGAAGACGAATTGCTGTTGAAAAGCAGTTTGAGCATGGACCCGGCTTACGGACGATTCCTCTCACGCCCATTCCAGGAAGAGTTTAAAATCAATAGACCGGCTTGCGTCAACAAGCTAAAACAGTGGGTGGACGCTGCTCTTTGCGAAAAAGTGGACGTCGGAAGCCCGCTTGAGAGTGAACAGCATGCGCTGACTGCTCGAAAGAATACTCTTGAACTTGTAGCTTCCGAATTGGATAAGTCGTTCAAAATATTTGCCGACGATCCTGAGCGCGGTTACGTATTTCTCTATGAGTGGCTTGAGGAGCTGATTGCCAACTGCAAGTCGAAGCTCAATCAAGTTACTTCCGTCCCTCAAATCGAGGGAGATCCCTGCCGCCAAGTGAAAGAAGCGATGGATTCTTTGCAGCGCGTCGGTAGTGATGTTCAATTGCCAATTCTTCGAGATACGCTGGAAGTGCTGTTGGAGCGCCTGTCGGAGTACTACGACGGTCGTGGTCGGGCATTGCGCAGTCACCAATTAATGGTCGGTTTTTATGAAGAACTCAACAAGACCTTTGAAAAACTGCTGATTAAGGTAAAAGGATTGGTCGACAACATCAAGCATCTTGATGAGACTCTGGGTGCGGAGTTTGACCAGAAAGTCGCAGACCTGGGAGATATGACTCAGGAGCGCATTCTTATAGACAAGAATCTGATTGGCAAAAAGGAGATCGAGAAGTTTATCGACAGCCTGGTTGCCCCACTCTGGCATAAGGGTGACTGGCAGTCTGTTGTGCCGACGCTGTCGACCGAGGTGAAGAACCTCATTGAGACAGAACTCAGCTACAAGATTTTGCAGATTCAATTCGATGCGTCGTTCACCGATCAAGTTCGCAAAGAGAAGATCGAAGCTTGCTTGCGCGACTTCGTAAAGGCCAAGCTTTTGCCGCGCGTATTCAAGACTGACCCTGCGACAGGCAGATGGAAAGAACCACTCTATACAACCGCAGACGGAAAGAGTTTGCTTTTGGCCTTCGGGGCAGAAAATCTCTTGCAACTCATGGTTCAACACTCCAATCCATTGTGGTTCGTGCAGACCCACCAGATTGGCTCAGCCAGCCAGCCTGTGACGTTCCTTGGATTGAACGGAATAAAATTGCCGGAAGACATTGTCGGAGAAGTTCAGAAACTTATTCCGAATTTCAGAACCACCGACATCGTGCTTTCAGACATCGAGCCGCGTGTTGTCGTGAAGCAGTATGACCCGCTCTATTCGCTGGCCTCGTACGCCACGATTGGCGATTATGAAAACTATTACAAGAATACGGATAGAAAACTGAATCCGATGCACACTGATGCGAAGTTTGTGCCGGAGCCTAATCCATATCTGCAATGGTTGACGTACAAGTCGCCGGACCGTGTCACCATCAAGGTTTGTGACCGAGGACATGATATCGGCGGCGTTGATGATGATACGCAATTCTGCCCGCATTGCTCGCTTGATGGTGTGAAGACACTCATAGTCAAAGGCAAAATGCTCTGCCCTCTATGCGATCAAATCATCGACAAGGGCTCACGCAAGTGCCCTGAATGTCGCGGTCTTATTGAAGGACAAGAAGAGAAATCAGCGCAACGCAAGACCATTCCACCTGGTACTGTTATCGATCCGAAAAAGAGTGTCTGCCCTGGTTGCGTCACGCTCGGAAAAGACAATCCCGAGACCATGGTGGTGAAGCAAGGCAAGGATGGAGCCGGAAAGACCTTCTGCCCCAACTGCGGATCAGTCTGGACCAATCTCTGTCCATACTGCAGCTCTGCCCTTGAAAAACTGACCATGTGCACCAAAGGCAGTGACTCATGTATTTTTGAATCTCCCGAAATCCTGCTCTGCTGCGGCTGCAATTGCCCGGTCACGCCGGATACCGGAAGATGCCCTCGCTGCTTGAAAGAGCTCGAAGAATGCGCTCAATGCAAGGCCGCAGGCAAGGAAAAACGCATGGTGCCGAAGGACGAAAAATGCCCGGAAAGGCACGGTGAGAAGGATAAAGTGGCAGCCGGAGTCGGCGCTTCGTAACTAAGAAAGGGGTCGCGCATGGCGCTTACATTTTATCTAAGAGACTTGAATCCTGAAGTCGTGAAAGCCTTCAATCAGTTTTTCAGCCGCGGCGGCAGGGTGGAAATCAGCGAGGGTGACGTGATGGAGTTGGATGCTACGGCCATCATAACTCCGGCTAATAGCTTCGGAATCATGGAAGGCGGCTTGGGAGATTGTCTCAACAAGATCAGTCAGGGAAAGCTGGAAAACCGCATCCGCAAAATGATTCAGGACAAACATGCCGGAGAGATGCCTGTCGGTCAGGCCGAAATCATCAAGTCCGGCATGGATAAACCGCAATTTGTTGTGGTGGCACCCACGGTGCGCGTGCCGATTCGTCAAACAAATACGAACACCAACACCTATTTGGCAACACGCGCTGCACTGCGTACTCTGGCGGCTTATATGCGCGAAGCTAATGAAAACGGCGGAGCCAAAATTGAATCAGTGGCATTAGTCGGCATGGGAACTGGAGGGGCAAAGTGCCCACCTGCAGTCGCTGCATTCCAAATGTACGAAGCCTACTGCCAGGTAGTGCTAGGTCAGGAGCCGAATTTCGCGACAATCGAAACCGCAACAGCCCACGACGTGGAGCTTCGCAAGAACCGCTTCTAGAGCCCTCTACATTTAATCTACGCCTTTTGAACCATTGACAATGTTCTACCGTCTTATCTATTGTGTAGATAGAAAGGAGGTGCATCTCATGTCCGACGAAAAAATCGACGCTATAGCTCAAGGGCTGGACACGATGTCTCAACGCATGGATACAATGTCTCAGCGCATGGATGTTATGGGGCAGCAGATGCTGGATATGCGCCAGGACATTCATCAAGAGATGAATGAGATGCGCCAGGAGATGCGCACTTGCTTTTCTCAAGTTACAACACGCTTGGACCGTGTAGAACAAAGAGTAGATGGTGTTGAGCAGAGGGTTGGAGTTTTAGACGAAAAAGTTGATTTGGTAGCTCAGAAGGTAGGTGCTTTAGACCAGAAAGTTGAATTTGTAGCTAAGAAGCTGGGAGTTGTGGAGCGTAAGTTTGATGGAATTTCGACGTTCCTAGTCGCTTCAGAGAAGGCCAATGAAAGCTTGAGCGACCGAGTTTCTCAACTCGAACATCCAAAGAAGAAGAAAGACATCTCGTAAAAACTGATTCGACGGGTTTTGATTGGTTTACTTTCTCAAGCTATTTCTGTTAATTTCAACTCGTTTCTTGTTGTCGAAGGCAGGCTTTTCTGTGCACCACGACACTTCTAGTTCTGTGACTGCTTTTTCCCCAACCAGATTAACCAATCGGAATCGGCATTCGTCGAAATAGTCTGTTGTGCGCTCTTGAGGAGATTGCTCCGAAGCCACGCGGAAGTCCACGTATGCTTCGGCAAGCTCTTGCGCTTCTCGATATGTAGCTGTTTTCAATTCTGAAGAACCTTCTGCCAGCACAACGTCTATGTCCGGCCCACCGATCGGGCAGGACAATCTATCAATGGTCGAAGCGCCTTTCAATTCCTTTGACTTGTCAAACCGGGCTCTCCAGAGGCGCTTTAAGTCGACGTAGGTAACTGAGTTCATCTGTATGTGTCTCTGCTTCTGGAGCGTTCCCTCCCAAAATTTGAGAGACGCCTGTTTGCCAATGCTCGCATAGCCTTCAAACTCCGGTCCTCGATAGTCAGTCCAGGAAGAAACGCCTGGAGTATCCCCGATTGCACGAAATCGAGAATTCGCTTCGATCTCATCAGGAGCTTTTGCGAAACACGGCGTCACTGAAATCAATGGAATAAGCAACGAAATGCAAACATGCAAACTTACTTTGCTCATCGAGATGCGAGTCAACATGCATTTTTTGCCGCTCAATTCATTGAACATTTCGCATCTTCCAAGTCTTTTCCAATTGCTGAACGTTTTCTTCACCAACAAGTGAAACCAGCGAGGTTCGCGCACGTCGTAGACCTTCGGTGGGATCAATTTTTTCTGCAA
>JBGAVL010000144.1:0-14845 GCA_044228145.1 Obscuribacteraceae bacterium (SeqCode)
ATGAAACAGGAGAGGCGCCGTGTCGCGCCCTCCTGTCGCTCCTGCAAACCTGACAGCCCGTTGAGCGCTTCTATCCACATAACATGCAAACATCCAGTCAAGTCACAGAACCAGTGCAATTAAACTATTGCACTATATACGGTGCCTACTAGTCTTTGTAGTCTGGTGAATATAGAGGAGTAACTATCGGACGAGTGCAGCTTCTAATACGCAAATGACCACTGCCTTTCTACTGTATTGTCGAGACATGCAATCAGCTACGCCGGCGGGCAAGTAATGGTTGGTTTTAATAGATTGGTTTTTCAGCAGGCATCTCCTGCAGCTCCCTTGCCCTGCGAAAATCCTTGCCCGCGCGGGCCTTATCCCCTGCGGCGGCATAGGCTTTGCCGCGTGCTTCCAGGGATCTTTGCTGAGCATTGCCGGGTGAGTTGCTAATGGACTCAGTGTAATCGCTGATTGCTCTCTCGTAGTCCTTCAAAAACATGAATTCGTCGCCTCGCAGGCGAAAAAGTTCGTCCTCTGCATTATTCTTTTGCAGGGCTTCATTTATGACTGATATGGATTCCTTGTGCCTGCCTAACTTGGACAGCAGGCTGGCTCGGAGTTTATAAGCCATGTCGCGGTTGGAGATTGAGTTATTAACTTCCGGTAGTGTGCAAACCTTCTTGTAGTCGTGAAGTGCCGCATCGTATTCTTTCATGGACTGGAGGAGTTGTCCGCGCAGCAGATGAGGCAGCGGGTGAGCAGGTGCAATCCTGACCCACGCGTCATAGTCCTTCCTGGCATTTTCTTTGTCCCCGTATGCCACATGAAGAGCCGCTTTCAGCTTGTAAAGGCCCGTATTGGCTGGATTGATATCGATCGCTTTGCAGATACTTGCAATCGCTTTTTCCTTTTGAGATCGAGAATCATAAACAAGGGCCAGGAGTTCGTAAGCTTTTGAATCGCGATAGTTGAGGGCAATCGCTTTTTCTAGATCCGCCAATGTCTGCGCGGAATCAGAGGTACTCGAGTCCAGTCTAGCTCGACCTCGCTTGAAAAAAGCGGACGGGTCGGACGGAACCAGCTTGATTGCTTCAGTGCAGAGAATCACAGCGCTATCAAAGTCAAGTTTTGCGACTGCCCGGTCGTTGGCTTCGAGATAATCAGCTTCTTTCAGATTGCTAGCTTTCATACCTGGAAAGTATTTTGCCAGAACTGCAGCTTTCGAGATCTCGGTGGCACTGCCGGGGAGCCGTTCAATATTCCCTAACTGTCCTTCCGCTTCCCTTACTGCGGCACCGTATTTGGTTCCAGCATTTCCGTTGTTGCTCATCTCATCTGAGCAGGCACCGAGGAGTGCCGGCACCACAATCGCCAATGTCAACCACTTTTTCATCAAGCTACCCGACAGCCATGCTCTTCATTATAACGTTCGCTTATTGGGTCGAAAATTTTGTCATTCAGTACCTGTGGCAGTCCGGGAACCAGAGGTGAAGGAATTCGCCTTCTTTCGAATCCCGAATGGTTAGTCGACACTGTCTTTCCTTTCGGGGCGCCAAAAGTCAACCGTAGCCCAGGTAAATGCGGTTATCGGTGTTGCTTTTATGGTTAAAAACAAACTACCCAGCAAGCTCCGAAAAGCTCTAACTGAGTAGTTTGGTCGACTCTCTCATTGACGACTATTGTTACCGGACGGAGAACCTCCATCAGTTTTCAGGTTTTGTCTTAACTACCTTGCCACCTGCGTTATTCCATTCATTTCCTCTGACGAATAGAGTGTAAGAACCTGACCGTTGCGAATTGAATTCCATGCCTTCGGTAAATTGGCCATGGTGATGTTTTTTCTGTCTTCAAGATGAGCATCAGGGAAGCCACTGTTGACCATTATTCTATTGCATTCACGAAATATGGAGTCATTATCGACTGGCTCGCCAGTTGTCCGGCTCCGGTCCACAAGCTCCGCTCTGGCGATATCATATATGGTGGCACCGCGGCTAAACTCCATCAATATCGGCTCTATACATTCCCGTGTTGAATTTTCATCCGATATGTCGAGTTGCGGGAGTGGATTTAGGTCTGTCTCCGCCTGTATTGTTTCCAGATTTTTACATTCAGGCTCCTGTCCATCAAGGCTCAGCGGTGGGTATGCTTGCCTCGCCCGCATCGCACGGTCGGCTTCCACCATCTTATAAGCGTTATATGCATCCAGGACTTCAGGCTCGGTGGTTTTGCCCTTGTATTGCTCACCAAAACCGACTTTACCACCATCGAATTTTTGACCATCGGAAAGATCGGTAATTTTGGCGCCGACTCCGCTCAGTCCAGCACTTGCTACGACCTCTTTCCCGTTTTCGGTCCTATTAGCCAGATCTATATGATCGACACCGGCTCCAATACTTAGATCTGCTCCCGGACCAATTTGAGCACCCAGATCCGCACGCCCCTTGTCGGCACCGAGACCGCCCTCAACATGGACATTCGGGCGTAAAAATTCGTTGCCACCACTATCGATACCGGCGCCGGCGCCTACATGGGCCGATCCTGCATAAAGCCCGACTTCTTTTTTGATATGAGAATCAGGACCCAACGAAAGGCCTAAGCCGTTTTTTACTCCTGCCACATGAGCGACACCGGCATTAACGTCATAGCCTGCATTCAAACCATTCCTGCCGACATCAGCACCAGTACCTAGACTTTGATGGAAGCCGAGCGCACGTGCATTTTGGTCAACGGCCGCACCGGTTGTGGTACCGACACTAAAACGACCGGCTGCGCCACCGCCAACGCCGAGCGTATGCTGTTTCAACAGGTCTGCCTGACCACCGGCACGTCCGTGCATGCCGTTTTCATCAAAATTGACCCCCGTATGAGCGTCAGCAAACACCACACCTGGCAGTCCTGCTCCAGCTTCAACTCCGGTGTCCTTGCCCAAACTCGTCCCCAATTTGGCGACGCCTATATCTGCACCAAATTTAAACGACCAATCGCTAAAGCCTAGTTTCAAAAATGGAGTATCGATTCCATAAAATGGCTTTTCGGCGGGAGCTGCCGGAGCATCGTCGGAATCACGCTTTTCGGCCGGAGTCGCGTTAAGTTTGGCATGATTGTCCTGAGCGGAAAAGGTTCTGCGTGCTGCGATATCATTGTCGATTGCTTGCTGGAGCGTGCCCTGGTCACGTGTATCAGGTTTTCCCGGGGGTGAATACAAACTCGCATCAGGAGCTAAGGCAACTTTTCCATCGCCTAAAACTGAAACATTTGATTGGGGTTCTTCATATCGTTCCATTGCCATTGATCTGCTCCTTAAATTAAAATCTTTCGTCCAGTGATCGTCTCGGGGTGAGTCTTTTGCCTCTGTTTGTATTGCCTGTTTTGCGACCACGTCCACAATTTACCGGCGTTTTATCACGGAGTTATAGCAGCGCTTTTATTGCGCGAAAGGCACAGGGGTAATCCCCATGTGTCGACATGGCATTAGACCCTGCGGGAGTTTAGTTTGTAGAAAAGTTGACCGGCTTACTTGTTAGGCCGCAAACCTATTGCGGGTTTTGGGTTTTGTCGCCTTTACCGATACCGATCAACACGTAATGAGTGCGGGCCGTAGTATCCAAAACAGCAGGCGTGAAACTCAACGCTGTAATGTGACCGCTTTCGTCGCGATGCATCTCGACGCTCGGGTCAGTCGTCGGCTTCCAGCTGTTCCATTTAAGTTGCGTATTAAGTTCTTCGGCTTGAGCGGGGCTGAGAGCGGCAAGCCCGTCCGCAAGCCTGCTGGGCCCGGGGGCATTGAATTCGTGCAGGAGCCTATATCCCATATCTTCCAAAGTACGCGCTTGCTCCTTGGCGCTGAAGTTCTCCATCATCTTTATGCTCCTTATAATTCCGAAAAAAGTGCGACAAATAATTCAATGGACAGCGCGTTCTGGTTGAACCCTTTTGCTCTAGCGGCTTGCCACCCGACCGTTCTGCGCATTAGGAATGCGCAGTCGTTGCCCAACTTTTAAATAGGTGTTGCGGTGCATATTGTTTTCTTGCGCAATCAAATTAGTCATATCATTTACCTCTTGCGCAGAGGGCGTGCTGTTGCCGTTGCCTACCAACGACTGTTCGGCAATCATCCAAAGAAACTCGCCTTTCTCAACTTTCCATTCCGGAAGCTCGCACGAGTTCATCTGAATTTGTCTGTCAGCCTCCTGGCTCAGCCTTTCAAACGACGGCCATTTGCCCTGGTGCAACCAGTCAATAGCTTGCTCATCATAGATTGGTTTGTCACTTGTACGACCTTCGGGAAGTAAGTGCGGAAGATCCCGGTCAACCAGGGTGTGGTTAGTGCCAGTCTCAGGTGCTGCAAGCCTGTTTACGTCGCGACTGTTCACCGCTTCTTCATCAGAAACACGTTGTGGTCCTCCCGTATGCCTGGACAAGCGATTAAAATTTCCAGACTGGACTGCATCTTCGTCCGGTACGCGTTGCGTCTCTCCGTTTTGGGAAAAGTGGCCGGAATCTCTTGAATTGACTTCTGCCTCGGTCAATTTTCGCTCGGTTACGGTAGTTGTGCTCACAACATGTTCCTCTCCGTCGGGCAGTCTTCGCTCTGTTACGACACTTCTGCTTACCACATGTTCTTCATATGGATTGATACCCCTCTCGGTCTTCTCGATATTCGCGGCGCCCAGGTCCATGCGAGACTCGCCTTCTTTCAGTTTTGCATTCAAATCATCGAGGGTAATTCCTTTCTTGTCTTCGGCCCAGGGAATGTACTTGTTTGATTCATGAGCAGAACGGATGTCATAAAAACTGCTTTTCAGCATGGTCAGCATGCGTGCTTCCACCTGGGAGGCGGAATGGTCGCGCGCATTAATCAATTCGTCTCTGGTCACATCTCCTGATCCATCGAGATCCAACTTGTCAAAACTGTTTTTTGCGTGTCCCAAAGACAACATCGGCAAAGTACCGTTTTTCTCAAGTGTTTCAGAGACGGTTTTATCGTAGACATTGAAGAATTGAGAGTTTGATCCCAGATCGCTTCTGGCGATGGTCACTGCGCGCATCAAATCCTCAGCCCCGCGCTCGGCGCCCAACGAAATTTGCGAAGCATCATTTACGGTCTGGCTTGCCATTTCCATTTCGAAGCGGTCAGCACTGCTCATGATTGTTTCCTCGCTTAAGGCTAGTATCGTGTTTTTACAGGGTCTAAGGGGAATTGGCTGTCTTGTTGCTAGATACTAGCGGCGATTTCTGACAGAGTTTCAACATTTCGAGATTGCGGCAAAATTTCAGCAGTCTGAGTCCAATGCAGTTCACTTGAGTACCAAGCAAATCACCTGGAAAGTGCTGTTCTCACCATCCTGGGAGCGCCGGTGTGGGCTGCCACAACGACGTCTTCTGACTTTTACGAAAAATGGATTTCCAAAAGCCACATCCGAATATCTTTCTTTAGTTTACTTTGTCAGCATTCTCTCGAAGTATTATGCGAATCCTTTCCCATGCAGGCTCGGCCTCATCAAAACGACCTTGCTTTTCGTATAAATCGGCGATTTCAATAAGCACCAACCCGGCTAAGGTGTTGCTTTCACCAATACGATCTGCTTGTGCCAATGCTTGCTTATACATTCGCTCCGCCTCGTCTGTGCTACCGCTCACGGCCAGCTCTTTCGCCGCCTTCAAATGCGCATCTATTCTCAGACACATATGGCTCTTCTTTTTCATAGTCGATGGAGGAGCCTGAGCAATAAATTAAAACTCCGAGCCCGATCGATACTCGCCAAATGTGCGAGTTGCTTGTCGCCCTTTCGTTCCATCGAAGTAAGGTCGATAGCGCTTCGTCCGAGTTTTGACTCGGGCTCTAGGCTGTTTGCGCTTTGCTTGAGAGAAGGTAATCTGATTGTACTTTCGTTGGCTACGATTTCGACCATTCTGCACCTTCCACCTGCGCGTTCTGCAAGGATAATAAGGCGCAGAGATGTCAAAGCTATAACAGAGACCTGCCTCGCTCATTCAATTTCTTGGATCATCCATATAGAAAACACAAGAGCCATCCGGAATAGTCAATCCTTTGGCGGCAGTTGGGCGCAATTCTGCCTCGATAAGATCCGCTTTGGTCAGCTTGCCCACGGTACGCAAAACTCGTGCGTACCTGAGGGCAGCATCCTCGAGTGGCTCTGGCCACAGGTGTCTTACCGAATAGATTTTTCGATAGCATTGATCGGCTTTTTTGAACTCTTTCTTGAGGACATGACACAAAGCCAAGTTTAACCAGGCTTGCAACTTATGCAGCGAGTCTGGCTCAGGTCGGCACATAACGAAATTCAGAAGTTTCTCTGCCGCATCAAGTCGATTGTGTTCTCGCAGTATGTCAGCATAACAGGTGATTTCCCACCCAAACGTGTGCGGATTGATTTTCAGTGCCCGCTCAAACAGAAGATCTGCAGTGTCATGTTCTCTGCCCCATTCGCACTCTCGCGCCAGTCGCATCAATGCTTCACTCGTGTTAGTGCAGGTCGCAGTGGCACACTCTAATTCAAAAACGGAATCATTTGAGCTCGCCAGTATTCTCGCAATATTAAGTGCAACGATGAAAAACGGATCCGTTTGAAGCTGTCGATCTATTTTCAGGCTTTGAGCGCAGTACTGGCATTTTACAAAATCATAAATGGAAAGCAAGCTGCGCGCCTTTTCATTCACGTCACGAATTGAGCATGCTGCTTGCAGCGCGTCTCTCGTTCGTTGTACGGATAATTCACGTTTGTCTTCCTGAAGCAGTTGAACAGCATCGATAAGAAGCTTGTACCAGATTGGGTATCGCTGTGCTTCAGTCATGGCTATAGTACCGGTTCGGAATCTCTGTCATCTTTGGTGCTTTTAATCAATTTACCAGCGGCAATACCCGTTGACGGTTACATCTTGTCCGGCCTGACGCGCAAGAAGAACTTAAAGCCGACCGGCGTATCACCGTATATCGAATTCAGATGCTCGGGAGCGTCATAGTATGTCACCTCTCCGCCTAAGTTCAGTCTGAAATCGTTTGTTGTCCAAACATCTCTGCCGGCACCAAGGGAGAAGGCATTGACGCGAGCGGACTCGGGAACCACATGATGATCGTCGCCGTGAAGTCCCGGCTTGCCGAAGATGTTCTCTTCTTCCAGTCCATGTTTTGCAGCGCTTTCGAAGCGCCCCCAGATATAATTCTTGTCGGAGAAATTGATGTTCGACTCCAATAAATATGAGTTGGAGCCACCATGGCCGGTTTGATTTCTTCCAAATACACCGGTTGTCGCCCAGTTGCCGTCAGTCCAGCGCTTGTTGTACATAAATGACGCCGTCGTGCGATCTACATCGCCTGGTTCATGCGCTTCCGGGTTTTTGATATGCCCGTGCGAAACTTGCATCACCAATTCCGGTGTTGGAGCATACGAGAGCCTGGTGCTCCAGGAATCGAGATTGCCGACAGTCAGACCCAGCCTGTCTTCGCCGGGCTCCTGCCCATGAAAGCGCGAGCCTTCCAGTCTGAATTTGCCGATATCCGCTCCCAACGTCGCGACGCCTTTACTTATGTGTGTCGCATCTTGCCAGTGATGCGAGAGCGGAACAAACATTGCCGATTCCCTGTGCATGAATGCAGTTGGGCCCAGTGCCGGCTCCGCCACGGGACCGCCATACACGAACACGGACACATCTTTCGTCAAAGGCAGTGAATAGCCGGCCGCAAGCTCCATGACCAGATTGTGAGGGTGCTGAGCATCGACTATTGCCTTGCCTTTGTACGTCTCTCCGGTCTGGAACAACATTGGCGAGCCGCCACCGGAGACGGTGAATGGTTCCAGTGAAATCATTCCGCGCAGCATGAGAGAACCAGGTCCGAGCTTGCGTTCCGCCATTAGCATTCCCCAATTCAGTGATTCGCTTCTGGTTACTCCGCGCGGACCACTCTGAGAGTTGATGCCGGCTTTGATTTCACCATGAGCCATCAAAGACCAGTCACCTTTGCGAAAGTGAAGCATGTAAGCCGGTGAGTCGGCTGGAATCAAGCCGGTGCCGGAGCCAAGTGCTCTCATGGATTTATACGGTCCACCAAATGCGCTGTCCATCGACATCTTGCCGTGATCGTGGTGTTGGTCGTTGCCCTTTTTATCTTCAGAGGGAACGGTCGGGACGTGATGTTCGTGATCGGGCGGCTTAACGGGCAGTGTTTGTTCGTTCTGTTGGTGATTGTGCTTGTGTGGTTGATCCGGCGTAAACGGATGGGAGTTGGACGGTTGTGGCTTCTCAACAGAAGGCTTTGCTTCTCTTTTGGATGCTTTCTTGTCCTCAGATTCGAGCGCCGAGACAAAGGCTTCCATCAAAGTGTCCCGTGGTGGGTACAGAGTGAAGTCGATCGCTGTGATATAGGAAGCGCCAGAATTATCTGGACTTATTGCCCTCTCGGTGTTTGAGTTTTCTCTAGTCATTTGCTTTCATCGCTGCTACTACTTGGATTGCCGTGTCAAGGCGAGCTGGAAACTTCGATTTTGCAAGTTGCCGGTGCAGACCTCGAAATGGATACAGCAAAGTTCTAACAGCGCTATAGCACGGCCGAAAAGGTTGCAGGGCGGGCACGACCGTTGAAACCTGTAAGGCGACACGCAAGTTTTTCTCTTGTTTCTATCTCTATTCACCTCAACCAATTGTCCACGAGCAGTTCCTCAAATTTCGAGCCAGCTATGGACGATAGAAAATTCTGCTGGGCTGATTGACATAGATGTCCTGCCGCACGTCGACTACTTTGAAGGAGCGCTTCGGTGTCTTTAGATCCAGTCCAAAACAGTTTAGCGATCCGCCAAGAGTGCGTGATATGTCTAATTTCCCACTGATTCCAAACAGATTTTTGCAGCTATCCAAATCGACTTGATGCAGGCGGTTCCCCAGAGACCCCGACAAGGGCAGGCTAATATCGTTGTCTCCATCCAGGTCTGTGTCGAAGAGAATTGCTGTCGGTAATTTGTTGCCTTGATACTCAAGTTTGATTTGCCAATCTTTCTTCCCGTCCCCGTTGAGATCGGCATCGATTTTGCGCACCGCTCCGCTTTGTCTGTCGAACCACATTGCATAGTGCGCGTCTTCTTTTCTATCGCCATTTCTGTCGACTTCGAAATCTGTGATTGCGCTGCCGCTCAATTTTGTATTAAATGTAATAGCCGATTTCGGCTTGCCGCGCGAATTCAAAATCTCTGCAATGAGCACGGCGGCACAACACAACTCGTTTGATGTAGTGATTTGGTCTTCAGCTGAATCGGGCAATTTATCAACCTCTAGAAACCTAGAAATGATATTGAGTCAACCTCACATTCAGACAACATAGAGCGCCGCTTTCCGATGTTTCATTTCCCGGTCAACATGGATAAATATCTCCATGTCGGACGGTTCTAACGAAATTGAGAAAACTTTTGTCCTGGAGTCTTCTGCGTCACCTGTCCTCGGGTTCGAGCCCGGTCAAATTGTCGTCGGAAAATACAAGGTAGTCTCCCTTTTAGGCCGGGGTGGTATTGGCAGCGTCTACAAAGTAGAGCAGGTCTTTCTAGGACAAAGTTTTGCCCTGAAGACTTTGAACAGCCAGAAAGCGTCCGACCAATTGATACGCCGTTTTCAAAATGAAGCAAGGGCGGCTTCATCTCTCAGCCATGCCAATCTGGTAAAAGTTATCGATTTTGGCTTGCTGGAAGGGCAGCAGCCTTATCTGGTCATGGACCTGGTTGAAGGGATGACCCTGAGCGAATACCTGCAGAAAAACGGGCCGCTCAGCCTTGAGCAGGTGGTTGGCTGTTTTACTCAGGTCTGCCTGGGCCTCTATTATGCGCACGATCAAGGAATTATCCATCGCGATATAAAGCCAAGCAACGTCATGATTTCCAGTAATCTCCCTTTCGGTGCAGATGGCTTTGTTAAGGTTGTGGATTTCGGAATTGCCAAGATCGCTTATGCGGAAGACGGCGAAGCGCAGTCTTTGACCACTACCGGGGAGGTTTTCGGAAGTCCGCTTTATATGAGTCCCGAGCAATGCTCTGGCCTGGCTGTAGATCATCGCACCGACATCTATTCGCTTGGTTGTGTGCTGTTCGAATCTCTTATCGGTACAACCCCGTTTGTTGGACAAAACGCTCTGTCCACGATGATGTTGCACCAGCAAGAGCCGGCACCCACGCTTAAGGAAGCGTCCCTGGGTAGAGATTTCCCGCCGGAGTTGGAACAAATCGTCGGTAAATTGCTGGAGAAATCACCGGCGGATCGCTATCAAAATCTTGGAGTAGTAGCCAACGACCTGGCACAGCTATTCAAGGGCGCCCCTGTCCTGGGCGTGAAAAGCGATAGAAAGCAAAGCAAAAAAATTGATGAGCCTTTCCGAATATCTCAGCGCCAATTGCAATTGTGGCTCATTCTTACGGCAATTGGCTCCGGTCTAATTGGTGGTGGAGCTGGCTATTATTTGGCAAAAATGCAGTTGGAGAAAAACGATCAGAAGAAAAGCAGTCCAGTAGTTGTTGAGCCCTCTAAATTGAACAAAAAAGGCATTATCCACGGTCTATTTGAAGACGCGACACCTAGCCAAATGGATCAGTACGGAGGGCTGTTTGAAAAAGGAGTGACAAAAGCGGAGCAGGAGCAAGTTATTCGGGACTTCACTAAAAAGTATTGGGCGGCTAGAGAAACAGTTGACAAAGCAACAGCTGATGACAAAAAGAACAATCAAAAAGGTTTAAATCAATTTCTAGCTCTTCAGAAAGAAACCGCGACCAACCCCGCACTCAATTCTCAATTTGGTTCATCAATTACGGAGCGCATTGCCGTTTGCAAAATGAGATTGGGGCGAATTAGCGAGGCTGAAGAGCACTTGAGGTGGGCAAGGGAGTTTGCCACTTCGCTCGAGCAGAAAACTGCTATTGCACATGCTTACCAGGCAATGGCGCAGCGTGCTCTGAACGAGAAGCGCTATCAAGACAGTTTCAACGATCATTATTCAGCTGCTCAAATTTTCGAGCAAATCAGCACGGTGCCCGATTACAAACTCGATCTGAAGCAAGCAGCCAGGCGCGAAGCAGGTGTTGAATATCGCCATTGCTGCGCATTGAAGTTTCAATTTTTGAACGACTACAAGCGAGCAATCGAGCTTGGTGAGAAGTCTTGCGATGTGCTGGAGCCCGTCAACGACAAGTATCTTACAGGTTTTACACTCGTCAATCTCGGTGTTGCTTATTCGAGAGACAATCAACCTGAGCCGGCCCGGAAAATGCTAAGAGCCTCTGAAAAATACCTGGGCGTTCCAAATATGCCGCGCGATGTGCCTTTCATTCGGGCACACACGTTTAACGAACTGGCCTTGATCGAGGCTAATTTGGGTAACTCCAAAAAGGCGATCGAGTATTGTGAAAGGGCTTTGAAGGCGTTGGCGCGTTTTAAATCAATAACAAAGGCGGAACAGAAAGGAGTAGATGCTATGCGCGACACAGTCCTTTCCTATAAGAAGAAATATGAGAGTGCTGCCGCGACTGTAAACGTGGGTGCTGGTGCATCTGCCGTTGGAACAGCAGACCCGACTGGCAGTGCGTCAAACAGTCCATCCACCAGTGAATCAAAATAGTTTTGCCTGATTGATCGGGTGCAAGGCTGTCGCACCGAATATGGTGTTTTCCGACTATACAACGATAACATATAATAGAAGTCGATCCAAAACAAGAAGAACCGGACCTGTGCCGGCTCTTCTTGCCGCCGGTCGAGACCCGGAATTGAGCCGAAGCTCGCTACCGGGTCCCAGGTTGGCGCATCGCTCAGACGAAGTAGAAGCAGATGCCCAGGATGGCGTAGAACGCGAGGAGTCCCATGCCTTCCAGCCAGTTGCTCTTTCCGTCGTGGACGATGAGGTTGAGGATCATCACCGAGCTGACCACGGCGATCACTTCGGCTTGCGTGAAGACCAGGTCCATGGGCTGACCGATGATCGCCCCGGCAATCACCAGCACCGGCGCCACGAACATGGCGATTTGGGTGCTGGAGCCGGTGACGATGCTGAGGCTCAGGTCCATCTTGTTCTTGTGCGCCATCACGATCGCCGACGAGTTCTCTGCGGCGTTGCCGATGATAGCGAGCAAGATGACACCGACGAAAATCGGCGTCATGCCCAGGTCTTTGGCGACGTGCTCGACGTTCTCCACCAGGTGCTCGGCGAGGAAGAAGACAGCCAGCGTTGCCCCGAAGAGGACCAGCACCGACTTGCCAATGCTCCAGCCCGCCGCCGCGTCGTGACCATCGTGCTTGGCGTCGGCGACCGGTTGCAGGAGGTGGCGGTGCGTCTTCAGGTTGAAGACGACACCAGCGAAATCGCCAGCGCAATCTTGCCGTCAATGAGCTGCCCTTCGCCGCCGACGTGGTGGATTGCCGACGGCACCAGTAGCGCCATCGCCGTGATCGTCAGCATGGTAGCTGCGGTTCCCGCCGCCACCTTGTTGAACGACTGCTCGTCGCGTTTCAGTCCCCCGGCAATCATGCTGGCACCGAAGACCAGCAGAATGTTGCCGATGATCGAGCCGGTGATGGACGCTTTCACGACTTCGATCATGCCCGCCCTCAGCGCCATGAAGGCGATGATCAGCTCGCAGGCGTTGCCGAACGAAGCACTGAGCAGCCCGCCGACCGTGGGATTGGTCTGGTGGGCCAGATGCTCGGTGGCTTCACCCATGAGCTTGGCGATCGGGATGATGCCCAGGCACGCGAATGCCATGATCACCATCGGGGACCAGTGGAAGTGGTCGGCCGCCCAGGTAAGCGGCAGAGCCACAAGCAGACAGTTGAACACTTTCTTCATCTTGTCTTTTCTCCATGTTGCCGCGGGCAGGCACCACTCAATGAGCAGCACCGATCCGCAGCGGTTTTGATAGACACAGCGATACAGCAGCCCGAGCACCGTGCTCGAGCTGCTGCATTCACACCTACTTCAGGATTCGTCTTTCGACTACTCCTCTCCTTCGACCATCGCGTGGCTTCCCCAGAAGAGGTTGGAGACGCGGTAGTCTTCGTCGGTGTACTCGCGCGGCGAGCCGCCGACGCCTTCCGGAAGCCCCAGCCGCGCGGAATGGTTGCGTGCCATCGCCTGCGGTGTGGGCGGCACGTCGGCCACAGACGGATTTGCGTTGACGCTGATCACGTGCCAGTCGGCGTCCACCTCTCCCCGCTCCTCGGGCTTCAGTGCATCCCTGTGGTAGAGGATGACATCCACCCACTTGGACGGCGCCTTCTTCGAGCCGACCACCACCGATTGCAGATAAGGCAGCTCATCCGGCAGACCGCCCGGACGGACGGCGACCACCGAGCGCACCACCATCCCCACCTCGAGCTTGACGATGCTCGTGTAGAAGCGGCCCTCGCAAAGCTGCTCGGGCAGCCTCAACTTGATGATGAGCCCATCCGGGCGCAGCACCGTCACGGCAGCGTCGTCGGCAGCGAGGCATCCGGCAATGAGCTTGAGCAGCTCATCGAAGGACTCCCCTTCCACCGGCTGGAAGTGCGAGAACTTGGACCTTGCGGTCTGTCTGCGCACCATGGCGTTGAGTCCGACCGAACTCGAACTGTACTTGTTGGCCATACTCATCTCCTTTTCATTTGATGGATCTACCGGCAGGAGCCGGCTGTTTCGAACGGATTTTCGTTCTCGTTCAACGCCTCCTGTTGAAGCAGAAGACGATGTAGACGAAGCTGCCCACGAACATTGCTGCAGCACTCCAGGCGAAAGGGTCAGCAGTCGTCTGAGCAGCAATGGTCGTCGTGACAAGCGCTGTCACCAACTGTTTTGCGAAGCGATCGCGGATGAGCTCTTCTGCGACGGCCATTGGATCGGCGCGCCTGTAGGACGGCAGGAACGGCGCGATGGCGAGAGCGCCCAGGATCTGTCCGAGCAGACAGCAACCGTAGGCGAAGACTGTGACGACGAGGATTCCGAAGACGTTGAACGAGAGCGAAAATGTGATGTTCATAACGGCCTTCCGGCGAAGTTAATCGCTGAAGACTTACTGTTTCCGCCGATGGCGGTCGGCAGCGGAATTGCCGCCGACCGCCATTTCTTACCTACACGGACAGGTTGTCGCTCTAGCCGATGCCGACCACCAGCGAGAAGAGGAAGCCGATCACCGCAGTGGCAGTGAACGACCACAGAGCGGCTTTGCCCGGCGTACCGGCCTTCGCCATTGCGATCGCGGCCACAACGAGCGCCACGATGACCTTGACGAAGAGCATTGACGTCGCCAGCATGAGCAGCCCCGCGAAAGCATAGAGGCTGCCGCCGTCGAGCGACGGTGTCGTCGCTGCCACGATGATGGCAGCCACCAGATTGCCGACGAAGCCTCCGATGAAGGCGACGACAGCCAAGCCGAAGAGTCGAATCGGATCGAACGAGATGTTGATGTTCATGAAATCTCCGCGAACGGAATTGCAAGCCCTTTCAGGCTCGCGTTAATGAAGACGGGTTTGCACCCGCCGTCTTGAGGCTGGCAGCAACTTGCTGCCAGCCTCCCCTTTGCGCGCAGCACCTAGCAGCAGGTCTTGCCGCCGGGCACCACACGCGCCACCACTGTCACATCGGGGGCGTCGTCTGCCGAAGCAGCCAGCGCAGCCGCGATGTCACTCGCCGTCATCTTGCGGTAGCCTTCCACGCGCTCATCGAGCCATGCCTCGGCGCCGGCCACCTCGGTGAACTCACCGTCGGCCTGCGCTTCGAACCCGGCTTCTTTGATGACGCGGAAGATGGGGCCCGGCTTGAAGCCCCGTGCGATGATCATCTTCCCGTCCAGCAACTGCGCGGCATTGGGCCGCATCGTCGGCGTCGGGTCGTTTCTCATCTCTT
>JBGAVL010000145.1:0-14804 GCA_044228145.1 Obscuribacteraceae bacterium (SeqCode)
GAGGTTGAGATGATGCCGAGCAGATGGTCGTTTACATTCACAATGTCAGTTGTGGCTGCCATTTTTCTTGCCGCCTGCCTGCCCGCCTTAGCCGACGACAGTCCTGAGCTGCGCCCCGGCTTGGATACACAATCTGCAAATTCCACCAAGTCAGTGATTCCAAATCGAGTGCGCAGAGACAGAAGTGCAGCCAATTCCATGGCCAGGTATCACTGGCTCGATCGAGCGGCCCAAGCCAACCCGCAGCTGATTGAATCAATTACCGACTATCATTCTGCAGCCATGCTCCTGGCAAAACATCCACGCCTGGGTCAAATTGCCGAAGCCGATCATTATCTTTGCCGCCGCCTGACCAGATGGAAAGACGTTGCCCGCAAGCTTGCAGCCAATCCACAGGCCGATAAGGTGATTGCGCTTGATCCTGAAGGCATTTACCGGGCGATCAAAAAAGATCGCAGAATAGCCAAGAGTTTGGCGCGCAATCCAATGTATTACCGCATGATAGGCGAGAATCCTGATTTAGGAAGGCTTCTCTCAACTTACATGTGATTTTAGAACCAGTATTTATTATTAAAGCTGTCGTCATTGGTCTATTGACTGGTTTGATGTCGGGCTGCTTTGGAGTTGGGGGCGGCATCCTGTGCACACCTCTTATTCGCATTTTTCTCGATATCGATCCGCATGTAGCGGTCGGCACCACGATGGCCCTTATCATTCCGACGTCAATTGCCGGTGCCTACAACTACCTTAAGAGAAAGCAAGTCGACCGGGTCATGGCTTCCAAGCTGGCACCGACTGCAGTTCTGGGCACCATTGCCGGTGCCGCTGCTACGCAGTATGTGGAAGGTCAGGTTTTGATGCTGCTCTTTGCGCTCTTAGTCTGCGTAGCCGGTATCGATCTCTCATTTTCAATCGGCGACAATTTGAAAAAACAAAGAGAGAAAGAGACAGGGTCAGAAGCAATCACGACACTTGAGGCAAGTACGACTGAGGCAACAACAACAACAACAACAACAACATCTGCAGAGCCTGTAGCTGAGGGATCTTCATCTCAAGGCATCGGTCCTTATGTAGTGGGGCTGGCAGCCGGACTTTTCGCGGGTTTCTTTGGAGTTGGCGGCGGATTTCTGATGGTGCCTTGCTTGCTCTACTTTTATCGTTTTGGGGTCAAAGCAGCTTTTGGTACGTCACTTCTTGTGATTGCGGCGGTAGCCATTCCCGGAACGCTGTCGCACTTCGCTCTCCTTCATGTCAATATCGCCCTTGCCGTGCTGATGATTGCCGGCTCGATTCCCGGCTCACTGGCTGGCAGCGCGCTGGCTTTGAAGCTCAAGGACTCATTCTTGCGCCGCGGCTTCGGCATCATTATGCTAATAATGTCGGTTGTTCTGGCTATGCGCGAATTGCTGCCGGCCACTCCCTTCTAAGATGGGAATATAATTCTTGTCCGCGCTAAGCCGCTGCAGTATCTGAGGAAAATGTTCAATCACAAACTAATGGAGCTTGAATCGGAGCTTCTGGCAAAGCAGCAATGCGCCGGAGGTCTTGTCGATTTACCATATGAATGTGAGCTCTGCTTGCAATCAATTGAGCAGGAAGTAGGCATCAAATTGGGTTCTCCAACTCCAAAAGATTGGAAAGGTTGGCTCTCTTACAGGCGCAAAGACGCATCCGATTCGCAAGGAGGCAAGTCTAATTGCGGACTGGTCGTGCTACGCGGCAGAGCGTGCTCGGAAGGGGGCATGTTTGCAAAATGGAAAGCCGGTCTCGATGTGCCGTTTGCCGTCGACACAGTAACCGAATTCAAGCGTGGCTTCGACGTCACTCCTCCACAGGACCTCGATCACTTGCTGATAAACTTCGGACGCGGCAAATCGACACGCGTTTTCGTCTGGTATGGCGAGAACATCGCGCCCTACAGACTTATTTTTGAAGCCGATGTGAACGAAGAGCAAGAGCATGACGGGCAGCTGAAAGAAGTTCTAACGGAAGCATGTGTCTGGATCATGACCAGGCCGAAAGAAACTACACTTGCCGAATTCCTCAAGAGTCAAAGCAGTTAAAGGACAGAAAGCGCTCAGCGAGGCTCTTTCTGGACTTGCTTGTGCACGGAAGAAACATCCAGTCGCTCTGCGTCTGATTGTTCTCCAAAAGACGATTGAATACCTGACATAAACTCAATCGGTATGGGGAAAATCAAGGTTGAGCTTTTTTCTGTCGACACTTCAACCATTGTCTGCAATTGACGAAGCTGCATGGCGCCAGGCTGCGAAGAGATTAGCCTGGCGGCTTCGGCGAGCTTCTCAGCAGCCTGATGCTCGCCCTCGGCGGCAACTATCTTGGCACGCCTTTCTCGTTCTGCCTCCGCCTGCCTGGCCATGGCACGCTGCATTCCTTCGGGAATCTCAACGTCTTTCACTTCCACTGAATTGACTTTAATGCCCCAGCCCTCTGTCTGCCTGTCAATAATGGCCGAAAGCTGAGCATTAATTGAGTCGCGGGCACTGAGAAGCTCGTCCAATTCATGCTGGCCGAGCACACTTCGAAGCGTGGTCTGGGCGATCTGGCGCGTTGCCTCAATTGGATCTTCAATCTTTGTGACTGCCTTAAAGGGGTCCACAACCTGGAAAAAGCAGACAGCGGCTGTGCGGACCGAGACATTGTCCTTGGTAATTATCTCCTGCATAGGGATGGACATCGTGATGATGCGCAGATCAGCCTTCTTATATGTATCAGCAACCGGCCAGACAAAAGTAAAGCCCGGTCCTTTGGTGCCAATTGCTTTTCCGAAGCGGAAGATAACCAGCCTGTCATACTCTTTAACTATCTTTATGGCCGCAAGAAAGTATGCAACAGCACAGAATATGCCTGCATCGATGAGAAACGATTCCAAACCAGTGCTCCTTATATAAGGACCCCTTTATCTCCTACCACGATTCTCATTTGAATCACATTTTAGGCAAGGTTGGGTCTTTTGGAGCCTTAGTCCGCAAATAATGCCGTTTCACAAACCTGTCACGAGCATGCCCTGAATATTTCACGACTTCTGCATAAATTACGGGCATCAAAGTTTTTGGTCCGTGAGAGACCGAGGAGAGAGACAAATGAGACAGAACCTCTGCCACAAAGTAGCAAACGAAAGCCTGTTCATCGGACTTGCAGTCACCCTCCTCACCGTCATCGCAACAGTCGCATTCAGCGCAGTCTGGCCCTCAATCATCCTGCTTTTCACATTTAAAGCCGCGCACGACTTCTCCAAATGCAATTACATGCTCGTTGCCAAATCGCGCAACATTCGCTGGTACAACGTTTTGCAAACGCACAAAGTTTAGACAGGGAAGATAGGACAAAAGGCATCTCAGGCATCTCAGAAATCACTGACGCCCTTGATTGCCCCAGCAGCCGAGAAACGACATGTATTGATACGCATGTCGTTTTTCATTGGACAATTTTTGTCGACAGCGTTTTTACTCGTCTCTCTGCAATCTGCAGACGAAAAAGCCGGCTACACCATGCTTGGTTGGAATCAATTGCATGTAGCCTCTTTCTGCGGCAGCTCTTGTAGAAACTGGAGGCAGCTTTGCTTCGTTGGTACTCGAGAACCACTCTTCTTGAATCTCTTTGCTGAGAAAAGGTAAAAGCGACGACCCTTTGAAGTGCGGATTTTCTTTGAGAAACCATTCGATAACTTGAATATTTTCCTCAGGCTCAAGAGAGCAGGTTGAATAAACCAGCACTCCGCCTGGCTTTACAAGCTTTCCAGCATTTGTGATTAAGTCCTTCTGCAGCCCCGTCAACTCCTGAATATCTGTCTGATCTCTATTAGTGCGGATGTCGGTTCGCCTGTTGATTACGCCAGTGCCGCTGCAAGGCGCATCGACGAGAACTCTGTCACAAAGCCGGTTCATCTGAAACTCACGGCCGTCCGCCGCGACGGTCTCCAAATTTTTCAAACCTTGTTTGAGTCGCGCATCTTTCACCAGTTTCAATCTCGACTCATGCTTATCGACTGCAATAACTCGCCCGGTATTTTCGAGTATCTCAGCTAAATGAACGCTCTTACCGCCGGGTGCTGCGCAAAGATCGACAATCGTTTCACCTTTCTCAGGAGCGACTACCAGTGAGACAAATGCTGCAGCTTGATCTTGTACGACGAAAAAACCATCTTCGAAACCAGGCAACTTTGCAGGTGAGCCGCGAAAGGACTTACCACCGCCTTGCCCTTCAAAAACAAGACAAGAAGGGACGAGATGACCTGTTCTTGCGGCAAAGCCATTTTTGTTCATGATGTCCAACATTGTTTGCGGCTCGACATTGACCTCAGAAACTCGCACAGTAAAGCCAGGTTCTTTCTTGGTCCATTCCAATAATGCGAGCGTTTCTTCTTTACCGTAATAATTGTTCCACTTCTCGATAAGCCAGACAGGAAGCGAATACCGGATGCTTAGAGAAGACAGATCATCCATTTGAACAGTCGATTCGGAAAGGGAAGTGTCAGCTTCGCTCTTTTGTTTCTTTCTCAAGTACGAGCGCAACACTCCATTCGTGTAGCGCACCAGCCCCTCGTGTCCAAGTGAGCGCGCCAGACGATTGGAAGTATCTAAAACCGCATGTTCAGGCGTCTCGCTCATATTATCCAGCTGGAAGACGGCCAGTCGAAGTAGATTACGCAACAAGGCTGGCATCTTTGCAAGAGATTCCTTGCTGACGGTTTGAATCTGCTGGTCGATAAAACTTTGATTGCGCATTACGCCCTGAACCAGAGCGGTTACGAAGGCGCGATCTTGCTCGCTGAAATTCTGCTTTTCAAAACCCGCATTCAGTGCAAGATTTGCATAGGCACCGTCTTTTTCAATTTTGATCAGGGTTTCAAGCGCTAATTTCCGCGACGCCGTTCCCGGCGCAAGAAGTACTGCTTTTTTGTTTTGCTTTACGCCCTCTTGCTCGTTGTCCGTTTTTGGTTTTGATTTGTAAGTGCTCTTTTTGCGCACTTCACCGGCGGCAATGCGAGCAGCCTTTTTGGGACCGACTCGAGAGCGGGTGCGCGAAGCCTTATCTCTCAATGAATCATCTGAACTCTCTGCCATCAGACGAAGCACTCCTGTCCGCTTTTAAGATGAACTCCGTTTGCCCATGCCTGTGCCGCCATTCTCTTTTTATTGGCCGGTTGTACCTCGATCAGTTCAAGACGCTGTGTTCCTTCTTCGCCACAAGAAACAAGAAGATGATTGCCATCGAGAAAAATGGTGCCGGCTTTTGTCGGGAAATGATCGCCTGGTTTAACCTTAGTTGTCCAGACTTTCAATGGGTTGCCCTTGTGGGTAGCGACAGTTCCCGGCCAGGGCTGCAGTCCACGCACTCGATCGTGAATTTTTTTGGCGTCCCAATGCCAATCTATAACTCCCATTTCTTTGCTGAGAATAGGAGCATAGGTATGCTGGCTGTTGTCCTGTGGCTGAGCGACGAGGGATCCATCCAGCATCTTTTCAATGGTCTCAATGACCAGCTTGGCGCCTACAGTCGACAAAGACTGAGCCAGGTCGACTGAGGTCATCTCATCGGTCAGAGGCACTTGCGCTTTGAGAAGCATAGGTCCGGTGTCGACACCCACATCAGTAAACATTGTTGTGATACCGGCTACAGTATCACCATTCATAATCGACCAATTGATTGGAGCGGCGCCGCGCCATTTCGGAAGCAAGGAGCCGTGCAGATTCATGACGCCTCGCTTGGGAATGTCCAGGACTTCCTTTTTGAGAATTTGACCGAAAGCCACCATTACAATCAGATCGGGCTCAAGCTTGCGCATTGCGGCGACCACATCCGGCTCTTTGGCCAGCTTTACGGGTTGCAACACTGGGATATTGTGTTTGAGAGCAACTTCTTTGACGGGAGGAACATGCACCTTATTGCCGCGCCCTGCCGGTCTATCAGGCTGGCAAACAACCCCGACCACGTCGGTCTTCGGAAAAGCAATCAATTCGCTAAGAGTCGGAACCGCAAATTCAGGTGTTCCCAAAAAAAGCACTTTCAAGGGACACTTCCTATTCGCCCTGAAGGCTGATTTCGACTATATGATCAAAATTGAGACACTGCTTGTCATCTATCGTTACGTACATTAGACGCGTGCCGTCAAAAACAATGTTAGTCAGCTGACCGGAGTATTTCCACTGTTCTCGCGTGACGACAGAAACCTTTTCGCCGATCCATTGCCTGAGAAACAGGCGCTCTTTCCCCTGCGACATTTCCACTTCCTCCACCAGGTCGATTTTCAAGGCTGAAAGCCCATATACGGTAAGATAACAGGCCTTGCCTTTGGAGAGGAGCCCAGGCGGCTAAACATGGCAAAATATAAAGCTGGTGGGGAGTTTTGAAAGGGCGCCTGATACTGTTGCCGGCCGGACTGTGGCTGACCATTTTCATGGTCGTGCCGCTTGTGATTTTGCTTGTCTTCAGCGTCGGACACAGAGATGACCTGGGACGGGTAGCACTCAATGGTCTGAGCTTCGAAAATTACCTGCGTTTTTTCACCGGCCCCTATTTGCTGACACTGATGCGTTCTCTTTCCTTGGCGGCACTGACCACGCTGATTTGTCTGATTCTGGGAACTCTTACAGCGACCTGGCTGGCATTTGCAGTGCCGGCTAAATACAAAGCTCTGCTTATGACTTTGTTTGTGCTGCCGCTCTGGACATCATTTTTGCTGCGCATTTATGCCTGGATTACCATCCTTCGCCCGACTGGAATTTTGAGCGATATTCTGGCCGGCTTCGGCTGGCAAAATCCGCCTTTTATTCTCTATTCTCCATATGCAGTTCTTCTGGGCATGGTCTACAACTATCTTCCTTACATGGTACTTCCAGTCTATGCAGCTCTGGAAAAACTCGATGTCAGGCTGATTGAGGCAGCGGCAGATTTGGGTGCGACGCCTCTGAAAACCTTCTTTAAGGTGACCGTGCCACTGAGTTCGCGTGGCTTGATTGCAGGCAGCATAATGGTTTTTGTGCCCGCACTCGGTGACTATGTCACCCCGGATCTGCTCGGTGGTGGCAAGACAATGTTCATCGGCAACCTGATTCAAAACCAGTTTTTAGCAGTACGCGACTGGGCTTTTGGATGTGCAGTATCGACACTGCTGATCATCATTGTGGCGGCTGCGATCTGGATTTATCTGAAGTATGGCGAAACCGACAACGTGAAAGCGTAAGCTATGACGTGTTGAAATGCGGCACTATCTTGAAAGTCAACGGCGTTACGAAGTCGAGAATGTCTTGATATGAAACATAGGGATGGGAGGCATACAGCTTTCGAAGAGAGTTTTTGCGCCAGGTTTTTCGGTCGTTAGCCAGCCAGCAAAAGCTTGAATAAACCTGCGCATATTTTCGTCCAATCCCCTGGTAGTTGTCTTTTATAAAGTAATTGAAGCTTTTTACTATCGACTTTGCCTTTTCTGAACGGCATGCATTTTTGGTCATTAGTGAATTGGCACGCGCAAACTTGTTTCCCGCTTGTGTTTGAATCAATCCTCTTAGTTCAAGAAAAGTTAGAGCACTAGACAAAGTGGGCGCCTGTAGTTGCAATCGCTTAGCCAATTGATCGAAATGAATTGGCTTTTCAGAGATGATTTCAAATACTAGAAGCTCCAATTCAGAAAGATCCGGCATGCCGGGATCTGAGATGTTTATCGAATCAGGTTGAGCATCTCGGGTTTGATGTTGGCGTTGCATTTCGAATTCTTCTTCGAAAGGCGGCTTTCCTGCAGGAGTTAGAATTGTTCGCCTGGTGTATACAGTAATAGCGTATTCCGTTGGAACTTCCACAGCGTTTTTCGGAAAGCAGCTTATAACGACAATCCCTAGCTGCTTGTAAATTCTATTGACTGTGTCAGTGGAAACACGTAAGAGCTTTGCGGTTTCGGTTGCGGTAGGAGTGATTCCCATCTCTTTCAATCGCATGATTGCAAGACGTGGGAAAAACTTTTTTGCTTTGTGATAGTTGGTTCTGGCGGTGATCCAAATTTCTTTGCTGCATTCTTTGCACAGAAACATTCTCGAATCTGACTTTGGGATTTTGTTTTTGCATTTGCAGTGGAAGCAAATTAGAAACTTCCTTTTTGAAACATCCTTAAGAGCAATGCTCCTGGCTTTCGCTTCAGGTCCAAATTCCGCTCTAATACTTGGCATGGCGCGACGCGCTAATACCGCAGCAGCTCTGGACTGTTCGCTAAAGCTCATTTTCAGTGCCCTCACTCTCTTCTTTTGAATACGAGTTTGAAAGCAAAAAAGTTCAATTTTTTTGAATGCTGACAACCAAAAATTTCGGTTAGAGGCAGTCTAGGATTTTTGGAAGTTAAACCGTTAACGGTTTAACTTCCAAAACTTTATTTTGAAAACCTCAATTAAGAGCGCAAGGGTGATATTGGGCGGATCTTGCGCAGGATGGTTACAAGGCGATCGAAATCATTTTTGAAAATGTGTGAAAGGGCCTGACCGGCTTCAACGAGAAATGCATATTCTTCTCCGTTTGCTTTGTAGGCTTCGCGAATACTGGCGGCTGCCAGTTCGTCTTGTGGAACTGTAGTTACAGTCGCTACTAGCCTGAGAAAATCAAATCCGAGTGTGACCTTGCGGATTTCATCGGCGCTGGCAGGATAGACAAAATCATGCACTTCAGGTGGTACCGGTGGCAAGTGTTGGTAAACTTCACCACGGTCAGTATAACCAACAACAACGGCATGAACTTCTGTGCGCAGAAGTGAAAAAATATGCGGCTGCTCTTCACGCAATTGCTCGCGTGACAAACCAAGAGCCCACGGTTGGTGCATCGCATCTGGGGAGCCTGTAATCACGTTATGCACAACACCGAGCACGTCGACATTGTCGGCGGTACGAATCTTGAGAAAACTGCCAAAGCGCGGCTTCGATGTTTCCGGCATACCGTCCTTGTCCTGGGACATGAGACATTGTGCCACCACGCCCGTGATAGACGATGAAATCACTTCCGCAATCGGCTCATTCTTTAGAGGCATACTTCCTTCAAGCCCAGCGGACTTTAGTCAGTCGGTGGCGCAACCTTGTCAGGTACGAAATTTTCACTTTCTGATTCGTCCGGCACCTGATCTATGGTCTTGGCCAGCGAAAGATTGATGGTGGTTTTACCCTGATCCTCGTCAATCATGACATTCATTTCGATATCTTTCTTTTGCGCGCTAATGCTGATTACATCGGCGCTATTTTGCACACTTCCTACAGTCCAGCCGTTATTCTGCAATTGCTCTTGATACCATTTGCTGACGTCATCACCGGCTGCTTTTGCTTGCAGCATTACAAATTTGGATTGTTCTTGGTCGTTACCGTCAGCAGAAACTGAGCCGGTCGCCTGCGCATCGGGATAAATGAGCGCTTTGAATTCTTGAGGAATCGAGCCTTCTCCTTGCGCGATGGTGTGGGTCATGCCGCCTGATTTGTAGGTTACATCTTTGCCGTTGCTGCACGCGGCTAAGCTACACAAAATCAAAGGTAAAACCAGGCAGGCAACCTTTCGGTAAGTGTTTTGTGGTGCGGCACAATTTTTCATCGCTTAGAAAGTTGCTCCTTCACTTGACCCAATCACTAATTGTTCAGGATGACGCTAATTGTATCCGAAGAGATTCAACCTTTCATGATCCTCATGTAGCCTGCCTCTTACCGCCCTGACTTTCGAGAATGCCTTCACCTACCAGGTTTACGCCCACAACTGTAGTTGTGATCAGTACTCCAGGCACGATTACGGCCCACCAGTTTCCCTCGATCAGGCTGGATTGCGCCGAGGTCAACATGCTTCCCCAGCTTGGAGTTGAAGGACCAAGACCCAACCCTAGAAAGCTCAATCCGGCTTCCATGAGAATGGCGTCCGAAACCAAAAGAGTTGCTTCAACAAGCAGTACCGGAGCAGCATTCGGCAAAAGATGGCGGAAAAGCATGCGAGTGACGCCGATTCCAAGCGCTCTAGCCGAATATATATACTCCTCCAGAAGGATCGATTGGATTTTCGAGCGGCTTATTCTCGCAGCCTCGAGCCAGGTTGTAGCGCTGATAACTACAATTACGGTAAAAAGAGGCAAATACCCACTTGAGAAAGAAGTTACCTTTAAGCAGCGCAAAAACCACTCTGGAAAAGAATGAAGAAATGGATTGGCAGTTAGCAACGTGTTTATTGTCAGCAGCAAAACAATATTAGGGATTGCCAGAAGCCCGTCGACGGCGCGCATCATCACAGTATCAATGAGTCCTCCGAAAAATGCGGAGAGGGCTCCCCAGACGCCACCAAATGTGACGGCAACCACTGCCGCCACTATTCCAATCACAAGCGACATGCGAGCTCCCCAGAGCGCTTCGGCAAGGATGTCGCGTCCCAAAAGATCGGTGCCTAAAAAGTGCCCTGAGGAAAACGGCGCTAAGTTGATCGCGTCCAAGTTGACTGGCACGGGCCAAAGCAGCGTCTTGGAGGGAGCAATGGCAGGAGCGCACAAGGCTGAGGAAAAGACCAGGGCGATAAGTATTGCGCCCACCCACACACGCATCGAGCTATGGCGTGGATCTGACGTAGTGAAGCGGGCTTGCGACATTTATGCTTGCGCTCCCTCGACTTCTGCCATGTAAGCATCTCTGCGTCTTGGATCAGTCATAAGCTCAAGCAGATCGGCGGCCAGATTAGAAAAAATCACCAGCGCACCGTACATCAAGACAAGCGCAAGAATCATTGGATAGTCCCTGCCGAAAGTCGACTCAACAGCCAGCCTTCCCATGCCTGGCCAGGCAAAAACTGTTTCTATCAAAACGGAGCCACCCAGAAGAGACGGCAGAGAAAGCCCGGCCAGATTGATAATGGGAGCCATACTGTTTCGCAAAACATGCTTGATCAAAACACGAATTCGCGAAAGTCCCTTAACAAGAGCTGTAGTTACATATTCTTCTGCCAATTCGTTGAGCGTGGCAGTGCGAACGAAAAGAGCGACCTTCGCCATTCTCCTCAGTGACAGGACGGTAGCCGGCAACAAAACATACAAAATGGAGGAAAAGTTAGCGGCTGGACTGAGCTGAGAACCAGCAGCATGAACAGCCAAGAGAGGCACGTCGCCCAAAATACCTACTCTTCCAGCCATCGACAGGGCCATAAAACCAATCCAAAAACCCGGCGCAGAATACAAAACCAAGGCCACAACAAACAGCGCTGCCTCCAGCCATTTACCAGCCGGCGACTGTTTCAAAGCGACCATAGACAGCCCCCAGAACATGCCTACGCTGAATGCCAAAATAAGGGCAACCGTCACAAGCCTGATAGTGGACGGCAGGCGCTCTTGAATTATGGTTACGACCGGTCGCCCGTCTTTGTATGATCTGCCTAAATTGCCCTTGAGCACTCCATTCGACAGCCAGAGCAAGTATTGCTCCACAGGTGACTTGTCCAGTCCGAATTCCTGGCGCAATACCTGAATCTCGGCAGGCGCCATGTCTTTCTGTGCATTTCCGACCAGGACATCGACTGGATCACCAGGCAAGCTGAGAACTGCTGCAAAAGTTATCACCGACAAAATAGCCAGCAGCGGAACTGCTTGCAGACATCGTCTGAGCAAGAGTTCAAGCAAGCAGGTTCTCCTTCCAGACAAGTGACATCGCCAGCGCCACACAAAAGCAGCTGTCAACCCGTCTGTATGATACAGGCTTCATTCCAGCTTACAAACTTTGGCAAAGTTTGGCTATTTTTGACAAGCTGCAAACATCCAGTCTACGATAAGCTTCTACTGGCAAAATTTTGCCATGGCGGCATAGCCAAGTGGTAAGGCAAGGGTCTGCAAAACCTTCACCCCCAGTTCAAATCTGGGTGCCGCCTCCAATTTTTTCTGAATTACAGCTGATTGCGGGTTTCCGTGGCGGTTGAGCCCAGGTGTCTGAGCGTAACGAGAGCGGTTTACCTGGAGACTGGAAGCGCGATAGAATGTCATTCCAATAGTTTATTTGGACAGTTGGCGCAGTTGGTAGCGCACCACTTTGACATAGTGGGGGTCACTGGTTCGAATCCAGTACTGTCCATTTTTTATTACCAAAAACATGCCGAGCCGGCTTTATCGGACACAATCAAAGACTGGCGCCGTCCAGCCCTTTTTTCGTGAACCCGCGAGTTGCCAAGAAGAAATAGGATTGGAAGTTAAACCGTTAACGGTTTAACTTCCAATCCTGAGAACCACTGTCCGCCAAGCGATTGACAGAGATGGACCAAACAGCTCTTTACAACCAGAACCTCTTTTACCACTTAATAGACAACAAAACAGGGAATAAGTCCAAATACCCGGGATAGGCCTCCTGTTGTTATCTTCTGGCAAGGGTTCCAGATGAAAGAGGGTTTGGCAAAAAAGTTTTCGAACGTCGTCGGCGTCTCGTCGAAGGACCTCTCTTGGCGCGCCCTGTCTATCTGCTTTTGTGTTGGCGTAGTAGTTCTTTCAATCGAGTGTTTCAATATCCCGGTTTTATCAGACCGGCTAGCAGGCAGCGAAAACTCCGTCACCGACCACTTTATGAGGTTCAGAGACGGGCTTGATTCTTACAAAGAAAAACGCATTGCGGACACAAACTCGATTGTTTTGGTTACGCTCGATCCGGAATCGGCAAGGCGTTTAGGTCTCAATTCAAAAAAAACTTGGACACGCGCACTTTTTGCTCGCCTGATCGAACAGCTGAACAAGGGCGGTGCTGAGGTTATCGGTTTTGACGTCGACCTGGAAGAAGCTTCAGGAGATAGCACAAGCTCCGGTAGCTCCAATTCCGAAGCACTGGACGAGGACGATGCCTTGCTGGTAGATGTTTTCAAGAAAGTGAAAAACATAGTGGTCTCGACGAATGTTGATCTGCCCGATCTTCAGACTGGCGGAAAGGTAAAGCCGCGAGTGCACGCCCCATACGAACCATTTGTCGTGGCGCTGGGAGCAGACGGAGCCTGCCTCGGCAACGCCTATATTGCAGTCGATAAGGACGGTTTGGTTCGCAAAACCTCTTTGGTCTTCGAGAAATTCGGTCATTCCACGGCGTTTTACAAATCATTTTCGTTGCGCGTTGCTGAAAAATACCTGGGCGCCAGATCAATGGTCGATCAGATGCACGAGCGCGTTTTTCTCAAAGACAAGATTTTTCCAGTCGATTTCCGCATCAATTTCGCCGGCGGCAAAGGCAGCTTCGCAACAATTCCCTTGTGGCGAGCGCTCGATTGGCAAAAGCACTTTCAATCTTCTAGCACGCTCTCCAAGTCCACTGGCGCCGGACAAAATACGACCAACAGCCCGTTTGCACACAAAGTCGTTTTGATTGGTTTTGGCGAAAGCAGTTTTATGGACACTGCCAGCAATCAGCCGAGACAGGCTCCCATTTATGAATCCAGCTATCCTACGCCGGTTTCCGAATTCGACAATCGCATGCCGGCAATTGAAGTGCAAGCCAATATAATTTCCAATTTGGTGAACGGAAAGTGCCTGCCGCCGCCATCTAAGTGGAAAATGATGATTGCCATATTGATTGCCGCTCTAGCCTGCGGGCAAGTCATGGGCATTTTGGTTGGGCGACCTTTAGGCAGCTTCCTGTCCGTAGCAGGAATTTCGCTTATCTGGTTTGCCGTCTCGTTTTTCTTATTTTTGAACTTCGGACAGGTGATACCAACGGTAGTGCCGATTGTAGCGGTGGCGATTCCATGTTGGCTACTTGTGCTCGCCGACCAAAACCTCTATTTCTTCCGCGACCGCAGGCGCCATACGCGTTTGTTCCGCTCCATGACCGCAAAGCACATCGCCAGACAAATAGACAGAGCCCAATTGGCGGAATTAGGTCTGGATGGAAAACGCTGCCAGGTAACAGTCATGGTTTGCCGCGTCAGGGATTTCATGGATCAAGTCGATCCGTTGCCACCGGATAGAATTTTTCAGATTTTCAATGATTGCCTCGGCATCATGGTCAATGAAGTTTTCGAGCATCGCGGCATTGTCGACAGAATCGCCTCGTATGGTGTTATTGCCTTTTGGGGAGCGCCTTTGCCCTTGCCGGGAATCGACCAGGCCAGACAAGCAGCCGAATGCGCCCTTGCGATTAAGGACAAAATCAATAATTACTGCGAGACACAAACGGAAAACCTGGCTTCTCTGGCACTGCGCTCATCTTGTGGAATTGAAACAGGCGAAGCCTTCTGCGGAACTATCGATGCAGGTTCTCGCGACACACAATTTGCACAATATAGCGTCATGGGCGATCCGGTAGAGCAAGCGCTGGCACTCGAGGGGCTCAACAATACCTATGGCACCAGTTTTATCCTCGGCTCCGGCACAGCCAAATTGGTCGAGGAAACGCTGGAAGTCAGACAGATAGATGTAGTCACTCTGAACGGCAGCTCAGACAAACAATCACTCTACGAGCTTTTAACGACCAGGGGCTCACTGCCAGCCGCGATGGAAGAAGCAATCGCCATTTTCAGAAGCGCAAGGCAGAGTTTCGACGACGGCGACATCGAAGAAGCAGAGCAGTTGTTCGCCACAATTTTGAAGATGGTACCTTCCGATCAACCAACAAGCATCATGTTAAAGCGCTGCCGTGAACTCTTAAGCGCCTCTGGTGAAACCGTATCATCCGGCCAGCGTCCACAATCTAAATGACCAGCCGTATTTTGACCGCAACGAACACTGTGTTGATTTCCCTGGTACTCTCGCTGTCCAGTGCATCGGCTGCAGAAACTGCCACGCCAATATCGAAATCCAAAATAAATGAGAACAAGGAAAAGACTCACTCAAC
>JBGAVL010000146.1:0-14719 GCA_044228145.1 Obscuribacteraceae bacterium (SeqCode)
ACTTCTCTAATCAGGCGCTCAGAAACAGATATTGGGCGTCACACTCCAATAATAGGTCTCACGGCTCAAGCAATGGAAGGTGACAGAGAAAGGTGCCTCCAAGCAGGCATGGATGATTACCTGAGCAAACCAGCTACTCTGGAGCGACTGAAAAATCTGGTGGACAGTTGGGTAATCAAAACCAGAATGCGTTCCAATGAAAGAGATTATCGAACCAGAAGGAGCCTGGAAAGTGAAGACGGACAAAGTTAAAATATTGATTGTCGACGACAATCAATTGAATTTGTCCGCTTTAACTGCGGCCCTCCATGATGAGCGCCTGGAAATGGTCTCTGCAAGATCCGGCGCTGAAGCTCTTAAGTGCCTGCTTGCCGACGATTATGCGCTGTTACTTTTAGACGTGCAGATGCCGGATATAGATGGATTTGAAACGGCAAGATTGATTCGCCTTAGAGAAAAAACAAAGAACACACCGATTATTTTCATAACCGCGATGTATCGCGAAGAAGCAGAAGCATTCAAAGGCTACTCGCTGGGAGCTGTAGACTACATCATCAAGCCGTATTCGAAAGATGTTCTGAAGTCCAAGGTTTGGGTTTTCGTCAATCTCTATTTGATGCGTGAAGAAGTTAAGCGGCAGGCTGAAGTAATTCTCGCTCACGAGAAGCGCGAGCATGAGATGAAGTTGCTCGAGACAAAAAGACGCCTTGAAGCGGAAACCTTCAAGGTCAAAGAAGAGCACCGCATCACGCAACAGATCCTGGAGCACGCTCCTGTAGGAATTGTCCACGTCGGCAATGACTTTTGCATTCATGAAGTGAACACCACCATAGCGGCTCTTGCCGGAATCGACTCAGGCAGCCTTCAAAATAAGAATATTTTCGAGGCATTCCCATGGTTGCCCCAAGAGCCATTCAAGGAAGCGCTCCAAGACGGTAAGAAGTACTTCGCCAGAGAGTTTCGGGTATCTAAAGGAGTCGGATCACGAAGAGGCTGAAGGACTAACCAACTGTAATTGCAGCGGCAACTCCGATATTGCCAAGAATGGAACTTCTGAAGAGAGTACCAGTCTCGGATACTTTGACCTGGCCATTTGGCCTGTAGAAAGTGAGGATTCAAGAATTATCGGTGCAGTCCTCATAGCCGTTGATGTGTCAGAGCGTGTTGAACACGCTAGCTACAGGGAAGACTTCGTGGCCACTCTCACGCACGATTTGCAAACACCCGTGATCGCAACTGACAGAGCGATTGAATTGCTCATGAATTCAGCAGCCAACCAGCTCGACGATTCACAAGTCATGCTGATCACCAAACTACGCGAGAACAACGGCAATTTGCTCAAGATGATCCAGCAATTGCTCGATGTGTATCGCTACGAAGCAAACGCACAACCTCACTTCTTCGACACCATCAATCTAGGTATCACCGCCGAATCGTGCCTCGATCACATGTCTGCGATCGTAAAGGACCATGACCTGAAGGTGAAATTGGAAATTCCTTCCAACCTAAAAAAAGTTTGGGCAGACCATACTGCCATTCGGCGAGTATTCACAAACTTGTTCGAGAATGCCATCAAATACTCGCCAAAAGGAAGCACCATAAAAGTTGGTGCGCGCAACCTGCCCGGCAACGTTTTATTCAGCTTCTCCAATCCGAGTGTCGACATTCAACCTGAAGACATTCCAAAATTGTTCAGACGCTACTGGCATAAATCTCCGGAAAAAACATACAAACATAGCTGGGGTCTCGGACTCTATCTGTGCAAGAAAATAGTGGAAGCCCATCGCGGAGAAATCTGGTGCGAAAGCGACCCAGGCCAATTGACCACCTTTTACATCAAGCTTCCAGTGCAAAAGCCGGAAGAAAAACCAGACAGGCAGCAAAAAAACGATCTGCAAACAACAACACACTGATAGGTTAAGGAAAATGCAAAATTTATCTGAGTCCACAATCCGTATAGTCATCGTCGAGGATCACGAGTTTACTCGCATTGGTCTAAAGTTGGGACTGGAGCAGGTGCCTGGTTTGAGTGTGATAGCAGAATCTGAAGACGGGCGTGATGGCTTGAAAACAGTCATGGAACTGAAACCGGATGTAGTGCTTATGGACATCGAATTGCCGCATGTAGACGGCATCGAGGCCACACGCAGAATTCGCAAAGAATTACCAGACACCAGAGTAATCATGTTAACCTCGCATCAAAGCGACCAGGAAATTTTCGCCGCGCTGAGCGCGGGAGCAAACGGCTATTGCCTTAAGAACATTTCCAGCGCGCAATTGGGGACGGTGGTTAGAAGCGTTGCCGAAGGCGCAGTCTGGCTGGATCCAGGCATCGCCAATAGAGTGCTATGCGCTTACGCATCGGACAAACCGAGCGGCACCATGCAAACCAATGGTGGCAATGGCACAACTGCCAAGACTCGCACAAGAGAACGCACAAACACAAAATTGTCGCCCCGTGAAATCGAGGTGCTTCGTTTGGTCGCGCAGGGATTGAGCAATCAAAAAATTGCCGATCAATTAGAACTCGGTCTGGAAACCGTAAAAACGCACATGCGTCACATTATGGAAAAACTGACCGTATCAGACAGAACCGAAGCAGCAGTCAAGGCAATGCGCGAGGGTTTGTTCTAAAACCGGCAAAACAACTTCAACTGAAGCTACCGCTGTCGGACCGGCTGGCAATGTCAAATTTTGGCTCAAGCTTCAATGAGCCACTGCCGGTGGTTTCCCGACTGGCCGGACTGCATGTTGAGCAGGTACTTGCACGTGTTTGCTGTCGCGTGGCGCGAAGATAACGTGTGGATCGTCGACTATCTGATAGAGATTCAAGTCTTCTTTTGAGATCATGCCTGACTTTGCCATTGACTTAAACATATTGTGCATAGGTCTCCAGTTTTCTTTGCCGACAAAGAAGACGGGAGCGTGGGCCATTTTACTGGTCTGCAGTTGCGTAATTGTGTTCAGCCCCTCGGCTCCTGTACCTACCCCGCCTTTACCAATCACGAACACTCCGCCTGGTCCGGCTTGATTCAACATCTCGGCTCTGGTATAGAAGTTGCGCGCTTTCACTGTAAGGGTTTGATAGCCATTGCCCAAGCCATTGGTACCGCCATTTTCGAAAGGTAGCTTGATAACAACGCCTATTGAGCTGCCATTCCATCCGGTCTGTTTCCCCGATGCGTCAAATACTGGTTTCAACGCCTGAAACGCGCCGCGATTGGCGGCTTCCATGATTCCAGGCCCGCCTCCGGCTTGCACGTCATAACCCTCATGAACGGCCTTTCCGGCGATGTATCGAATCAGCTCGTAGTCAAAAGTATCAGGCTTGATCCTGGCTGAGCCGTATATGGTCATGATCGGACGAGTGCTGTTTGGTCTGTTGGCGATCGCATCCAGTCCGTAAGCCATTTCCTGTGTACCAGACACAAGCAGCTTGCGCTGAGCAATCGAGAGATTGCTATTGTCGATGTTCTGCCTGAGAGAGACAGTGGCGCGGTTGTACCATTCACTCTGTGGGGAATTAACCATCTCGTCGGCTTTCGGAAGGCGTGCTTGCCTGTCGTCGAATTGAAAGCGCCGCGGATGCCCCTCGGAAATCGTGGAGTCGGCCAGCCTCGTCATGTCCTTAAGTGTGCGGACTCCGCGAATGCCGCTGGTCGGCGCCACATACTCGCGGACCATGTTGACCCCGCCCGCCATCGCGCCGCCTAGAGTGTAGTTGGCCATTGACTGAGTGCGTTCAGTCCAGGTCGCCAGTTGCCCTTTACTCGCCAGTGAGCGCAAATCGGCATCGACCAGACCAGCCGGCAGTCCGGCTGCGGCGTTGACCACTACATCGTTTGAAAGAAACGCTTTGCCGGTGCTTTTGAGCCCTATCGAACCAGCTGTGAGAGTACTGAACGTAGCGGCGCTTATGGCGGCATTACTTGCTCGAGCCTTCCAGAAGTCCGCACCTTCAAGGCTTTCATCCACAGGCGCCAGAAGACCGCCAAAGGCCAGACCAGTGGCTGCCGATCTGCCTATGTAAGGAAGAGCGGCTTTCATTCCATAAGCCGAACTGCGCTCGAGATTAGCTGCAGCTCCTACACCAACCAGTCTGTGCAAAACGCCGAATTGCACCATTGCAGCCGCGGTTCCACCAACCAGGTTGCCTGCCCAGCCTGAGCTGCCGAACTCTGCTTCTTTTGGCGCATTGAAAAACTGAACGTTTTTTAGATGCTGACTGCCGCTTGCGTGATCGTAAAGCTGCACTATTCCGCTGACAGGAGCTTGAACAAGGCTGTAGCGGAAGGAATCCCACGTGTGCGACGCAAAGTTCGATATGCCGCTCTGTTCGCTTGCATTTTCGGCTTTTGCAGGAGCGCTGAAATCTCCGTCCATTTTGCCTCTCTGCCCACGGATTTCCGGATTCAGGAATCGGGCTACATTCTCTAATTCAGGATGACAGTCTTAGAGTACTTTTCGTAGAGATTAATGTCAGTGGGGAAAATACGATAGGGTGGCCGAGGGGGGGTTCAGTTACTTAATGACGCTCATCAAGCAAAAGATCTCTTTGCCTTTTCTTGACTCGACTGAATCAGGCGGCTCAAACACGATATCGAAGGTAAAGATGTCTTTGAAGACCGCAAAAATATCGTCGTTGGTTGTTGAAAAAGGTGCGCCACCACCACGACGTTCAACCAACCAGAAAAGCGAGATCATCTTGCCGGTCGGCTTGAGAAGATCGCGCACGACATAGGCGTATTGCTTGCGTCGCGATGGATGGATCGAGCAGAAGAAAGTGTGGTCCAAAACATAATCGAAGTGGCCGTCGTAGTCATGCATGTCAAAAACATCTTTGTCGAGCACGAATCCCTTCGAGTTTAATATGCCGGACTGAATGAATTTCTCAGTGGTCGCCTTCAATGCAGACTGCGCAAAGTCTATCGCGGTGACCTCGAATCCGCGGCTGGCGAACAGCATGCAATCGTGTCCCGTTCCGCAGCCGGGTACGGCAATACGTCCGGGCGGCACTTTGTACGGCGAATCAAGGAAAGTCTTGAGCGGCGGAGAGATCTGACCCAGTTCCCACGGCGTGCGCTTGACCCTGTACAAGGTCTCCCAATAATCTCGCTCGTCAACAGTAGGTCGCTTGTTTAGATCTGCCGACATCGGACGCCAACGCTCTTTCCAGCCAAATTAAGTTGCTCAACTTTCAAGAATAAACTCTGATTACCCTTACGGCTAGCCACTTTCTTTTAACTAATACCACAATCTCGCGCTCATTAAGTGCTGTGGGGCAGGACAGGGGGTTTTCAGGAGGCACTTAGATTACGGCATCTTAACCTTTGGAAATCCCCAAAATGCCTACCTGTGTTTGATCAACACACTTTGGAAGTCCCGAAATACTGGCAATGTTTCCTGTCAAACAGATTGGGAAGGGCGCATGCAATGGGCCACTCTTACGGGGGACTCTGACAGCATTCAAGACGCCAGTCTTACGGTGGACTCTGGCAGCATTCAATACGCCAGTCTTACAGTGGACTGAGGAAGTTGCAATGCGCCATTCCAGATGGCTTTTCAGTGAAAGTCACGGGCAGGCAAAATCGGATTGCCGGTTAATAACGGCAATCGCTCGAATTTCTCTGCAAGTATGTTGGCTACGCCTTCTTCAAGTTGCAATTTCCCTTTCACGCACATAAAAGAAGTGCGCATTATCAAATGCCGGAATTCTGCAAACACTTTGGGATTGACGATGATATTGGCGACACCTGTTTCGTCTTCCAGAGTGATGAAGACAAATCCTTTTGCGGTTTCCGGTCTTTGCCTGCAGATGACTCCGCCGGCTACCGACATGACTTTGCCGTGTTCGGACTCACTGAGATCGTGACAGGATTTGATGCCGGAGTCTGCTGCCCATTGCCTGTAAAAGGTCATCGGGTGTGGTCCTGTAGAAAGACCAAGAGTCTTGAAATCAGCCACTATTTCTTCGAGGCTGGTCATAGCAGGCACATCTTCAACCGGCTGCTTTTGCAACAAATCAAGCAAAGGCGTCGCAGGAGGATTATTGAGCCTGGACAGCACTTCCCATAAAGCTTTTCGGCGCCCGGGATAAAGACTTTCAAAAGCACCTGCACGGGCAAGCATTTTCAAATCACTTGGGCCCAGACCACTTCTTTGAAGAACATCCTCGAGCGAAGTAAATTTACCTCCGGTTGCAAAAACAGATTTTAGTGTTTGCATGGATTTGTTTCCCAGACCATGCACAAATCTCAGTCCAATTCGCAATGCCAGTTTTTGAGTTTTCTTTGAATTTTGAGCATCAACTTCGGTGTTTTTAGTTTTATTTGCATTGCCGAATCCAAATGCACCAAAACCTTCTTTCTTATCAACAACTTCAATTGTGCAATCCCAATCACTCTTTGCCAGATCAACATTGAGCACATCCACACCGTGTTTTATCGCATCGCGAATGAGAGTGGCCGGGCTGTAAAAACCCATCGGCTGTGCATTCAAAATCGCGCAGAAAAACTCGGTTGGGAAATAGCGTTTTAAATATGCAGATGCATAAACCAAAAGGGAAAAAGAGGCGGCATGACTTTCAGGAAATCCATAATTTGCAAAGGCTCTCAATTGATGCGTGATTGTTTCAATTGCTTCAGGGGAGAAATTGTTCTTCTTCATACCGGCGGCCAGATCTTCGCACAATGCAGCCATCCTCTCAAGAGATCGCTTATGGCTCATCACTCGCCTCAATTGATCGGCTTGAGCAGGAGTAAATCCAGCAGCGACAACAGCCAATTTCATACCTTGCTCTTGAAACAAAGGAACACCTAAAGTACGTTTCAAAATCGGCTCTATAGACGGATGGAGATATGTGACTTGCTCATCTCCCCTACGTCTGCGCAAATAGGGATGGACGATATTTCCTTGAATTGGTCCCGGTCTGACGATAGCGATAGAAACAATGATGTCGTAGAAACATTTGGGTTTGATGCGCGGAAGAATATTCATTTGTGCTCGAGATTCAACTTGAAAGACACCAACCGTGTCTGCTTTGGTCAACATCTCATAGATAGCCGGATCGCTCATGTCTAGCCGTCCAATATCAATATCCAGTCCTCGATATTTATGGACAAGTTTTAATCCTTCTTGAATAAGAGTGAGCATACCCAGCCCAAGCAGATCGATTTTGATCAATCCCATCAAATCAATATCGTCTTTGTCCCACTGAATGACAGTGCGAGCATCCATTGCTGCCGGCTCGATAGGAACCACTTCACCGAGTGCATTTCCGCAAAGTACAAAACCACCCACATGAATTGAGCGGTGTCTGGGTAATTGATGCAAGCCGGCAACAACCCTGATCAATTGCTGCACGCGCTTATCTTTTAGATCAAGCCCGGCTCTTTCTGCACCACCGGCTCTTAAATTCAAAGCTGCTTCTTGAGCTTCCATGTGTCTTGCTTCCAGCGACAATGAATCTGCTTGCTCCTGGGAAAATCCCAATACACGAGCAGCATCTCTCACTGCAGAACGACCGCGATATGTAATTACTTCGCAAACCATTGCTGCGTGTTCGCGCCCGTATTTTTCATAAACATACTGGAGTACCTTCTCTCTTTCTTGATGAGCAATATCAAGATCGATATCGGGTGGCTCATTGCGCCCGGAAGAGAGAAAACGTTCAAAAAGCAAGTCCATGCCGATAGGATCAACGGCAGTGATCATCAAGCAATAGCAAACTGCTGAATTAGCTGCCGACCCTCGACCTTGTACAGCAATTCCGTTGCTGAGTGCGAATTTGACAATGTCCCACATAATCAGAAAGTAGGGAGCCAAACCCAAATTCGTGATCATGCTCAACTCGTAATTGATCTGATGCAAATGTTTTGCAGTCAGATCAGGATACCTTATCTTCGCACCTTCCCATACTAATTTTTCCAAAATGCCATTATGTGTGGTGCCTGGCTCCAATTCGTAATAAGGCAACGGTGGTTTGAATGCACCCAGGCGAAACCGGCATCTTTCTGCAATCTGCAGTGTGTTATTTACACCTGTCAAATCATGACGCCATAGCTGTGCCATCTCGTCCGGAGACTTCATGTAAAAACTGCCATTAGCTCTCAGTCTTCGTCCAGCATTGGCCAATGTCACATCATGTTTTAGACAAGTGAGAACATCATGCACCATGCGCCCGTCAGAGTTTGCATAATGAACATTATTAGTCACCACCCATGGTATTGCCATGGTTTCGGACAATTTCAATATTTTTTTGGATATTACAGCTTCCTGATTTAAAAAGTGATTCCATACTTCAAGATAAAAGCGCCCTGGAAAAATCTCCTTGAGTCGTCCTGCAATCTCTCTTGCTTCGGCTATTTGATCGAGAAATAATGCTGATGGAATGCGTCCATTAGGACAACCGGAAAGAGCGATCAATCCTTGTGCACGTTCTTCCAGATGCTGATATGAAACACGAGGTTTTCCGCGAGTTTTTTGCATGCGAGCTTGTGTGAGCAGGTAGCTAAGATTCTTGTACCCTTGCTCGTTTTCAACCAACAAGATCAAATGGGAATCATCTTCAATAGTAAGTTCACAACCAATGATTGCAGGAAATTCCATTTCTCTTGCAGAATAAGCGAATCTGACGATGCCGCCAAAATCGTCATGATCGGTTATTGCAAGAGCAGATAAACCAAGCTCTTTGGCACGAATAATCAACTCTTCCGGATTGGATGCTCCATCCAGAAAAGAAAAGGACGAATGACAATGCAGCTCAGCATATCTTTGATATCCAGCACTCACGGCATATAGATGTAATTTTCCAGGGATTTCCAGATCTAGAAAACATCAGATGTGGAAGTGAAGTAGGCGGAAGGCAAATTCACCTGCCACGAGCCTCTGGGGGACTAGATCTTTCCAGCCCCCTTCATCCTCTAAGTTCTAGATCTATAGAATACCATACTTTCGTATGGCTGGCAATAAAATATCCAGCATATGCGCATACACCCAAAGTTCAACCGGCAACAGATACTGATTACATATACGATCCATCGAATTCACACAAGAAAGAGCAGCTAAGCAGACTTCTCGTTCTGGTCACTCCATCACCAACATCCGAACCATAGTTACTACCTGCAGTCCAAGCCTCTTCGTCTCTTCATACAAACGATCCATAATTTCAGGTTCGATCCGAAACTGCACCAATGCTTCTTTGTTCACTCGAGTGGTGGCTTCCTTCCTGATCTTCTCTATTCTCTCTGCGTTCATCACTTAAACCTCAGCGGAATGGTTCCATTCGTCGAATGTAATCACTGCCGGAAACCCCCTCTTGCATGATATTGCAAGACAAAACACTGCGGACCTCTAGCTAATCCTAAAAGCCCGCTAGCGGCGATCTGATTCTGAAAAACTAACGGTAATTGTTCCACCATGATAATCGATCTGTTTGGATGTATCGATCTCACAAGCGTCGCTGAAGAACAAATGGAGCCACGGTCTTCAGCGTCTGAGAATATGCGGGCGAAAGAACCTTGCATTCTCATTGTATGCACTTGAAAAAATGACTCTTCGACTCTTCCAGAACTGGGAGATTGTTGCCTCGCTGCGGCACGAATTATCCTGTACCCATTCAGAGCTTTACTGATAATTGACGATCATTTGAAGCAAAACATCTCGCTTCATGAAGGCTCATAGCGCTAACCATCTATTGGGTGACCTCGTCTCAAAAAAAACCAACAACACACAGAACGGGAGAGAGCACCCGATTGTTTGCGAAGCCAGCGGTGTTTTCAAAAAGCTTGGTGTAGAATAGAAGCGTGCCCGCTAATTTGTCCGCCGCCAGGAATACTTATGGATCAAGATAGACCCTCAAATCAATCGAAATGGCAAGATAGAATTGTCTTTGACTGCGCCGTTCTAGCAGGAAAGCCGGTAATTAAAGGCACTCGAATTGCAGTCGAATTTGTGATTGACCTTTTGGCCCAAGGGTGGAGCAATGCGGATATTGCCAAAAACTATCCGAGCGTCACTGAAGATGATATTCGCGCTTGCCTGGCTTATGCAAGAGACGCCCTGTCAGCAGAGCGAGTTTACCCAATTGGGGCATAGGTGTTGCGTTTCTTAGCAGATGAGAATTTCCCGGGACTTGCCGTGTCTGAGTTGCGCAAACGCGGACATGATGTTGTCTGGATCCTTACCCATGCACCTGGCATTTCAGATGAGGAGGTGCTCGCTCATGCGAAGAATGAAAATCGTGTCCTTCTGACATTTGATAAGGATTTTGGTGAATTAGTCTTTCGGGCCGGAAAATCTGCTTCATTCGGCGTGATTCTCTTTCGGATCTCTGCAAAATCTCCAGAGTATGTTGCAGAAACAGCGGCACGAGTGCTGGAATATCGAGAAGACTGGCTTGGACACTTTGCTGTTGTTGAAGACACCAGAATTCGATTGACAAAGATTCCTGAAAAGCAAGCTCCGTAGTCCCGCCTCACTCAAAAACTTATTGCAGAAGAAATGGTTGCAACTGACGACGAGCCTAATGGAAAAGCTGAGCTGTTAATGCGAATTACCATTGAACCAGGTAAGTGCGGTGGGCGTCCTTGTGTTCGGGGAATGCGAATTCGCGTTCTGGATGTTTTGGAACTATTGAGTTCAGGCACTGACTATGCCGAAATTTTGAATGACTATCCTGTCCTTGAGCATGAGGACATTCTTGCTTGTCTTGCGTTTGCGGAACAAGATGTAAAGTCAAAGGAATAACCAGGCGGATAATCAATCTCTAGTCGTCAGAAGGATTCTTCTTGTTTATCTCATCGACCACAGCATCATTCGAGGTTGTTGTACCGGTCATGGTGGCGTTAGTCGAATCTTTCGAACATTCACCCTTCGCTTCTTTTGACTTATCCAATTTTTTTGCGTGTACTTTCAATTTACCGGGAGCCCCGAAAATCATATGCAGCAGAGGATGCTTCTTATTCAACATCTGATTGACTTGCAAGCTGACCGTGTTGACATTTTCCAGCGCCGCTTTTGCCTCCTTCAAAGAATCTCGAACATCGGCACCAAAACCAGGAGTACTGACCAGCTTGTCGACTTTGTCGAGGGCATGCCTGGCATCGACTACGATTGCTTTCATGTCGCCGCGCACTTCTTTATCTTGCGCCAGTTTTTCAAACGATTCCATTCCATGCTGTACGTGCAAAGTCACTTCATTTAATCGAGCCAGCGTATCTTTCACTTCCGATCGCAGCTCTTTATCCTTGAGCATGTCGTCAACTTGATCCATTGTCCGTTGAATCGATACGGCAACATCCTTCGCCCGTTTGGTGGTGTCCTTCAAGTCTGCAACGAATTGCGGATTATCGATTATCTTGTTGATCCGCTTCGATGTTATCTTGAACTCGTCGGCGAGTCCGCTCACTTTGCCTTCCATAGAAATGGTCTTGTCGGCAACAGGACCGAATTTCTCAGATGCTTTGGAAATGTTCTTGGTGGCATTTGATAGTTCGTCGAGATTAGTGCTCACCTTTTTCTCGAGCTTTTCGAAATTGATTTTCTCGAGAGTAGCCGTGAGACTGTCAATCAACACTTCCGGACGTCCGGGATCCTGCCCTTTGATCTCCATTGATGAGTCTAACGGCTTTGGTGCCGGCTTTGAAGGATCGAGCTTGGGCAAAGAAATGTCGATGTACTTTACACCGACAACGTTATTGCTCAAGATTCTGAAAGTAGAACCTTCCGGAATGACTATCTTTGAGGTATTGATTTGCAGTCTCACATGGACTGCATCCTTCCCTTTCAAATGTATGCTTTCGACAGAGCCGACGCGCACACCATTGACCAGCACCGGCGCATTGTCATTGAGGGCAGCGACCTCTTGAAAGTGCACATCAAATCTTTGCTGCGGATTCCATGGATTAATCGCTTTGAACCAGAGGTATGAGCCCATCAAAAAGATGATGGATATCAGGACAAAAACTCCCATGCGTCCATCGCGAATTGCCGAGTTGGAATCGGTAGTGATTGACATTGAGAGTTCTTCTTCCTTGCTGTTTAGACGGGATACATGAAATAAGTGAAAACAAAATTGGCAATAACTGCATAAATGAACATTTTCGATACCGCGTGAGAAGCGGTGCTGCCACCATCTTCATTAGAATAAAGTCCGCAGGCACTGCCGACAATCACCGCGATTATGGGATTGAGCAAAATCAATTTGAAAAAATAGACGAAAATATCTTTCTCGTGAATCGAAACCCGAGCTATTTCAAGGAATTCCTGCCACGAACTGACACCGATAGTTGGTGCGTACATTGCTGCAGTAGCAAATCCGAAAACTAGTCCGTAACTGGCAAGCGGAACAGCCATGATCAATCCGGCAAGAAAACGCGGAAAGACAAATACTTCTATAAAGTCAGTCGGACCATTTTTGTCAACATACAATTTTGCATTGTACGAAAGCAAAACCGTGACTCTGGCTGCCCAAAAAATACTGACGGTGAGCGGACCCAATTCACGCAAAAGACCAATTGAGATTGCCGCACCCGAACTGTCCTGTGCGCCATAGCGCGTAGTTTCAAGAATCGTCTCTACAGTTAGCGCCAGCGAGATGAAAATTGCGGTGGTGAGAATGAGCGGCAAAGACTTCGGACCGAGGTAATTGCAGATTCGTTTGAACTCTTCCAAATCGATGCGACTGTAACAGGAAGGTTTGGTCAGGCACGGAAGGATGCGAGCAAGTATTCCCAGCGGCGCAAAGAGGCTGAGAATTTGTCCATCCGTTGGCAGTGCATCCACAAACCTTGGCATTTATTACTCGGCAGACGGTAGATTCCAAACGCATCTAAACGTACCAGACTTGACAACCGCATAGCAAGCAATAGACAGCCATCTTGACCCTAAAAATGGGTGAAAGTTTTATTCTAATTCGTGAAAATTCCGGGTAAATGAGCGACTGGGTCTATTTTTTACAACTTTCGCCTGTCCCGTCTCTCTTTAGCGCGCGTGGCAAAATATCCGCTGTTGTCTGTGTTTTGCCCGCGTTTTAATTGATAGTCGACATCCCGCTTCGCCTCCGGAGACATTGCACTCAAGCGCTTGCCGAGTTCATCTTGTGCTCGTCTAAACCCCAGCTCCGCCTGCGCATCCAATTCACCGGCAAAGGTCATCATCATACGCTGCTCTCTCATTTCATTAGCGGTTGCGACTATTGCTGAATTGTATTCTCTCTCGTCAATTACGCCTCTGTTCTTCAGACTTTCCAGCATGCGCAGCTTATTGAAGTAGGGCAATCGATCGACTGCTTCCATGGTTTTCGAAAGGCTGCGCCGCTGCTCAGAAACGTCCAATTTGCCCTCTTTGAGTTCATTCTTCCAGCGCAGATCGGCAAACAGCAGCAATTCTCTAAGCGAGCTTTCCAGCCCATCCGTATCGATTTTGCCATTTACCCACTCCTGACGGGCCAGAGCAACTTGCCGTGCAGTGTCAGGTGATCCGGCTTTGGCGTCGGCAGCGACTTTCTGTCTTAGCTGGGTTTCGGCGTCGCGGGGATCAAGAGTAGACAGAAAGAGTTCCGAGAGACTGAGGGACTTGCCTAGATTTTTCGTATGGTCGGCGCGTCTCCACCAGGTACTGTCAATTTCCACCTTGGGTGGGCGGCCCGGATGAATGTCGGTGACGTTGATAAAGTGCCAACCACCGCGTCCACCGTCGGCATTATTTGGCGCATCCTGCCAGAGAGGATCACTGCCACTGTAGACAAAGAGAATTGCCGGCAATTTGCCATTTTGTTTCGCTTCCAGTAGCGCCTTTTCCAGTTCAATTTCGGTAGTAAATGGCTTTCCAAACGCTCTCTCTTTCTTCTGCGGCGATCGCCACAAGACCAATTCCGGCTCGTCTTCTCCTGTTATCAATTTGTTCATGAGCAACACATCAGAAACAAAAAGCCCTTCAAACTTTTTCTCGGAGGGCGGAAATACCGAATTATCAATAACCTTCTCGCCAAGATTGATCGTTTCCGGACGTCTGTCTGTCTGCCGATAGGCAACAGTACCTTCTTGCGTTCCGGGTCTGGCGTTCAATGCCAAGTTTACGGCTGCCACTTGAAACAGTTCGCTGGCATGACTGCGCTGTCCTGATTTTGGAAAATCCAACTTCGATGTATCGTGAGGCGTAGTATCTATCGGCAACGCCCTGCCACTCTTGGTCAAAACCTCTCCGTTCAAAGCGGCGTCTGCGACCAACTGAATCGCTTTCTCCGGGTGTCTCATGTAGGTTCTTACTTCGACGACGGCGGCACCGCAAGTGTCATGCACACCCTGATCGATAGAGGTCGGATCGGCAGCCATGGAAATTGTCTGCTCGGCAATGTTGATGCACTGCTCTTCGGTCAATGAGGCGGAGCGCCCTTCAATGAGGCGGCGAATCTGAGCGTATGTTGCCTCAATTTGAGCTGCGGGCATGTACTCCTTGCGTGCTCGTGTTTCGAACTCATCCATGCGGCGGTAAAATCTGTCGCGGCGCGCGGAGTCGAGACTGTCGATTGCATTTGAAAGAGAAGTCTTCTCGCCGGAGGACGTCGGAAATTCTACTCGGTCCAGGAGCATTTCTGATGATGCAAAACCCACGAGCTGCGATTCATGTGGTTTGAGCGGAGCATTCGGCGCCATTAGTTGGCCAAATTCACGCGCATCCCAGAAGAGTCGCTCGGAGGTTTCATCGCGCGGTGGTGCTT